>NZ_CP054011.1:0-325696 GCF_013267595.1 Prevotella melaninogenica | reverse complement strand
GACACCGCTGGTACGTGGAGCAAAGAAGGATAGTTGCAAATTTTGTTGGAGCGATTGTATGTAAAGTATATATAACGTTTGTCTTCAAAGATATCAGCAACCTGCACACTACGCCCCTGTCTGCTCTTTGTGCTTTCGCACCTCTGTGAGATGGCGTTCATCTCGGCTCTTCCCCCCTTCTCTGCGTACTATATTACAAGAGACTTACTTTGTCACTTTATATTTCGGAAGAACCAGCAAAGTATATATATCAATCAGCTGATTTTGTTTTACCGAGCGACCCATAAACTAAATCTCCTGTCACTCCTGTCAGTTATAGTAGGCTCTTAAAATGTTATATCACAATAAGATACAGGAAATGTTAAAAGTGACAGCAAACTAAAATAAAACTATCCTTCTATTATCCGTAATAATATCTCTCGTCTTTGGGGATATTTATTATTTCAAAGTTTAGAAGGACTTTTTACAATTAGCTTTTTGTGTACCTTCTCTCCAACTTTTCCCTACTGAGCCGTTTGTCTGTTTTTGGGAGATTTTTTAGACATTTCCTAACTTTTGCGTGAAATGCCCTATTGAATACTGTTTGTTCTATTAAATTAAAGTTCACCGACTATTCGCCGACCGCTTTTCCTGCGACCAAAGATAATTAATTGAGGTTCAGCATCTTTAATTTATTTCAGTCGGGATGACCAGACTCGAACTGGCGACCACTGGTCCCCCAGACCAGCATTCTAAACCTACTGAACTACATCCCGCTCTTTTTAAAGCAATGCAAAATTAGTTACTTTCCACCATATTAGCAAACTTTTGGACTTCTTTTTCTCTTATCCCAAGTTTATTTCGTACTTTTGTCCTATAATAAATCTGCACTAAATACACATGCAATACATCATAACTTGCCCCAAACCTATTGATACTTCTATCACGCTTCCCGCATCAAAAAGTATCAGTAATCGTGCATTGATTATCCAAGCACTTACAAAGGG
Organism: Prevotella melaninogenica; assembly: GCF_013267595.1. Classification (NCBI taxonomy): domain Bacteria; kingdom Pseudomonadati; phylum Bacteroidota; class Bacteroidia; order Bacteroidales; family Prevotellaceae; genus Prevotella; species Prevotella melaninogenica. The sequence goes on along the minus strand of NZ_CP054011.1, from coordinate 324,710 downwards.
AGGAATGATGCCAGAAAACCTATCGGATTGTGACGATACAGAGGTTATCATCCGTGGACTAAGTAAGCAGTCAGATGTCATCGATATCAAAGCTGCAGGAACAGCAATGCGCTTTATGACAGCTTATCTAAGTGCAACGGATGGAGAATATACAATCACAGGAACGGAACGAATGAAACATCGTCCGATTGGTATTCTCGTAGATGCACTGCGTTATTTAGGGGCAGAGATTGAATATGTTGGCGAAGAAGGTTATCCCCCACTCCACATCCGTGGCAGACAACTTGAAGGAGGTTCATTGCAGATACCAGGCAACGTCAGTTCGCAGTATATCTCTGCACTATTAATGATTGCGCCTATTCTGACAAAAGGATTAGAACTAAAGCTGACGGGTAACATTATTTCACGACCTTACATAGACCTCACATTGCATCTTATGCATGAGTTTGGTGTATCGGCAGAATGGTCAGACTTTGATACAATTAGCGTAAAGTCACAAGCCTATCAGCAACGTGCTTACACGATAGAAAGTGATTGGAGCGCAGCAAGCTATTGGTATGAGATACTTGCTCTGACAGATGACACACGCTCAAAGGTAGCTTTGCAAGGACTGAAAGATGGTTCACGACAAGGCGACTCGGCTGTGCGCTATATCTTCTCACTATTAGGAATAAAGACAAGTTTTAAGGATAAAGATTCTAACGGCTTACCAGAAGCGATATTGACACGCCATTCACGAATGCTGAACAGAATGGAGTATGACTTTACCAATCAGCCAGACTTGGCCCAAACGCTCATCGCTGTATGTCCGATATTAGGAATACCCTTCCATTTCACAGGCTTAGGTACGCTAAAAATTAAAGAGACTGACCGCATTGAAGCTATGACGAGAGAGATGGAGAAGTTAGGCTATATCCTCTATTCGGAGAACGAAACAGAGCTTTCGTGGAATGGTGAACGTTGCGAGCCAATGGCAGAACCCATCATAGAAACCTACGAAGACCATCGCATGGCAATGTCGTTTGCCCCATTAGCTATCAAACTGGGCGAAATACGCATCAATCATCCAGAGGTGGTTTCTAAGTCTTATCCCCACTATTGGGACGATTTACGCAAAGCAGGCTTCCATATACAAGAAGTGGATTAACCTACTCACAGAGCCGCTCAAACAATAAAACGAAGTAAAAGAATGAATATATTTTTCATTGGCATAGGTTCTCTTTTAATCTTAGCAATTATAGCTGCTATCGCTACAAAGCTCACCAAGAAAAAAGATGGTGAGCCTGATGTCGTTATGCCTACATCTGGTGACTGTTCTTCCTGTGATGGAACGGACGATAAGTGTGAACAGGTGTGTATGATGGAAGCAGCAATAAAAGACGTAGAGTATTATGACGATGAAGAACTCGACCGCTTTCGTGGAAGAGAGTCTGACCAATATACAGACGAGGAGGTAGAAGAGTTTGCAACTATACTCTATACAATGCAGCCTCATGAAGTGAGAGGCTGGAACAGAAGTCTTATCCTTCGAGAAATTAATCTGCCTAATCAGATAAAAGATGAGTTAATAGCAATGATAGAAGGTTAAGTCCGTTATCTGTACAATTACAATCCCAAGACACTTACTTTAGAAAAGAACATCAAAGGAAACGTGAAGAAAAGAATAATAAGATATATCATTCCCTCTCTGTTGACAATCAGTGTACTAACAATTATTAGTTGCTCAACAAAGAATAACACCTCGCAAACGCGTTGGTGGCATGCTTTCAATACACGCTATAACGTCTACTACAATGGCGCACAGGCTTATATTGATGGCTCATTAGAGAAGGAGAAGGGAAATAAAGATAACTTCACAGAACTCATTCCACTCTACACCGTCGGCAACAAGAACAGTCGTGACTTAGGAAAGGGTAACTTCGATAGAGCTATAGAAAAGGCTGAGAAGGCGATTGCAAAGTATAGTATCAAGAAAAGACCAGAGTGGACAAAGAGCAGACGAAAGACAGAAAAGGACATAGAATGGCTATCGCGCCGTGAATATAACCCCTTCCTATGGAAAGCATGGATGCTCATGGGACGTTCACAATTCCATAAAGGTGCCTTTGAAGAAGCGGCTGCTACCTTTGCTTATATGAGTCGTATCTACAAAGGACAACCTGCAATCTATGGAAAAGCAAGGGCTTGGTTAGCTAAGTGTTACATAGAACAAGACTGGCTCTATGATGCTGAGGATATCATCCGTAATATGCAGCGCGACTCTTTGGACTGGCGAGCTGTGAAAGAATGGGACTATACCTATGCTGATTATTACCTGCATTCAGGTGAGTTTGAGAAGGCTGTTCCTTATCTCCAAAAGGTTATCAAGCATGAAATGCGTAAGAAGCAGAAGGCTCGTGAGCTGTATCTACTTGGACAGGTATTGGCTTCACTCGGCAGAAATGAGGAAGCTTACAAAGCGTTCCAACGTGTAATTCGTACCAACCCTCCCTATGAATTAGAGTTCAATGCACGTATTGCACAGACTGAAGTTACCGCTAAGGGGCAGACGAAGAAGATGATTAGCAAGCTCAAGAAAATGGCTGCTTCAGACAATAACAAGGAGTATCTTGACCAAGTGTATTACGCAATGGGTAACATACACCTTGCTGCACGAGATACGCTTGCAGCCATTAATGCATACGAGTTAGGTAACAAGAAGGCAACAAGAAGTGGTATTGAGAAAGGCGTATTACTGCTCCACCTCGGTGATCTCTACTGGGCAAAGGAACGCTTTGGAGATGCTAAACGATGCTATGGAGAAGCTATCGGACTCCTTGATAAGGACCGCAAAGACTATGAGCAGTTGTCTGAACGTTCAAAGATATTGGACGAATTAGCGCCTTATACAGATGCCGTACAGCTCCAAGACTCGCTTCAATATCTTGCAAAATGTTCTGAACAAGAGCGTAATGCTGCGATTGATTGTGTTATCACAGCCCTTAAGAAGAAAGAAAAAGAAGAACGACAGCTGCAGACTGCAATGAATAATGGACAGCAGCAAGGTATGGATGGCAACTTTGGAAACAATAACCTTGGGACGCCTAAGCCTTTAAATAATAGACAACAGCAAGGAAATACGTGGTATTTCTATAACCCAACAGCGGTTCAACAAGGTAAGACTACCTTCCAACAACTATGGGGTAAACGAGAGAATGTTGATAACTGGCAGCGCATTAATCAAAGTGTTGTGGGCAAAATAGGCAATACCAACATGCCTATTGAACTTACAGAGCGGCAAAGGGATTCTATCATGCACGCTGAAGCACGACAGGATTCTATCAAACAAGCAGCTGACTCGCTTAAGAATGACCCTCATAAACGTGAGTATTATCTGTCACAGATACCGTTCACTGCGGAACAGTTGGAGGCAAGTAATAAGATATTAGAAGATGGTTTGCACCATTCTGGTGTTATCTTTAAGGACAGACTCGACAACCTTCGGTTAGCTGAAAAGGCCTTAAGGCGTGTGAGTGACAACTATCCTGACTATGAACAGATGGATGATGTGTACTATCATCTCTACTTACTCTATATGCGTAAGAATGAACCACAGGTGGCTGAGAACTATGTTACACGCCTAATTCAGAAGTTCCCAAAGAGCAAGTGGACTGCTCTCCTTACTGATCCGTACTACAAACAGAACCTTCGTTTCGGTGTACAGATAGAAGATTCACTTTATGCAGCAACCTACGAAGCCTTCAAACAAGGCCGATATAGTGAGGTAGCAGCTAATACCCACATCTCTAATTCACGCTTCCCAATGGGTGCCAATAGGGATAAGTTCCTCTTCATTGGAGGCTTAGGTAAACTGAACAATGGCGATCCTACGGGTTGTGTCAATGACATGAAAGAGGTTGTACAGAAGTATCCTAACAGTCGTATAAGCGAGATGGCGGGTATGATTGTTAATGGTGTGCAAGCTGGCAAGAAGCTGCGTGGAGGTAAGTTTGACCTTGACGACATCTGGAGCTATCGTGCAAACGTAATGAAAGATAGCGATAGCCTACAACAAGCTAAGCTTTCTTCAGAGCGTGATATAGACTTCAAGTTCCTATTAGTGTACCACCCTGACTCCGTGAAAGAGAATAAGTTACTATTCGAATTAGCACGCTTCAACTTCACAAACTTCCTCGTTCGTAACTTTGAAATTGAGATAGAAGACCTCAATGGCTTACATCAGATGCAGGTATCAGGCTTCCGTAGCTTTGATGAGGCTTATCAATATGCACGCCAATTATTCGTATCACAGGCTGTAGTACAGCAGATGGTCAAGAGCACAAAGGGGATTATAATCAGTGATAAGAACCTTAAACTGATAGGAACAATATACAGTTATAAGGACTACGAGGCGTTCTATGCAAAGCATTTTGTACCTTTAGTAGTGACACAAAGATACTTACTGAGTGAGCCAGCTGAGGTTGCAACACCACGTGAACGCGATATACAGCAGGAGATAGAACAGAAACATGCAAATGATCCTGACCTCTATCCTGATACGCAGGACGTACCTGTAGACAACACGATGACTATCCCAATGGAGGAGTCAAAGCCTAAGAAGACAGAACAAAGGGTGGTTGAACAAGATAACAACACCTTTGAGATTCCTGTAGAGGACAAGAAGCCAGTTGTAGAAGATAAGAAACCTGCAACTGAGAAGAAGCCTATAATAGAAGAAAAGAAGCCTATAACGGAGGAGAAAAAGCCTGTACTGGACGACAACAGCACCTACTTCATACCAGAGGAGGAACCTGCAAAGCCAACTACTCCTGTGACACCAGCTAAGTCAACAGTGCCAACAACTCCAAACAAGACAACTAAGCCTGTTATACCAGCTAAGCCTACGACTCCAGTAGCACCAGCAAAGACAACAAAACCGGTGGCAACGGACAAGTCTGCTAAGCCTACAGCGCCAAAGACGCAACAGCCTTCTACGCAGAAGTCGCAGACCACTCCTGTGCAGAAAAAGAAGGTTTCGGATGACGGTCCGATAATCTACTTCGGTGATGAAGTTCCACAACAGAACAAGACAAACAACAAGAATAATAAAAAGAACCAGCCCATCCAGAACGATATCGAAGATGAATACTACAATTTGGAGGGGTTCTAAGGAAAGGAGATAACAGCTATGAGCAATGGATTGTTACTTTGGGTAGATGATGAGATTGAGTTGTTAAAGGCTCATATCATCTTCCTTGAGAAGAAAGGATACGAAGTGGTAACGGTCAGCAATGGTACTGATGCCATCGACCAATGCCAAACACAGACATTCGATCTCGTTCTCTTGGACGAGCAGATGCCTGGTTTATCTGGTTTAGAAACGTTACAACGCATTAAGGAGATTCAACCTGCCACACCTATCGTTATGGTAACGAAGAGTGAGGAGGAAGACATTATGAACCAAGCTATCGGTGCAAAGATTGCCGATTACCTTATTAAGCCTGTCAACCCTAATCAGATTCTTCTTACACTGAAGAAGAATATCCACCAAAAAGAGATTGTTACGGAAGTAACTCAAAGCGGTTATCAACAGAACTACCAGCAAATTGCCATGCAGATAGCCGACTGCCGAACATTCAATGATTGGAAGGAAGTCTATCGGAAGCTTGTACATTGGGAGCTTGAACTAAGCAGTGCTGATAGCAGCATGACCGAAATGCTGAAGATGCAAAAGGAAGAAGCCAACAATGGTTTTGCTAAATACATTGCGAAGAACTATCTTGATTGGGTAGCTCCACAAGACAACAAAGTCAGCAATAGCTTCTCTAAATTAGCTGGACAGAAGAAACAGCAGACGAACAACGCTGATAATCGTCCGCTGCTTAGTACTGATATCTTCAAAAGTAAGGTGTTCCCACTCATTGACAAAGGTGAGAAGGTATTTCTCATCGTCATTGATAACTTCCGACTCGACCAATGGCGCATTCTCTCAAAAGAGATTGGCGACATGTTTGACATTGAAGAAGACCTCTACATGAGTATTCTTCCAACTGCCACACAGTATGCTCGTAATGCTATTTTCAGCGGTCTTATGCCAAAGCAGATAGCAACAATGTTCCCAGAACTATGGGTAGATGAAGACGAGGAAGAAGGTAAAAACCTTAACGAGGAACCACTCATACAGACACAGATAGACCGCTATCGCCGACATGATAAGTTCTCTTATCATAAGATTAACAACTCTACTGGTGCAGACAAGTTCATGCAGCAATATAAGAACCTTGCGCAGAACGACCTCAATGTACTTGTAGTAAACTTCGTCGACATGCTTTCTCACGCTCGTACAGAGATGAGAATGATACGTGAATTAGCAAGTAACGAGAGCGCATATCGCTCTATTACGCTTAGTTGGTTCCAACATAGCGTATTGGCAGATGTATTCAAAGAGTTGGCACAGTCTGACTATAAGGTCATCATTACAACCGATCACGGTTCTATCCGTACGACGAATCCAGTTAAGATTATCGGTGACCGCAATACGAATACCAATCTGCGTTATAAATTAGGAAAGAGCCTCAACTACGATGCACGTCAGGTATTCGCTATCAAGAATCCTCATCTTGCACAGCTCCCTGCACCAAACCTCAGCACAAGCTATGTCTTTGTAACAGGCGACTCGTTCTTTGCCTACCCTAATAATTATAACTATTACGTCTCTTACTATAAAGATACATTCCAGCACGGAGGTATCTCAATGGAAGAGATGATTGTGCCATTGGCAACACTTAGTCCGAGGAAGAGGTAAGAGGAAGCCTCCCCCAACCCCTCCGAAAGGAGGGGAGATTTCCTCAAATACACTTAAGAATGGGATAGAGAATATATCTTATTAAAGGTAAGCGTGCTTAAGACATAAACATAGGTTGTATAGAATCGTTCTCACATAGGAATCTGTAAAATCCTTGAAAACATATAGTTCCATACAAATGGACGAACTGCAGGCAACCACCTACCGCATAAACAGAATAAAAAGAAAACAATATGGAAATTACAATCAAAAGCCTCGATTCCATCCATGAGGCTGCAAAGGAATTTGTCAAGGGGATGGGTGATGGAAAGGTATTCGCTTTCTACGGAAAGATGGGTGCAGGAAAGACTACTTTTATCAAGGCTCTTTGCGAGGTCTTGGGCGTAGAAGATGTTATCACCTCCCCTACTTTCGCTATTATCAACGAGTATACGGATGGCAACGGCGACCCTATCTATCACTTTGACTTCTATCGTATCAAGAAGTTGGAAGAAGTATATGACATGGGATATGAGGACTATTTCTACAGTGGTAACCTCTGCTTGTTAGAATGGCCTGAACTCATCGAGGAAATCCTCCCTGAGAATGTCATCAAGGTTACGATTGAAGAACAACCAGATGGTACTCGTAAGCTGAGTTGTTAATAAGAAAAGAACACCAAAAAGTAGTTCATGCAAATGCGAAATATCTTTACATAAATTGCCGTTCATTGGGCAATTTATAGGGATAAAAACGCATTTTCGAGCACACTTGTAACTGTCTTGTATTCAAAATGTTACGAAATAGAAAAAGAAAAGGTGCTTTATAAGCCTCTTAAAGGGCGTTAGTAAGACCTCAAAAGGGCACCTTTTAGAAACCAATTAAGGCTTAATTCGAATGCAATTAAGCATCAATTGAAAATGTACAGATAAAAAACAGGACAAATCAGATTGATTTGTCCTATTCTTTTTATGTATGTAATCTTGTATTACCTCTTATTATGATTGCGTATCATCAGACTCGGTGAAGTCTACATACTCACCTTCGCTGTCTGGAATTACCTGCTTACGGCGTTCCTCTATTGGGCGATTATCGATAATAGTATTCTTTGTAGAGCTTGGTTCTTGATACTGATAGTTGTTAGGATTAAACTGACGACGCGCGCGTGTCATCTGCTTATAGAATGCAAAAGCCACCCATAAGATAATCACAAAAAACGCTATAAAAAAGAAAAACGCAAACTTCAGAATAAAAGCAATAATTGACATAGCTTTGAATTTATACCCCTTACTGTTGTGTTGGGGATTGTTTTACGATAGCTGATAGTATCACATACCATGCAATGATAATAGCAAATGACGAGATACCAAAGATAACAATCAATGGACAACAAGTAATCAAGAAGAGATACTTCACCTCATTACCCTTGAATGACCAGTGCTTGAACTTTAAAGCAAACATTGGAATCTCTGATACAAGCAGCCATGAACTAATCAGAATACCTGCAAGAATAAAGTATAAAGCCCATGGACGAGTCTCTAACTTCTCCCCTACACCTACAAGAAGTGAACCCCAAAAGAGTGCGTTCGCAGGTGTTGGCAATCCTATAAAACCTAATGCCTGACGTTCATCAAGATTGAACTTTGCAAGACGCAATGCCGAGAAAGCAGCCATGATAAAGGCTGTATAAGGCAGATAGTCGCGTAATGGCTCAAGAAAAACAGGATAAGACATTACGTATAACTGTGAAAAGATGATAGCTGATGGTGCTGCACCGAAAGTAATAACGTCTGCCAAAGAGTCTAACTCCTTACCAATAGGAGAACTAACATTCAGTAAGCGTGCCACCATTCCATCAAAGAAATCAAACACAGCACCGATAATAATAAATAGCAAAGCAACCTCTATCTTGCCTGCAAAGGCAAAACTAATAGCGATACAACCAGAGATAAGGTTGCAACAAGTAATACTATTAGGAATATGTTTCTTCATCTTTACTTGTTATTTGGCTTCAACTTAGCAATCACTGTTTGATCACCCATTGTCGCCTGTCCCATCTTAACACATACCTCAGAGCCTACAGGAAGGAAGATATCAACACGACTACCTAACTTGATAAAACCAAGATGCTCATCAATATAACAATCTTCACCAGGTTTAGCGTATGTCACGATACGGCGTGCCATAGCACCAGCAATCTGACGACAGAGGATGTCTGTGCCATCAGGAGTTGTGATGATAGTATCTGCATGTTCATTCTCCTCACTTGCCTTAGGTAGCCAAGCCTTGTGGAAGTTACCATCAAAATGCTGTACAGACTTTACTACTCCATCTACAGGGAACCAATTGGCATGAACGTTCCATAGACTCATAAAGATTGAAATCATCAATCGGCGCTCATGAAAATATTCGTTTTCGTCTACCTCTTCTATAACAACGATATGGCCGTCGGCTGGAGCTACGACAATACCCTCCGTATCCTCACTACCAAAATAGCGGATAGGACACTGATAGAAATTAAGTACTATACCATAGACAGTACCGAACACGACTGTAAAAATCCAAAATGGTATCTTCGTTGGAACTGCAAACCAGAGAACCAAAGCTATAAGGACAAGACCTATACCTCCGTAGAGCAATGTATTTGTCCCTTCGTGATGGATTCTAATCTTTTTGAGTTTCTTTTTTATTTTTCCCATGGTCGATAAACGACGTATTTGTTTTGTTGCAAAGGTACTTCTTTTTTGTCATTTCCACAAATTTTCACTCTCAATCTTTTGTTATGTCGGCTTTTCATAGTAACTTTACAGCTCAAAAACGCATAAGTTCAATGGAAGATTACGTACATTTACACGTCCACACCAATTATTCTATTCTTGATGGTCAGTCTAAGGTAACACGCCTTGTTGATAAGGCTATTGCAGACGGAATGAAGGGTATGGCGATTACTGATCATGGTGTAATGTTCGGCATAAAAGAGTTTGCTGACTATTGTGCTAAGGTCAATAAAGGTAGGAAAGAGAAGGGTGAAGAGCCTTTCAAACCTATCTTCGGATGCGAGATGTATGTAGCACGTCGCACAATGCATGATAAGGATAAGAGTATGCATGATAATTCAGGCTACCACCTTATCGTATTGGCAAAGAACTATACAGGATACAAGAACCTTATTAAACTTGTATCTAATGCGTGGGTAGATGGTTATTACTATCGCCCTCGTACGGACCGTGAGCAGCTTGAGAAGTATCATGAGGGACTGATTGTGTGTACAGCTTGTATTGCAGGTGAAGTCCCTAACAAGATTATCCATGATGATATCGAGGGTGCAAGAGAATCTTGTGAATGGTATCATCGTGTCTTCGGAGATGATTTCTACCTTGAATTGCAACGTCATGAAGTAAAAGACCCAAGTTTAGTGGCAAACCGTGAGGCTTATCCTTTACAGCAGAAAGCTAATAAAGTACTCATGAAGTTTGCACAAGAATATGGTATAAAGATAGTATGTACCAATGACTGTCACTTCGAAGATAAAGAGACCGCCGAGGCACATGACCACTTACTATGTCTTTCAACAAATGAAGATTTAGATGATCCTAAGCGTATGCGTTACTCTAAACAAGAGTGGTTTAAAACGCGTGCAGAGATGAATGAGATATTCTCAGACATCCCAGAAGCGATGACAAATACACTGGAGATTCTTAATAAGGTAGAGACCTACAATATTAATCATGGTCCTATCATGCCTTTCTTCCCTATTCCAGAAGACTTTGGAACAGAGGAAGAGTGGAAACAGAAGTTCAGTGAAGGAGATTTATACAAGGAGTTTACCACCGATGAGAACGGTGAGAGCCCTCTTTCCCCTGAAGAAGGACAGAAGGTTATCGACCGTTTAGGCGGCTATGAAAAGATGTATCGCATTAAGTTTGAGGCTGACTATCTTGCTAAATTAGCCTACGATGGTGCAAAGAAACTATATGGTGATCCTCTCTCTGATGAGGTTAAGAATCATATCCGCTTTGAGTTGCACGTCATGAAGACGATGGGTTTCCCTGGTTACTTCCTTATAGTACAAGACTTTATCAATGCTGCACGACAGGATTTAGACGTGATGGTGGGTCCAGGTCGTGGATCAGCAGCTGGTTCTGTAGTGGCTTATTGCTTAGGAATTACGCAGATTGATCCATTGAAGTATGACCTACTTTTTGAGCGATTCCTCAACCCTGACCGTGTCAACCTCCCTGATATTGATACCGACTTCGATGATGATGGTCGCGGACGTGTGCTGCAGTGGGTAATGGATAAGTACGGACACGAGAACTGTGCACATATTATTACCTACTCTACAATGGCAACAAAGAACTCTATTAAGGATGTTGCTCGCGTAGAGAAACTACCGTTAGATGTTTCCAATGCCCTTTGTAAGGCGATTCCAGAACGCTTACCTGACGGCATGAAGATGAACTTAACGAATGCTATCAAGTGTACCCCAGAGTTGCAGAATGCAGAGGTCAGTGAAGACATAAGGGAGCGTAATACGATTAAATACGCCAAGATGCTGGAGGGGACAGTACGTGGAACGGGTATCCATGCCTGTGGATTCATTATCTGTCGTAACCCTATTGATGAATGGGTACCTATCTCTACGGCAACAGACCCAGACTTCCCAGAGAAGAAAGTACCAGTAACCCAGTATGATGGTCACGTAATTGAGTCTACTGGTCTTATCAAAATGGACTTCCTCGGACTGAAGACTCTATCCGAGTTAAAGGAAGCTTGCAAGGTTGTTAAGCAGACAACTGGCGACGTGATTGACCTTGAGAAGATTCCTATTGATGACGAATTGACCTACCAACTCTATCAACGTGGACAGACCGTTGGTACTTTCCAGTTTGAGTCGGCAGGTATGCAGAAGTACCTTCGTGAGCTTCATCCAACAGTGTTTGAAGACCTCATCGCCATGAATGCGCTCTATCGTCCGGGCCCTATGGATTATATCCCAGACTTTATCAGGCGTAAACATGACCCTTCTTTGGTGAAGTACGACATCCCTTGTATGGAGAAGTACCTCAAAGACACCTACGGAATCACTGTTTATCAAGAGCAAGTAATGCTCTTAAGTCGCCAATTGGCGAACTTTACACGTGGTGAGAGTGATGCTCTTCGTAAGGCGATGGGTAAGAAGATGAAAGCCATCGTTGACAAAATGAAGCCTAAGTTCATCAAGCAAGGACAGGAGAACGGACACGACCCACAGATACTTGAGAAGATATGGAGCGACTGGGAGAAGTTTGCCAGCTATGCTTTCAATAAGTCACATGCCACTTGCTACTCATGGGTAGCTTATCAGACAGCTTACATGAAGGCGCATTATCCAGCCGAATATATGGCTGCGTTGATGACACGTCGCTTCAGTCAGATTACCGAAATCACAAAGTTGATGGAGGAATGTAAGGCATTGAAGATTGCAACCCTTGGTCCTGATGTCAACGAGAGTCAGATTGGTTTTGGTGTGAACAAGCATGGTGAGATTCGCTTCGGACTCTCTGCTATCAAGGGAATGGGTGCAAGTGCGGCTGATAGTATTGTACGTGAACGCATGGAGAATGGCCCTTATAAGGATATATACGACTTTGCTGAGCGTGTCGACCTCAGTAATGTGAACCGCAAAGCATTTGAAAGTTTGGCTTATAGTGGCGGTTTCGACAGCTTTGGTTTACAGCGAGAACAATACTTTGCAGTCACTGCAAAGGGTGATTTGTTCTTAGATACCATCGTCCGTTATGGTCAGCTTTTCCAAGCAGAAAAAGCACAACAACAGAACTCCCTCTTCGGAGGTATGGATGCTATTGATGTAGTACATCCTATCGCACCAAAGGCAGAGAAGTGGCCAGTCATTGAGAAATTAAACAAGGAGCGTGAGCTTGTTGGAATCTATCTGTCAGCCCACCCACTCGATGAATACAGTGTTGTACTGAATAACATGTGTAACGCTCGTTGCTCTATGATAGGTCGCAATGCGAATATGACAGAATTGGCAAAAGCTGACGAAGTGACATTCGGCGGTATTGTTACCTCTGTTAATGAGCGTTTCTCACAAAAGACTGGCAAGCCCTTTGGCTTTGTCACGATAGAAGACTTTCACGGAACGGGTGAATTAGCACTCTTTGGTGACGATTGGGCACGATGGAACAACCTCCTGAAGATGAACTACACCGTCTATATAACAGCTAAGTGTCAGCCTCGTTACCGCAATAATCCAGACATGTTAGAGCTAAAAGTGCAAAAGATTGAGCAACTCTATGACGTGAAACAAAATCGTTTGGAACGCTTTACCATCTCTATGGATGCAACAGCTTTAGACGATGCCTTCGTTTCGGAATTAGCAACAGTCATCGAGGAACATATTGGTAACACACAACTTTACATACAGTTGCGAACGCCTGACAATACAGTTCTTATGCTAAGGAGTAAGAATGGTGGCGTTAACGTCGACCGTACGCTGATAGACTTTATCTCATCGAATGAGAAGATGGAGTTCCATATTAATTAAATCGAATGTGGCACAATCTTTGATGATGAGTAAATAGATAGAAAAGACTTCATTAATAAACTTATAAACAGAATAAAAATGGAAGTAGTAATTACTAACGAGAATTTAGAGACTTACAAGAATGGTGAGTTACCATTGGTAGTTGATTTGTGGGCAACATGGTGTGGACCTTGTAAGATGATTGGTCCTATCATCTCAGAACTTGCCGAGGAGTACGATGGTAAGATTGTTGTAGGCAAGTGTGATGTTGAGGAGAATGATGACGTAGCCATTGATTTCGGTGTACGTAACATCCCAACCATCCTCTTCTTTAAGGGTGGTCAGTTGGTTGACAAGTTTGTTGGTGCAGCTTCAAAGGACGTTCTCAAGGAGAAGTTCGACGCGCTGCTCTAAACAAAACACTTATAAATATAAAGCCATATCAGTAATCCTTTTTATAGGATTCTGGTATGGCTTTTTTCATTTTATCACGTTTTCCAAACCTCGTTCTATTGTAAAACATTATCTATGAAAAGACACATAAAAGAAGTATAATACTAAAGTTACTCCCAAGCCTATGAGTAACTCAATATCATAACGTCACATATCACTGATACTCACCATCATATTTATATTATGCATAAAGTTTCATATCTAAACCACCTCACTACTAAAAAAGACACATTAAACTGAAAGTTTTTCCTTTTTTTTTATTAGTAATCATATAATTTTATACCTTTGCAACAGAAACCTATCGCTTTCTAAAAGCGCAACTGAGTTTGAACCTTTCAATTCACTTAACTTCATTAGTTATGGAAAAACTATTACTTATCCTCCTTTTGTTCTGCACTGGACTTCGAGCTAATGCACAATCCGTATCTGGAAAGGTACTTGATGAAAACAAGAAACCTATCCCCTACGCAAATGTCATTATCCTTTCAGCCAAGGATTCTACCTTCATTGTTGGTACAACAACCGCTGATGATGGTAGTTTCAACTTCAAGGAGGTTACAGTAGGTAATATCCTTAAAGCCTCTTTCGTAGGTTATGAACCTTTCACTACGGTTCTTTCCAACCAAGATAACCTTACTATCGTACTGAAAGAAGATGCAAAAATGATGAAAGAGGTAGTTGTCAAAGGCAATGCTCCCTTGCATAAGATGACAACAGAGGGTATACAAACGAACATCGAGAACACCATTCTGAGCAAACTCGGCACTTGTGAGGATGTCCTTGCACATGTCCCAGGACTGACGAAGAAGAAAGATGGCTACGAAGTATTTGGTAGAGGTACACCTATTATCTATATCAACGGTCGTCAGATGCGTGATGCAACAGAGCTTGAACGCCTAAAGTCAAGCGATATCAAGAGCGTTGAGGTGATAAGTAATCCCGGAAGCAGATATAATGCAGCAGTAAGAGCAGTCGTAAAGATACGCACAAAGAAGGCTGTAGGCGACGGTTTTGGCTTCGATGTACGCTCCGCCTACTACCAGTCGGAGAATGTAGACCTCTCGGAACGACTCAACTGGAAGTATCGCCATAAGCATTTAGAACTCTTTGGTGGGCATGCCTATTCACTTGACAATGGTAACTATCCCAGCACAACAACTACTATTGTCCACGCTGACACCCTTTGGCAGCAGGACTTCACGCAAAAAGTCACCGAAAGGAATTCTAATTTTAAGAATACAATAGGAGCAGACTATCAGCTAAATGATAGTAATTCTATTGGTATCAAATACATGCTTAACTTCCTCCACGACTCCCCTCAACCTTTTACGCTTAGTAGTGATGTAACGGCAAACGGGACTTTCTACGACCATATTAACACCTTTGCAACATGCAAGCAGTCCCATCGTCCTTCCCAATTCATTAATCTCTACTATGTTGGAAAGATAGGAAAGATGGACATAGACTTCAATGCTGATTATCTTTATAACAAGCAAAATAACCATACTACCTCTCGAGAAGAAAGTCGCAACAAGGTTAGTCGCACCGTGACTTCCGACAATCAAGAGCGCAACAGGCTCTTTGCTTCTAAGCTAACCTTGGGCTATCCTGTTTTAGGAGGTAATCTGTCAGTGGGTGCAGAATATACCTATACGAACCGCAATGACACGTATAGCAATCCTGAAAACTATGTCCCAAGCTCATCCGCACAGCTAAAAGAGTCGAATATCGCTCCTTTTATGGAATACAAACACCAGCTATCAATCTGCCAGTTGACAGCTGGTTTACGCTGGGAGGCGGTACACTTCAACTATTATGAAAACGGACAGCACATTGCTAATCAGAGTCGTTCGTTCAGCAACTTATTCCCAAGCATCTCTGCAGCTACTCAAATAGGAGACCTACAGATGCAATTAAGCTATGCAGCGAGGACATGTCGTCCTTCTTACCGTCAGTTAAGCAATAACGTTACATACGGCAATCGTTTCTTGATGCAGTCGGGTAACCCACTGCTTCAGCACGAATATATCCACGACATAAGCTTAGGAGCTATGTGGAAGTTCATCCAGTTTGGCATCTCATACAATGACCGTCGTCACGCCATTGTCTTCTGGAGCGAACAAGACAGTCATAACTCAGCTATCTCACGTCTTACCTACACGAATCTTCCAAGCATCAAGACAATATCTACTCAGTTAGCTTTTTCGCCAACAATCGGTATCTGGACACCTGAGTTCACGGCATTAATGAAGAAGCAATGGCTCACATTACATACAAGTACAAAGACCTATAAGCTGAACAAACCAATCTGGCAATTCAGCTTTAACAACACCTTTGACTTTGGAAAAGGTTGGTTGCTATCAATGGAGTCCTACCTCGTTACAAAAGGCGATGGCGAAATTGCCTCATTAGCAAGCAATAGAGGTTCGCTTGACATCAACCTTACCAAGTCTTTCCTAAAAGACAGACTCGCACTTCGTATTGGTGGAACAGACTTGTTCCATACCCAAAAAGAAGGAGGAATTAGCTACACAGAGTCTATGGAGACTCAATATATTGGTACATACGACAGCCGTCAGTTTGTTCTAACTGTTACCTATAAGTTCAACACTTCACGAAGCAAATACAAGGGTACAGGTGCCGGACAGGCTGAAAAGAACAGATTATAGACGGCAGAAAAGCACCAATAAACTTAGCCTATGACCCAATAGGCCAAGTTTACTTCTGCCTAAACAACTCCCTACTTACACCCAATTGGCTCTGCTTTGGTAAGACATTAAATGTTGTTTAGTACTCCGCACCATTGGTGCGAAGCCTTAGCACAATATGTGCGAAGCCTTAACACGTCATGTGCGCAGCAATATTACGTACAAAGAAAGAGGGTATATCCAAGACACTAACGTCTAAGATATACCCTCTGAAATGTATGTTATCACGGAAGATTAATCATTCATATAACGCTGGACACGTGCATACATCAACTCATACTGAGATTTGATAGTTGTATCCTTCGTTGTCTTGATGCGCTCCTCAAGTAGCTTCTGCAGCTTCTGTGCATAGTGGAACACATATTCAGCTGTGCGATCGATGGTCTCTGTCCACATCGTCTCTGGCTCACCATAACCAACACCAAAGCCAAGGAAAGCCACATCCTGCTTATCATCACGCAAGCTGCGCACCTTACCAACCTGTCTAACCTCAACAATGTTAGCCTTCAGACGTTCAACATAGAGTTGCTGCATGGCGATATCATCATCATCAAGATTCTCATCACCAGCAATTGTCTTAGCCCAAACATTATTATACGTGTCTTCGCAATACTCCAATGGAGAATAAGAAGTAGAGTCAGCATAATAGCTCAATGCTAAACGTGCGGTTGCAGAAAGAGCCATTTCCTGAATACCACCTGCCAATGTCTTGTAAGGATGAGAGTTAATCTGAGGTAGACGATTCTCGATACTCTCAACACCACGCTTGCCAAACTTGCGTGCTTCCTGCAACAACCACATTGCAGCAGCACGTTGTTTCTCCTTAGGCATCACCTCATAACGAGGAATACCAGAAGACTCTGTGGTTTGATTCAGCTTGATACCACCAATGACAGCATAGACATTACGTGCATAACCGTATGCTTGAGAAACCATTTGACGATAGAGCTTAGCCTTACGTGTGCCATCAGCACCATCTGGAATCCACTCATCGAAGTGACTCAGAATATACTCAAGGTTCTTAAGGCCGTATGTACTTGACTTCACAGCATCGTCACCGAGGTCCTCTTCAATAGCAGTTGGGTCATAACGATAGCGTGACTGCTGAAGTACGTAACGATACATTGGGTCGTGCGCATGAGACTCTACGAGTGCCATCAGTGGCTTTACATCATCTCGGAAAGTCTTTGAGTTAGGGAAAACACGATATCCCCACTCTATTGCATAGTTATCATAGACACCCAACTCAGGAGGAGTCAGTGACACGCCCTTATCTGTTGGCTGTGCAACATAGTTGAAACGAGCATAGTCCATAATAGATGCTGTCGTACCATACTTCTGTGTGAAGCTTGCAGAACGGAGCGAATCAGTTGGGATTGCAGCCGATGAAGCCATGTTGTGCATCAAACCGAGTGTATGTCCTACCTCATGTGTCACAATGTATTCAAGTGATGGCAGCAAAAGACTGTCAGGCATATCCAATGTACGTGCAGCAGGATCAAGCTGTGATGTCTGAATAAATCGCCAGCTATTGATAACATTCACAACGTCATTATACACCAATACGGTCGCTGTGATAATCTCACCTGTACGTGGGTCAACCCATGAAGGCCCCATTGCATTCTCTGTTGCAGTAGGCAGATAACGAATGCAAGAATACTGGAAGTTATCAGGATCGAAGTTTGGATCATTGGTTGGGAAGTCCACAGCCTGCATCACATTCTTGAAACCGATACGCTCGAAAGCCTTATTCCATCTAAGGACAGCATTCCGAATCGCTGGTTTCCACTTTTCAGGGAACGCATTATCGATATAGAACACAATAGGTTTGACAGGTTCACTGAGCTGACCAGCAAAGTAAGCTGCAGAATCCTTAGGTTCTAAACGCCAACGATTGATAAAGCTTGCATGGTCGATAAGACTGTCATTGACGATTGACTTCGGTGTAAGGAAGTAGCCAAGACGAGTATCACTCAGACGTGGAATCATCTTATCCTCTGGCAAGAGTGCCAAAGTAAACTGTACACCGATAGAAACAGGATGATTGCTAATAGCCACACTACCACTATTACCAGTCATGTTGGTAACATAGTTGCGCTCCATCGAGATACAAGCATTGTTTGCAAACGACTTCAAAGAAGTGACTTTAATCCACTCTGGCTTTAAGTCAGCATCCACACGATATGGACCAGCAATCTTTGCAATCACTGGGAAATACTTACTTTCTCTCAAGAAGAAAGAAGAAACGTCAAAGAGAATACCACCAGTCTTCTTGTTTCTTGCCTTGATTGGGAAGCTATAGAAGTCAAGGTTACGATAGTTCGTAGCCTGTGCTTGCTTCGCATTGCCTGTTGGTAGGGCGTCGAGTAATTCAGAGTTGATAGCCTGCATTACGATAGAGCTATCTTTCTCTACAAAGCGAACGTGTGAAATAGAACCAGCACGAGTACCAACCTCAGCAAACTGTGGGCTTGATACAGATGAAATTGTAGCACCAATAAGCATGTCACGACCGATAGAAGAAGGTGGCAACTCCATGAGGAGTTTCTCACCTGTCCTATAGAACGAAACGAATGGTCCCTTTGCAGAGTCTGTCTTCTCTTCGGTTAGAATACGCTCATAGGCATCTTTCTTCACCACAGAAGTAGTGGTTGTAGCCTTCTTTTTCTTCTTTTTAAAGAAAGGGAAAGCCTGTGCTGACAGTGAAAGGCTCAAGAAGCCCACTGCTAATAGGGTTGCATGAACCGATTTCATTGATAAAAATGAAGTCTTTCTCATTTCTTCACCTCCATTGTCTTATTGATTTTGAAGAGCATCATCTCATAGTGTGTACGCGCTTCAAGTGGCAAGTTTGCCTTCAAACATTTCTCCAAAGCTGTTCTCAATTTCAGAAGACTGTTGTAGAAGTAAAGCTCTGAATTGTCTGCGAGAGTGATATCAACAGTTGGAGCAAGGTTCTGAGATGGGTCACCGAAGCCCGGAGTTGCACCGAGATCATCACCCTTTAAAGCCGTACTTGAACCAGAGCCACCGCCTGAGCCACCGTTACCAGTAGCCTTAGAGACAACACTCTGTGCTTGACTCATAAATGCACGCTGCAAAACACGCTCGCCCTGAGAAGGTGCGCGCATCTCAGCAACACTCTTGAAGAGGGTGTTATAGATATCATCAAAGTACTCTTTCTGTGTGTAACTGTTTGGATTCAAGTAAGAAGTGATAGCTACACGCATACGTGCTGCCATCAAATCGTAACCCATAAACTCCAAACTCTGGTCATAATAGCTTACTGACAAGTAGCCCTTACGCTCGAAGTTACGGTTAGCATACTTCTTGAAGTTCATAGCTTCCTGCAAACACCACAAGAGTGAACGACGCTGAAGTTCCTTAGAAACAACCTGATACTGTGGTACTCCTGCTGAAATCTTCATATTGTTGAGGTACATTCCACCAACATTACTCAACACCTGCTTGAACAAAGCGTAACGATTCTGTGATATCTGCAGGTATAACTGATCTTTGATACGAGTATCCTCATCGTTCTTAATCCACTTAGAGAGATTGTTTTCAACGATTGTATAGTTCTTATTTGCAAGGTTTGCACTTGCAATCATATCGTTACCAAGTGCACCTGCAGCAAGACGTGGGTCCCATTTAGCATTGCGCTCAGCATAATAACGAAGACGTGGGTTTGTCACCTTCTTGTCAACAAACGCCTCAAGTGTATTCTTCTCATCATTGATAGAAACATTATCAGTATCGAAATAATGATAGTTCCAATCAATTGTAAAGTAGTCATACATGCCAAGTCCTGTTGGAGCAAGGCGTACACCATTGTCTGTTGGCTGTGCAACATAGTTATAATGAACGTCATCCATAACAGAAGGAGCAAGTCCCATGGTATTCATGAAACGTGCATTACGCAATGAATCAGTAGAATAAGTAGCTGAAGCACCAAGGTTATCCAAGAGTCCTAACATACTACCAGTTTCCTTTGTAACCAACATCTTCAAGCCATCAGCAAACTTTGCAGCAGACAAACGGTTGCTACGTACTGATGGATCAACAGCACCTGTTTCAATTAAACGCCACTTATGTAACAACTTCTCGACATCAGAATAGATGAACATAGAGGCTGCCATAATCTCTCCAGTATTAGGATTGACATAGATATCACTCTTTGGAGCAGATGAAGAACCACTTGGTATATAGCGAATACAAGAATACTGAATGTTGTCTGGGTCGAAATCTCCTTGCTTCTGAGGGAAGTCAACAACCTCAATAGCATTCTTAAAGCCTATCTTTTCAAAAGCCTTATTCCACTCAAGAACACCCTCACGGATAGGCTGTTTCCATGCCTCTGGGAAGGTATCATCCAAATAGAAACGGATTGGATTAACAGGCTGACTCAACTTACCCTTTGCATAAGCCTTCTTATCCTTTGGTACAAGATTCCAACGATGAGAGTAGAAGATACGCTTCGTACCTGCACCTTCCTTTGGGATTCCCAAACGAACTGAGTAGTTAACACCAATACGTGAGTCCATAATACGTGGACGCATTGCAGACTCTGGCACAAGTGCTACACTATAACTAACACCAACAGTTGTAGGACGTTCACCTCCGATAGGCATAGACATCAGAGAAGTAGACACACCATAAGTGAAGTCATTATTAACGATAACATTCGTATCAAAACTCTTTATACCACGAATAAACGAGAGTTCTGGCTTAGGAGTAGCCTTGATACTATAGTTACCATTCTTTGTTGGCATAACCGATATGAGGTTATTTGGTTTACCTAACAAAGAAGTTACGTCAAAGACAACTGCAGAGCTGTCGTTGTTATAAGCCATAATGTTAAAGCCCTGCCAAATACCATCACGATAGTTCAGAGCCAATGCCGCATCAAGGTCAGCAGAGTTTGCATTCTCCTTGAAAAGAACATTATTAGGAGTCTTCATCACCACAGAGCTATCCTGTATATCAAAATAGAACAAAACAGGATTAGAACTTGTCGAACCAACAGTAACTGTAGATGCGTCAGTTGTTGAGTTTACTACTCCACCAAGCATCATCTGCTTCTTCAACAAAGTACGTGGCAACTCAAAGTAAATCTTGTTGTCAAGCTTATGAACAGTAATAAACTTACTACGTGCCGTCTCAGTCTTTTTATCTTTGAAGAGACGGTCATACTTTGTCTCCTTCTTTGGTTTAGACTTAGACTTGTCATCATCAGCTTTTGCAACAGTACTTTGCGATACAAGGAGGAGCAGTAATGCCCCTCCAAGTAAAGAGTTCTTAAATGAGAAATTCATTCTTATCATTTGTATGTTATTTATTTCTGAATAATGCCTTCACAATACGTCCCGTAATGTGCTGTTTTGACCAACGTAGAGCATTTGTCTGCGTGTCATAACAGTATAGACTACCTGGCATAGATGCCGATGTATCATTGGTTGCAACATAGATGAGGTTATCATCATCTGAGAACACCATGTCTACAATCTTCTCAGAACTGCTACCTACAGTGAACAGTGCTGCAGTTGGGAAGTTACTATTAGCAAGTACGTTATGTGCATAGACGGCATTGCCATTAGTGTAATAAACAATGTTCTTGCTACGAGCCGAGCGTACTACAGACCCATTAGCGATACCAGAAGTAGAAGGCATTGCAACACGGTAAAGCACATTAGCTGCAATTCTCTTATCTGCAGAAGAAGAGTAGTAGCCGGGGAAGATGTATGTAAAGTAGAATGTTCCCGTGCTTGTTTGATTAGTGATCAGTGCAAGGTTACGCTGCTTGTTAACACTACCCATACCAACCAACGTATCACCAGTGAAGGTTCCCTTCAAGATTTCAGCAGGAACTGATGTATTCTCAATAGCCATTGCTAACAGAGAGCCGTGTGCATTGTCAAAGTAAGCATCACCATGTGCATAGAAAAGGTCGTCTCTCCACCATGGAGTCATGCTATTTGCAAATGTAACAGAACCACCTACAGCACTTGTGAAACGTGAAGTCTGTGAAATCAAGTTGGTTGTGTTCAGACCCAATGAATACAAGTTATTCTTAGTAACAGTCATAACCTTTGGTGCACCTGGATCAGAGTTAGCCGCTACCTGTATCACCTTCTCACCGACAGGAGTTTGGAAAAGTGACAACATTTCATAACCATCAAGCTGGTAAAGTATTGATGGATTACCTGCTGCAATAATCAGAACATTGTTTGCCTGACCACCGATAGTCTTGTTCCATGCCATTGAGCAAGGTGTACCAAAGTTAATGTTAGGGTTGTTAGGAGCCAACACATCAAGGTGGAAACTCTTGTTTACATCCTCTGTAGGTACATATGAAAGGATTGACTTACTATTATTTTCTGCCAAGAGATAAACACCCTTTGTATAAGCATACTCAACATTCACTCTAAACTCATAAATCTGAATATTCTGACCATTACTTAGACGAAGACGTCCTGTATAGGTTCCAGAACTCTGAATAGGGTAAACAAGTGCAGAATCACTTGAAACCAACTTATGATTAATCTCCCATTCGTAGGTGAGTTTCTGCTTTCCATTGCTTTGCAACACCGCTGGGTTGATTTTCAAAGTATCACCCTGATTAAGTGTATAACTGCTATTCAGAGGTGTCTGCAGACTGATTACAGACACACCATCACCTCCTTCTGTTGAATCATCCTTGATACAAGAAGTGAAGGTAAGGGCTGTTGCAGCTAAGATAAATAAATATTTCTTTACCATAATTCGTCAATTATTTTAATCGTTATACCTATGAACGTGCTTATTCAGGGTTGGCTGCAAAGTAAGCCTTCAACTTCTGAATATTTCTATAAAGCTGTGTCCAACTTCTTGTATTACGTATTGCCTTCTCAATCTCACTTGCATCTGAGTTATACAAAGACAGGAGATAACGATACTTAGCTGGTGTATAAGCAGGAAGACCCATTGCTTGCAGCGTAGGATTGTCCCACCAGTATGGCTTTTCAAGCACATTGTCAAAAGTAATCGTTCTCTTTAGTGCATTAGGGAAACGGACACCAAGGTCGTCAGATGCTTCCAAACGCAGAACAAGACGAATATTTTCGTTCTTAGTATCACTAAGATTCTGACGCAAAAGAACTACACGAAAACTTGATGCAAGACTATCAGCTGGGATTACTTGATCACTATTGATTGCCTCAAAGTGTACTCCTGCTTTGGCAGAACTACTTGGGTCAACAACTACTTTATAATGTTGAGCCTGTGACTTTCTCACTCCTGCAAGCTTGACTTTTACAGTAACCGTATCTGTTGTCACGCTCGTAGGCTGTGTTCCGAACGAATAGTTATATAATGTGTCAGAAGCATTATTGAGGTCGAAATAAACCTGGTTTGCTCCTTCGAAAGTACCATCCTTTGAGTATTCACCTTTGTACTCATCATTTGAACACGCTGCCAACGACAATGCAATGACACCGATAGCGAAGAAGTTTGTGATTGATTTATACATAATCATTTGTTTTTTAGTGTTGTCCGATAAGCAATTTCCATGTAGCTTAGCCTTTTCTTCCTTATTATATAGGACGCTTATGACTTCGCTTTTCCATGTTTTGCCGATGTCTTAAGTTCGCGCACATGTGGTGCGAAGGCTCAGCACGCATGGTGCGGAGGGCTAACACCAATGGTGCTGCATATTAGTTAGCCCGTTAGAGAGCTTATACTACTTAAGTATTATCGGATTACAATATTTGTTTTTATGTTTATATCTCTTCTTTTATACACTCAAGTCAGTGATTTAGCGATGCTAAACGCTTTTTACAAGTAGTCTTGCTCGTATCGCTTAGCAGTGCTAAACCATGCTAACTCTTTGATATGTACTATTCGTTGTGTACAGCCTGATCACCGTACTCATTCTCTCTGTCTGGCCATGGGAGATTGAAGATGGCATCTGAAGGCTGATACGTGTCGATGTTTCTGAAGTCAGTGAAACTACGGTTATAGTGCTTCAACGCATAGAAGGTTTGTCCCATACCAGGGAACTCACGCATACGTTCACGCATCATCTCCTGCTCAAAGAGTGTACGTGTTGCAACCTTAGCCGCGTCTACATCACCCAGTCCCCTACTCTTTCTTACCTGATTGAGCAGACTGATTGCCTCTGTCTGGTTTGTATCATAAAGACTTTCGCTCAAAATATAATACATCTCTGGCAGACTAATTAACACAAAGCCTTTCAACACGCCTCTTGTAGCCTCGGCATCATTCTGAATTAGACGGATAAAGCTGAAAGAAGATGCTGAACCTGATGTATTCTCTCTAAAGAAAGAGGTGAAACGGAGGTCAGAGCTAAGCGCTGTAAAGAGGTCGGTCTCATAGAGACTACGTGTGTCACGACGACCCTCAACGAAAGAGCCGTAACCTGTAGAACGCAGGAAGGCTGTACGAATGGCTGTTGAACGATCGGCAGCATAAACACCGAAAATCATCTCCTTACTTGCAGGGAAACGCATCACAGAGTCAAGTGAAGTACTTGTATTCAGCTTAAAGTTCTGTGTAGCGTTGATGACTTCACGAGCATACTTTGCAGCTTCTGTGTACTTACCCATAGCGTAATATACACGAGCTTTGGTAGCCTTTACTGCATACTTATTGAAAAGAATCACACGTCCCTTACTATAATCACGTACGAAAGTATTATCGTATGTAACATCATTGTCGTCTGTCAACAATGAGTCAGCCTGATTCAAGTCCTTAAGAATAAGGTTGAACGTTGCCTGCAAGGTATAACGTGTGCGGTTCTTCAAATTGAACTCTGTTGCATAAGGCAGACCAAGCGTGTTTGCATCACTGCGCGTATAGTCTGTACAGTAGAGGCGAGCGAGGTCGAAGTGCATAAAGCCACGCAGACCCAACGCCTCACCATGAATCATCTTGCGCTCCTGTGCACCTGCACTAATATCATTAATGTGTCTCAACACATTGTTGACATTAGAGATATTGTTATACATATTGCTCCAAACAGCATCCACGACGTTGCGTGCTTGCTGATTGGTATATTGGTAGCGGTTCAGATAATAACTAACATCTTGTGTGTTGTCATAACCGAACTGCTGACCTAACTCATCTACCATACCCCATGAAAGATTACTACCATAGAGATTAGATGAAGCTAACTTACCGTAGATACCAAACATAGCATCCTCATAACCAGTAAGGTCAGTGAACATCTCGTCATCGGTAAGCTGTCCTTTTGACTGCACATCCAAGAAGTCGCTACATGATGTAAGCAAAGCAAACACCATGGATAGTCCTATATATTTCGTTATCTTCTTCATTGTTATCCTAATTTAGTTTTAGAGTGAGAATCGTAATGAGAATTCAAAGCTTCTGTCATATGGATAGTTCAAACCACGCTCTCTCTTCGCTGTTGATAGGTAGAAGAGGTCGTTAGTAAGAAGCTCTAAGAACATACGCTTCAATCCATACTTCTGAATAAAGTTTGTTGGAACCTCATAAGAGAGTGACAAACTGCTCATACGCAAGAAGTTGTTCTTCTCTACGAAGCGTGATGTCTGATACGGAGTAGTTGTATCGTCGATACGCTTATACTTTGCAACAGTTCCAGGAGTCTTCCATCTGTCATTCAATACACGCTCATCAGCATTGTACTTAGGGTTGGCTCCCTCTACCTTTGTTGCCAAAGTCTCATTATAGACAGAACCTCCGAAAGAGTACAAGAACGAACAACTCAATGCAAATCGCTTATAAGTAAGGTATGAAGTGATAGAACCCGTACCTAAAGGATTCGTATCTCCGAAGATTACCTTATCATTTGAGTCATAAACGAAAGTATATGTACCATCACGCTTAATGAAGATTTCCTGACCTGTTACTGGGTCGATACCTGCAGAAGGAACAACCTTCAAGGCTGTCAAAGACTGACCTTCTTCATAGATAGGAAGCGGTGCAACACCATTGTCAGACTTGTTCTTCTCATTCTGTTCACGCAGAGAATTACTGATCTTCTTAATCTTATTCTTGTTATAAGCATATGTAAGACCGAGTGACCACTGCCAATCTTTGTTCTGAATTGGGAAGGTACGCAGACGAAGTTCAAAACCTGAGTTCTGCACCTCACCAATGTTCTCACGTGAAGTTGTCACACCTACAGATGGTGCCTTAGTAATATCCAAGAGCAGGTTGTCTGTGTTCTTGATATAATAATCAGCTGAAAGGTCGACACGACCACGGAAAGCTGTGAAGTCAACACCGATGTTGGTGCTCAATGTACGCTCCCACTTCAAGTCTGGATTACCGATAGTAATTGGTGTAGCACCAGTTCCCTTACCATAGAAGTAAGAACTGTTATAGCTATAGGTAGTCAATGCCTGATATGGGTTAAAGTTGATATTACCCAAGTAACCAACACTGGCACGAAGCTTCAAGAGTGAAACTTGTGAGCCCTTCATGAACTTCTCGTTGTGAATATTCCATCCACCACCAACACTCCAGAATGGGGCAAAGCGCTGATTCTTACCGAAACGAGATGAACCCTCATAACGATAGATAAGGTCGAGGAAGTACTTGTTATCCCAAATTGTATTGGCATTAACGAAGAAACCTACACCTCTTGTCTGTGTATCAGAGCCACTTGGACGCGTTGCAGCGTATGCCGTAGCGAAAGATGGGTGTCCGAGCTTATCAGAATAGAAGCCTATTGAAGTATAAGTAGCGGCATCTGATGACGTTGACTCAATACTTCCACCTCCCATTGCAGTAAGGAAGAGCTTCTTAAAGAAGTAGTTATTATATGATAACATTGCTTTTCCCTGCAACGTTGTGGTATTTACCCAGTTATCAGACAATGAACCACGCTGATCAGCAGACTTATTACGAATCTCGCTGTAGGCAAAAGGAGATGTGAAAGTGCGTCTATCCTGCTTGCTACGGTCGACTGTAAAGTCTCCATCCAAGCGAATCTTCTCACCGAACCACAACTGAATACTTGTCGTATTGAGGAAGTCAAAGTTATTTGTCTTACTATAACTACCCAACGAAGCATCATACAATGGGTTCGCCAAGTCATGATAGAGTGAAGAGCGCAACTGTCCATCAGAGTTATATGGATTCTCATAAGGATTCATCTTAACCCAGTCTGAGAAGTCACCATAAGGTGACACGTTACTTGATACAGAGGAGAGTGTCGAACTGTTTGACACGAAGAATTTACCTGCAATATTGTAAGACAGGCGGAAATTGGTTGAAAGACGAGTACGATCAGAACCCTTCATGACACCAGCATCCTTACCATAACGAATACCGAGATTATACTTTGCACGGTCATCACCACCATCTACACTCAAACTGTGTGACTGTGAGATCGCATTACGCAGTGGCTTAGACAGCCAGTCAGTCTCAACACCTCTCTGAACATCATTATATATACGTGCATAATCCTTGTCGAGCGTATATTGAGTTGAAGGACTTGTGTCTGTAAACAAACCTGCAAGACGTTCATACTCCAACTTCTGACGTGCATTCAACAAGTTATAATCGTGCAAATCAGGTGTTGACAAACGTACTGTTCCACTATAGTTCAATTTCAACTTACCGCCCTTCAAGGTCTTTGTTGTAATAACAATAACACCAGCAGAGGCCTTAGCACCATAAAGAGCAGATGCAGAAGCATCCTTCAATACGGTAACTGTCTCGATATCATTCATGTCCATATCGGCAACATACTCAGCAGAAACCTGCGCACCATCTACCACATAGACTGGTGTATTGGCTTGTCCTTCGAAGGTTGCACGACCACGGATATTGAGTTCTGCCACCTTATTAGGGTCAGAACCTTTGAGGTTATCATCTGCGATGACCATACCAGGAACGAAACTTGCAATACTCTGCAACACATTCTTCGTACCCACATTCATCAACTGGTCACGACTTACAGCCACCTGAGAACCCGTAAACGAATTCTTATTCTTAGTCTGATAACCGGTCACAACCACTTCCTGCATCTCTTTTGAATCTTCACGCAGCGTGATATTAGCAGTTGCGCCATTCTTTACTGTCTTTGTAACTGTCTTATAACCAATATATGATACATTCATGTGCACCTCTTTTAGATCTGTCACAATCTCGTATTCACCATTGATATCGGTAACATAACCACCATTCACGCCATCCACACGGATGACAGCACCGATGATTGGATCACCGTTATTATCAGTAACCTGACCGCGAACGCTACCCTTGCGCTGTGTAGTTTCCTTCTTTGCAAGCGTCAGGGTATTACCCTCAACGGTATAAGAGAGTGGGAACTGGTTTGCCAAGTTCAGTAACAAACTTGATACTGACTGATCACGCACGTCAAGAGTAACACCCTTAAGTGCCTTCACGCCTTCATCTGCAAACTTTACATTTAATCCTGTCTGCTTTGCGACCTCATTGGCGAAATCCTCTACCGTTGCATCATGCATAGAAAGAGTTACTTTTGCGCCATTCAGATCTTGCGCTGACATGGGGAGACTTAATGGACCAAAACATAAAAGGTTCAAAAAAAGAACACATATTATGCGTTGGAGGAATTTAATCTTCTGCATCATTCTCTAAAATTATGAATTTTGTTACTTGAAATTACAATCTTTTTTACTCGAAAACTCTTATGTTAATAATTGTTCAGAGAGAAGAAAAGAAATCTTCATTTCTATTAATACTATTGAGATAGTCCCTTCACAGGTAGACAATACCTATTATAATTTATTCTGCAAAAGTACGAAAAAAAATAAAAATTCAAGCTATTTTATTATTAAAAATAAAGAATTCCCTTCATTATTATTATTTTTTGATAGCTAAATATACATTTTAATGGCATTTTCTTAACGAAATGATAGTAAATAATAAATTATGTGTCAAATTCGTATAAGATTTCCTTATACTTTTTTACTTTTATGTTCTGATTGCTTTTCAATAAATTTTTAAATTGCTTTTATACTTACAAACGCCCGTTTATCATAGACAAAAGCTTACTATTCTATCTGCGTCTACATTCCGTAGCATCAAAAGCCTTGTGCTTTTAGAGGCTAAAACTGCAAACTACTTACTTCAAGTTGCTCGCATATCGACCGTCTTTTGAAGCCTATCTTATGCTCCGCACCAATGGTGCTAAGGCTCCGCACCAATAGTGCTAACCATCAACACAAAGTGTGCTGACCATCAACATATCGGGAAAAGATGACATAAAGAGTTCATTATGATTGTTACGAATCATAAAGACATTGATGGTTAACTTACTCAGCAATCACTTACAAGATTACACGAACCACTATTTTAAGCCCGAAGTCCTTATAATTAAAATAAAAACAAGGGGTTGTATCAAAATAAAACCATTAATGGTTACTTTGATACAACCCCTTTTTAGAATTTATAACTGTCGCCTTTCTACGATCTATAGATAGCAAAAAACCATGTTATCACGTCGAAATCTTACTGATGCTGTGCACGATAATTTTCCAATCCCTTGTCCAGGAACTCAAGATAAGCAGGTACATCCTCCTTAAAGCTAAAGCTACCATTCAATGGTTTACCCGCATTATCCAATGGCACATAGAATGGCTGGGCAAGATAACCAAACTTTGTTTGCTCAAGATAGCTCCACTTATCACCGATAGTACGCAGTGTACGTGAAGTTCCGTCTGGGAGTTTCACCTCAACAGGCTGCTTTAATGGAGTCTTATCATCTACATAAAGTGAGATGAGAACGTAGTCCTTATTCAACTTATCGGCTACACGTGAGTCAGTCCATACAGATGCCTCCATCTTACGACAGTTCACACATCCAAAGCCTGTGAAGTCAACCAAGACTGGCTTACCTGCTGCGGCGGCTGCACGCATACCCTCATCATAATCTGTATAAGCAGCATGTACCGTCTGTGGAGCAAGGTTGAAATCCTGTGTGTTAATAGGTGGCGCAAACGCACTAACAGCCTTACAAGGAGCACCCCAGAGTCCTGGAAGCATATAAACAGAGAATGCCAATGAACAAAGGCCGAGCATAATAGCTGGTACAGGCATAGCCTTCTGCTCTGGATCATCATGTGGGAACTTGAGTTTACCAATAAGGTAAAGACCCAAGAGACCGAAGAGAACAATCCAAATAGAAAGGAATGTCTCACGATCAAGAATATGCCAGCCGTACGCGAGGTCGGCTACTGACAAGAACTTCAGTGAGAATGCCAACTCGATGAAACCCAACACAACCTTAATCATGTTCATCCATGAACCAGACTTTGGTGCTTTTTTAAGCAAAGTTGGGAAGAGAGCAAAGAAGGTAAATGGTAAGGCAAGAGCCAAAGCAAAACCAAACATACCCACTGCAGGAGCTACCCAGTCACCACTTGTTGCTGCCTGAACAAGGAGAAGACCTACGACAGGAGCTGTACAAGAGAAACTTACCAATGACAAGGTGAATGCCATAAGGAAGATAGAAAGCAAACCTGTTGTCGCAGAAGCCTTATTATCAACCGCATTACCCCATGAAGAAGGCAATCGAAGTTCAAACCATCCAAAGAAACTGAAAGCAAAGACTGCTAACAAAAGGAAGAAGAACACATTGAACGGTGCATTTGTTGCCAACTCATTCAACTTCTGTGGACCGAAAGCCCAAGTAACAAGCGTTGCCAAACCCATGTAAATAACAATGATTGACAAGCCGTATGTCACTGCATCACGTATACCCTTCTTGCGGTCATCCTTCGCTCTTTTGAGGAAGAAGCTTACCGTCATTGGAATGATAGGCCATACACAAGGGGTGAGCAAAGCGATGCAACCACCTAAAATACCCATAAAGAAAATACTCCAAAGAGAGCTATTAGTGCTGTCCTTGGTGCTATTGAAGGCTGACAACTCTTTGATAACAGGTTGCCACAAGTTAACATCTGCATTTACTTGTGCATTCTCCTGCTTTAGAGCCCCTACAGTATCGGCTGGCAACACATCAGCTTTCTTAGCAGTATCTGCAGTCATTGCGGAAAGTGCAGATAAACCATCAGCTGCTACATCAGTAGCAGCTGTCGTTGTTTTTTCCGTTTCTGCATTAGCAGCTGTTGGTGTTGCTGCGGGCGCGGAAGCAGGTCCATTACCTTTGAAATTAAATTCAACCTGTGTTGGTGGCAAACACATCTCATCGTTACAAGCACCATATTCCAAATAACCCTTTATACTATAGGTCTTGGCTGTTATCTTGTAACGTTGAACGAAACCAACGCTATTTTCAAAATAACGTAGTTTCATCTCGAAAGTCTTATCATAGACATTCAACTCTTTACCACGTGTTGTGAGCTTACCAACTGGTGTTACGCCCTCTGCTTTATCTACATGTAAAGATGCAGATGTAGGACCATCAGCAGGAAGATTCGTTGAATATACATGCCATCCCTGGTCAATCTTCGCTGTGAAGATAACCTCAACCTCTGTTGGTGAAACCTGCTTCTGCTGTACAGAAAAGTGAACAGGGTTCTGCTGTGCCATAGCTGTGAGGCTAAACAACAGCGTAAAGAGGATAAATAGTGTATTTCTTCTTTTCATCGTTTTATACTATTAGAATTTGAACTGCAAAGATAAGAAAATTATTTTTATAACATTACATAATGTATATATTTAATATTTATATTCAATAACTTTTTATCAATCTATGTTCAAAAGGTTTTCAGGATTAAGATGAGTTCTCTCGTCGATTTTTATTTTACGTATATTGTTGCAGACAGGTAGTCACCTACCTGCTGCAACAGCTATTCATTTGAGAATAATCAGCATTAATTATGCACCAACGTACCTATATCTTCACCGTCCATAACCTTCTTCAGATTACCGACAACGTCCATATTGAAGACATAAATAGGTAGATCGTTTTCCTTACACATAGTCGTTGCCGTGAGATCCATTACCTTAAGACCCTTATTATAAATCTCATCATATGTGATTTCAGAGAACTTAGTTGCCGATGGATCTTTCTCTGGATCGGCAGTATAGATGCCATCTACACGTGTACCCTTAAGCATTACGTCTGCCTCAATCTCAATACCACGCAAGCTTGAACCAGTGTCCGTTGTAAAGTAAGGACAACCAGTACCAGCTGAGAAGATACAAACATAACCTGCTTCCATAGCCTCGATAGCCTTCCACTTGCTATAGAACTCACCGATTGGTTCCATACGGATAGCGGTCAAGACCTTAGCTTTCACACCGATTGCCTCAAGTGCTGAACTGAGCGCAAGAGAGTTGATAACAGTAGCACACATACCCATCTGGTCGCCTTTCACACGATCAAAGCCTTTCTGACTACCGCTCAAACCACGGAAAATGTTACCACCACCGATTACGATACCAATCTGTACACCCATTTCATGTACTTCCTTAATCTGCTTAGCATAATCGCTAAGACGTTCAGGGTCGATACCGAAGCCCTGTTTTCCCATCAAACTCTCACCCGAAAGTTTCAAGAGAATTCTTTTAAATCTTGCCATTATTTTTGGAGTTGAAGGAGTTGAAGGAACTTCTTTACTTTCCCAAACACCTTGTTATATAATAAATTCTACTTCTTTAAATTGATATTCACGTATCATACCCTTGCTGTCACGGAGGATGAGATGCCCATCGTCTTCTACTTCAACGATAGCGCCTTCAAACTCGCCATCAGCATCACGGAACTTATGAAAGCCTCCACGGCGGTACAAAGCTTCGTGATACATGGCACTGACATCATTATACCCGCCCATCTCTAACAGCTGATAGAGTTCTGAGAACTTCTTGATTATCTTTTTCAGCAGTTCTTCTTTGTCTACTTCATACCCTAAAATCTGACAGAGAGAAACGGGATTAGGAGCATCACTATGGAACGTTTCCTGATTTACATTCAGTCCCACACCGAAGACACAGTCTTTTATACGCCCCGCAGCGAGCTTTGTTTCAATCAGTGTTCCGCTCAGTTTCTTATCTTTCCAATAGATGTCATTGGGCCATTTCAGGCTGATATCTTCTTTCACATAGTCTGCCAAAGCTTCTTTCAATGCCAAAGCACCAGCTTCAGAGAGTAGAAACTGACTACGAACAGGCAGCATCGTCGGATGAACAAGTACCGAAAACAACAGGTTCTTACCAGCTTCACTCTCCCAAGTGTTCGTCCCCTGCCCTTTTCCTGCAGTCTGATAATCGGCAACAACGACTGTCATTGGCTCATCTTCAGCAGGTGTGTAAGTGCGAAGGTAGGCATTTGTACTATCGACAGCATCCAATCTTACGACTTTCACCTCTCTTTCTTTCTCTACTACTGTTGGCTTGAAAAAGCCTAATACGGCATCTATTATCTTCATTTACAATCTATTCTTTATATGAATGGAAGAAAGGCATCCTTCACATGGCGCACCTCATTGGTTCCTGTTGGCTGCCCTACGACAGTGATTATATCAAAGCGAATATCCAAATTGATGTTATATCGCTTGACGTATGCATTGGCAGCTATCGAGAGCGAACGCACTTTCTGCACAGTGACAGCCTCATCGGCATCAGCAAACTGCTCATTCTTTCGGGTCTTTACCTCAACGATAACCAGCGTACCATTATCTATAGCAACAATATCTAAGTCTCGATGATGATAATCCCAATCACGATGAAGAATGACATAACCCAACTGTTGGAGATAGCTTACCGCCACATCCTCTCCCCATTTACCCAATTCGTTATGGTATGCCATGCGTCTTTCTTTCCTCAACTTGCAGAAGTTTTAGAAGTTCAGACTATTAGAAGGAGATAAGATAATTCTTTATACGTATCAAATCGATTTACGGATGAAACAAAGGTATTGCCTACTTCTTCTAAAATCCTTAAACTTTATCACTCCCGTCAAGAATTGTGTACATTAATATTCACGCACAAAGTTAGAATAATCTTTCGTAAAATCAAAATAAAACCCGTATTTTTGCAGTATGAGTACAGAAGAACAAAGCAAGAAAGACCTATACTTTATGCAGCGTGCATTAGCTGAAGCCGAAGCGGCTTATAAAGAAGGTGAAATCCCTATTGGTGCTGTTGTGGTGTGTCGCGACCGTATCATCGCTCGTGCCCATAACCTGACAGAGACGCTCAATGACGTCACTGCGCATGCTGAAATGCAAGCAATAACCATGGCTGCCAACGAGTTAGGGGGTAAGTACCTACAGGATTGTACGCTATATGTGACTGTTGAACCTTGCATCATGTGTGCTGGTGCTATAGGCTGGGCACAACTCCAACGCATTGTCTACGGTTGTCCCGATGAGAAACGAGGCTATCACGAGTATGCACCCAAAGCCTTTCACCCAAAAGCTAATGTTACTTACGGTGTGATGGAAGAAGAATGTCGTGCCTTGATGCAGCGATTCTTTCAAGAGAGAAGGTAGGGATCGAGGAGTTAAGGAGTGAAAGGGAGTAAAAGGAGTTAAGACATCACCTCTTTTCGTGATACTAATAAAGATATAGAAAGGAAAGAGAAAGGGTTTTACCAGTGCTCTTTACGAATATTAGAGGTAAGAGATAAACTGCTGATAAATGCCCTTTTAACTTCTTATAGCTACACGCTAACGAATTATTTACATGAAAATAAATATTTATTGTCGTGAAAATAATTCTTTTTTATCATGAATAAAAATATTTATTTTCATGTAAATAATTCGCTCAAAAGCTGTTGTAAGCATAAAAAAGAGCCGTTATCAAGAATACAATTAATACCATAAAACAAATAAATTTATGCCTTTGATGTCACCTTTTACAAATCAACAACGTTATACAAGTGAATCGGTTCAGAAAGAAAACCAAATGTATAACATATTAAAAACAAATGATTATGAATTATGTAATATTAGAATCAATCATTAAAAGTCTCGTTCCAATAGCAATTGCAGTAGTTCTTCCTATCATAATGGCTTGGCTCTCTTACCGTAACAAACAACACGAAACAGACAAAAGAAGCGAGATTGTTACGGCTATTATTGAAAAGAATCCTGACATTGACGTGCAGGAGTTTCTCGACAAGCTGAACCCTTCAAAGAAATCATACAAAGAGCAACTGATGACAAAAATGCACCAGGAACTACTTTGGGGGACAATCTGTCTTATCGGAGGGGCGGCAACCATATTGGTTATTATAGTTTTGAGCATTTTGCAAAGTTTTGACAAAGGATATATCCCTATAGGCGCCGTATTTGGTGTTGTCCCATTGGCAGTAGGATGCGGGTTGTTAATCGCCTACAACAATGCCAAAAAGACTTTGGAAAACTTGAAAGACAACGATTAGGTTATTATGACAAGAGAACAATTCGTCGAACAGGTCAGTCGGGAACAGGCAACATTACGCCGGTTCCTGACGGCTCTATGCTGCGGCAATAGTGCTGAAGCTGACGATATTGCTCAAGAGGCTCTTATCAAAGCCTACCTTCGCAGTAGTCAATATGACGAACGTGGACAGTTCTCGGCTTGGCTAATGAAAATTGCTTATCGTGTCTTCATCGACTCGCGCCGCAAACAGAAACACCAGCAGGAACTACCCCTTGAGAAGGCTATCACGCTCCAAGGGAATAGTAAGAGTGACGATGCCTTCCGCTATCAGGAATTACATAGTGCTTTAGAAACGCTTACGGAAACGATGCGCACAAGTATCCTGCTTTATTATATGCAGGGTTATCAGATAAAAGAGATTGCAGAGATAACCGAAAACAGTGAGGATGCGATTAAGAAACAACTCTCACGTGGACGGCAAGAACTTAAATACTTATTGGAAAGATGAACGAAGATAAATTCTTGAAAGACTTACTGGTGGACTATCATCCACAGCTATCGGATGACAATGCCTTTATGCAAAGACTGCAACGACAGATGGAACTCATCGAAGAAGTCAAGGCATATCAACGTGCGGAGAGCCGAAAGAACAAACTGATGTCGCTTAAACTGCTTGTTGTCGGGGTTGTTTTGGGCTGTATTGTGACGCTTGCAAGTTTCACACTGCCTAACATCTTTGATAGATATATCAATGGAACTGAATCAGAATTCATCCTTACCTTGCTTCACAACGTTCAGTATATTGGACTGGCAATAGGCGCGGCCTTCGTCACACTCAGCCTATTGTTTACCACGAGATTAGTAAATCTAAAAGACGAAGCACCACATCAATAGGGGCTTCTTAGGGTTTTGTAGAAGTTGACATAACAGATAGCACGATTGCAAAAAAGGTAGACCTTTTTGGGCAAAAAGGTCTACCTTTTTTAAAGAAACCGTCAACCTTTTTGAAGAAATAGTTACCCTCTTCTGAATATATCCAATTATGAGACTGTTGTAAGTTTGGAGAAATAAAAAAGGAGATGTGCTGTTATAACACATCTCCTCTTTCTTATTTTGTATTTTATGATTATCTAACCTGAATAACCAAGTATTTGCTTGTGCTCCAGAATGTCTGTGGGTCCGTAATACGGAGAACATACTGTCCGTTTGTATCAGTTGTCAGCGTGTAGCTGCTGCTTGGATGAGCAGTCAACAGATGAGCACTCTTGCTGTAAAGCTTGATTTCCTTGTTGACACGGATATCAATCTTTGTGAAGTAACCCTTGTTGAAAGAACCCTGAAGAACCTTACCACCATCGAGAATGCGCTGTGCCTTCAACTCGCTCTTAGTACCGAATACATACCAACCAGCATTCAACTGCTTGTCTTGTGTATTGATAGTCTCGGTCTTTTGGTTGCTCTCTGTCTGGAGATTCTCTTTCTCCTTGGTGAGGTTTTCTTTCTCTGCTGTAAGGTTCTCCTTATCAGTCTTGAGATTAGTAACATCTGTATTCAAACCAGTGATAGTCTCATCAAGTTCCTTAATATGAATATTCTTTGACTCCAACTCAGCACGCAACTGCTTCAACTCAGTCTCCTTAGCGCTCAACTGACTTGTTAGACGGCTGAGAGTTTCCTTCATTGCATCACCCTTAAAGCCTGTCTCGCGTAACTGCTGCTGCAACTTCTTAATGAGTTCACGGTTTTCCTGCATACGCTGAGCGATAAACTGGATATTCTCCTTCATCTGCTCTGCCTTGTCTGCACGCTCACCATTCTTAGCTATTGTCACACGATTCTCAGCCTCGTTGATAGCAGCAAAACCCTGCTGGATATCATTCAACGTTCCCATCATATCGTTAATCTCGTGATCACGTGCGTCGATAATATTGCGCAATGAATCATTCTGTATTTCGGATGGATTCAAAGCCGATTTCTTTCCTTGATTGCAGGATGCCAGTGCAAGTACTCCACATACTGCGAAAACTAATAGTTTATTCATACATTATACTTTTTTATCCGTTTGTTTCTTCCTATCAGAAGACTTTACTTTTTCTTTTCCTGCCACTACAATGACGAACTCACCACGTGGTTCTGTCTCTTTGAAGTGGGCGATTACCTCTGTCAATGTCCCTCGAACACTCTCTTCATGCAGCTTTGAAATCTCACGACAACAGCTTACTTGTCGCTCGGCTCCAAACACCTCAGCGAACTGTTCTAAGGTTTTCACAACTCTATAAGGTGATTCATAGAATATCATTGTACGCGTTTCATCAGCTAAACTCTCTAAATGAGTCTTACGTCCCTTCTTCTGAGGGAGGAATCCTTCGAAGCAAAAGCGGTCACAAGGCAAGCCACTTGACACCAAAGCAGGTACGAAAGCGGTAGCTCCCGGAAGCGTCTGAACGGTTATTCCATTGGCTGCAGCCTCACGAGCGAGGAAGAAACCTGGGTCACTAATGCCTGGAGTTCCCGCATCTGAGATCAGTGCAACCGTCTCACCAGCCTTTAATCTATTGACTATACCAGCAGAACTTGCATGTTCATTGAATTTATGATGAGACATAAGACGATTCTTAATCTCAAAATGTTTCAACAAGATACCCGATGTACGAGTATCCTCACACAAAACTAAATCAGCCTCCTTTAGGATTCTGATAGCACGGAGTGTCATATCCTCCATGTTTCCAACTGGTGTCGGTACGAGATATAATGTTCCCATTGTTGGTTGCAAATGTAAAGTAAATGAACAGAAGGACAAAATAAATTAGCTTTTTTTACATAACAATCATGTCCGTTTGCAAGGAAAAAGACAAAGTAACAATGATGTTATAATTTTAAAGAATAAATACTACTATCTACGAAAAAATACAACTTCATTCTACAAATTAACTTTCAGTTCTCTTTTATTTTCCGCTAAGAAGACAAAGAACACACTTCCTCAATAACTTTTAACGCTTAACGTTTATCTATTCTTTTTAAATTATATATCTTTGCAATGATTATGACAAAGATAGACAACCATAACGGTGAAAGACGTCGTCAAGGACGCATTGAGGTGATATGTGGAAGTATGTTCTCTGGTAAAACCGAAGAACTCATCCGTCGTATGAAACGTGCAAAGTTCGCAAAACAGAGGGTTGAGATTTTCAAACCTTCTATTGACACACGCTATTCAGACGAGGATGTAGTCAGTCATGACCAGAACAGCATCCATTCTACACCTATCGACTCATCTGGCAACATTCTTCTTCTTGCCTCAGACATTGATGTCGTGGGTATTGACGAGGCACAGTTCTTAGACGAGGGGCTCACTGATATATGCAATAAATTGGCAAACAACGGTGTACGTGTCATCGTTGCAGGACTCGACATGGACTTCAAAGGCGTGCCATTCGGTCCTATTCCTGCGCTTTGTGCCATTGCAGACGAGGTAACAAAGGTACACGCAATCTGTGTGAAGTGTGGTGCGTTGGCATACGTTAGCCACCGTCTCATTGCTGACGACCGTCGTGTCATGCTCGGAGAGCAGCAGGAGTACGAGCCGCTATGCCGTGAATGCTACAAAAAGGCAACACAAGAGGAAACAAACAATAAACAATAAAAACGCTTATGCGACAAACAATAACCTTCGATAAATTCATACGCTGGGCATTAATAGCACTTGCTGTCATAACCGTCGGTTTTATCATCAATGCATTGTCTGGGGTACTTTTGCCATTCTTCATAGCATGGTTACTTGCCTACCTCCTCTATCCTATCGTGAAGTTCGTACAATATAAACTCCACGTTCCAGGCAGAGCTTTGAGCATAATCATCACCTTCTTGTTGGTTGCAGCACTCTTTACTGCCATCTTCCTGTTCATCGTTCCACCAATGATCAATCAGGTTGATAAGTTTATGACGATTGTCAATCGCTATCTACATGAGACGACACACACCAATGACATAGCGACAATGATACAGAAATGGATTAGGGAGAATCAGACAGAAATCGAAAGATTCTTAAAGAGTCCAGACTTCACAAACACGATTAAGACCGCTATGCCAAAGATATTCTCTGTAATAGGTCAGACGGCAAGTATCGTGATTTCTATCATTGCATCATGTATCACCCTACTCTATACCTTCTTTATCCTGCTTGATTACGAGGTATTGACAAATAATTGGATTAGGATATTCCCTAAGAACGTACGTCCTTTCTGGGCTGGATTAGCACAGGATGCTGAGCGAGAGTTGAATAATTATATACGTGGACAGGGATTAGTTTCACTCTGTATGGGCATACTCTTCTGCATTGGCTTTACCATTATTGATTTCCCAATGGCTATCGGTATGGGAATCCTTATTGGCATTCTTAACCTCGTCCCTTATCTTCACACCTTTGCACTTATCCCAACAGCTTTCCTTGCATTGCTCAAAGCTGCTGATACAGGACAGAATTTCTGGATTATCTTTGCCTCTGCACTGATCGTATTTGCGGTTGTACAGCTGCTAATGGATATGGTGATAACACCAAAGATTATGGGTAAAGCAATGGGACTCAACCCAGCTATCCTACTCCTTTCTCTCTCTGTTTGGGGTGCACTCTTGGGCTTTATCGGACTAATCATAGCCTTACCACTCACAACCCTTATCATTGCTTACTGGCAAAGATATGTCACCAAAGAGGGTGATGGGGCGCAGGTAGAAAACATACCGGCTACTGCTGAGGAAAAGAAAGAAGACAAAGAATAAAGAAAGATAGTATCTATAGAACTATAACGAGCCTCCTTTTCACATGGAAAGGGGGCTTCTTTTTAATGCTATCTACCACCCGCACCAATGGTGCTTACCATGAACACCATATGTGTTAAGCCATAGCACCATGTGTGCGTAACCACATCACATTGATTAAAGAATAGAAAAGAGAAGTATTAAGGCTACTATAATAAAGCCAAGAAGACATTAACAACAAACTAAGAGGAGTTCTATAAAAACAAAAATAGCTCTCCTTTTCACATGAAAAAGAGAGCTATTTCTTATATAATCTACCACTATTAGCAGTTTATCAACACCATTGAAAACTCAGCTGAAGTGGTCTTTAATATGCTTATTTATACGTAAGACTCTAAGAATTTAACTGTTCCCGAAACCTTAACAGTAGTTGCTGTAGCTGGAAGGAGTACACTCTCACCTGCACGGAATGAGATAGTATTGCCCTCAGCATCAGTAATCTCACCCTCACCCTTGAGACCAACGAAGATTACAAAAGAGTCCAAATCACTATAATCGAGTGTCATTGGCTCTGTAAGGTCATAGACAGAAGTGGTGAAGTAAGGACAGCTAACGAGTTCTACAGGCTCATTCTGACGTGCCTCATACTGTGTGCGATAGTCTGGATAGACGGTATAATCGATGCACTCAGCAGCTTCCTTGGTATGCAACTGACGATAATTGCCCGCTGCATCCTGACGCTTGAAGTCATAGATACGGTAGGTTACGTCGCTTGTCTCCTGTATCTCTGCCAAGAAACAGCCTGCACCGATAGAGTGAATACGACCTGCTGGCAAGAAGAATACGTCGCCTTCCTTCACAGGATATTCTGACAAAGCCTCTGTAATAGTATCATTTTCAACCATTTCCTTGTATTGCTCTGGTGTAATCTGCTGCTTCAAACCGCTGCGAAGAGAAGCATCAGCATCACTTTCCATCACATACCACATCTCTGTCTTACCACGACCCAAACCCTGTGCTTGTGCCTGCTCGTCTGTTGGATGAACCTGAATAGAAAGCTGCTCGCGTGCATCAATGAACTTAACAAGCAGAGGGAACTCATTACCAAAGCGTTCATAGTTCTCCTTACCCACCAGTTTATCCTTCAAAGTCTCAACAAGTTTGTTCAGTGTCCAGCCTTTATATTCGCCATTAGAGACAACACTCTCGTTGTCCTTAACACCTGAAATTTCCCAGCTTTCGCCCACCTGCTTCTGATCAGAAGTCAAATGCTTGAAAGGTACTATCTTTTCTCCACCCCAAAGGATAGACTTCAAAAGAGGATTAAACTTAAACATTTCCATTTTTTATTGCTATTTTGATGTATCAAACTTTATAATAACGAAACCAATCTATGGTCTCATTTGTACTGCAAAGTTACACTTTAATCAGTAGATTACCAAGAAAACTGATAGAAAGGCATTGTTTCATTCTCCTCAAAATGATCGAAAGAATACTGCCATATTGCATGATTGCACAACAGACTTTCACCTTTATTCCTACTCTATTCCTACTAATAGATAACAAGAAACTATCCATCAGTTTCTGCGTCACAGTTTATATAAACAATAAAGCTGTTGTTTGGCTTATGTAGACGATAGGTTTAGACTTATTAAACCTTACCTTTACAATGTTCAAACAACAGCTTTAACATATCATTTTACTTAATTTCAGACATTCGCTTTGTCTGTTTCTGAATTATCTTTTGTGTTGATTTGTCTGATGCAAACACACTGTAGAATCCTTGTGGCTCATGTGCTGGATCGCAGGTGAAGTCGTCTCCTGCCTGCCAACGCTCATGACGAGGTTTTCCATAACCACCCCAACCCCAGAAGTTACAGCCAACAAGGAGTCCACCATTCGCTGCATTCTCTGCAACAGTTTCCATAACATACTTGTAATAAGCATCACGCACCTTGGTTGTACTCTTCAATGAGAAGGAGAAACCATCACGAGGATAACCGAACTCTTCAAGAACAAGTGGCTTATTAAGACGCTTGCAGATGGCAAGATGGTTGTCGATATATTCTTGTGTCTGCTTAAAACTTGCCTTGAGGTCCTCTTTCAAATGTGTCTTTCTTGCCCACTGCCAGTTGTATGGCCAAATGTGAATATTGCAATAGTCCACGTTCTTATCTGCACAGATACGTTCAAAACAACCATAATCACGCTCACACCCAAAGGCACCTTCACTTCCAAGGCTTATCAGATGGTTCTGATCAAGACTGCGAACCAGTGCAGTAGCCTCTGAAAGCCACTTCTCAAACTCTGGCAAAGCTTCCTTAGAAAAGGCACGAGGCTCGTTACAAATCTGCCAAGACATGATTGTAGGGTCATCAACATACTTGACACCAGAGTATCGGTTAG
This sequence comes from Prevotella melaninogenica, assembly GCF_013267595.1. NCBI lineage: Bacteria > Pseudomonadati > Bacteroidota > Bacteroidia > Bacteroidales > Prevotellaceae > Prevotella > Prevotella melaninogenica. The sequence goes on along the minus strand of NZ_CP054011.1, from coordinate 281,788 downwards.
TACGACTAAGGATGAAGCGAATATGATCATAGAACATTAAATGTGCCTTCTGATTAGCAGCAAACTTGCTGGCAAACTTTGTATAAGCGCCATAGCCGTCTCTGCGTGGTATCAAAGCAGGTCCTTCATCAGCCCACTCCAAATAGGCACCATAGCCTCCACTCCATTCCCAAGAGTTGGTGAGATAAAGCACAGCAACCATCTTTCGCTTGCTCATCTCAGTTAAAAGATAGTCTAATCCTGCAAGAATAGAATCGTTATAGACACCCGGACGAGACTGTAAAACAGGTTCTATCTTATCCTCAACACCAGGCAAACCATCTGCACCAACCAAGATTCGAAGGTTATCAATACCCAAACGCTGCATCTCATCGAGTTCTCGACGAAGACGCGCACGGTCTCCTCCCGGTCCTTCAGAACCAAGTATAGGTCCATACCAGAAATTTGCTCCTACGTAATAGTAGGGTTTTCCACCACGAACAAAGCGTCCGTTCTTCACTTTCACAAAGTCACCGGCCATCATATTCACAGCCATTGCCAAGGCAATAATTGCCATAAAAACTCTTTTCATATATTAGTAGTAAGTCGAAATATTACCAACTTTACGAGCAATGTTTCCCTTTTAGGGAAGATGCTTCTACTTATTAATACACCTAAAGCAAGTTTTTCCCTTACCCACATTGCTACTTTTAGAAGAATAAATGGTTCTTCTGTTAAATGTGTAGACGCTTTTCGTATTGCTTTAACGAAAGAACCATCGTTGCTCATTAAACAAAAACATGGCTAAGACAGTCAACTATCTATCCTTTTATCATCCTCTTTCATTGAAAATCTTTTCATTTTAAGACTCCGAAAATCTGCAGATATGCTTTTGAAAAATCATTACATAATTTCAAGTAAAACATCTGTAAACAACGGCAAAAACACATATCAAAAGCGAATTTATAACCAACAGTATATCAATTAGTTATAAAGCAGTAAAGTAAAAGGTGCTTAATTAGACTTCAAAAGGGCGTTAGTAAGGGGCTTAAAGAGCATCTTTTGCAAGCTTAAAGGGCGTCTTTAAGAAGTCAAAAGAGCATGTATTGGTTTTGAATAGCACGAAAATTATTTACAAACTTCAATTAATAAGAGAATACGTTGTTTGTAGAAGACAGATAGACATCGCACCTAATTCCGTTTATCATGCAGTTTATTCTTCTTTGTAATATCATTTAATTGGAGGTAATGATACCATGTATGTGGATTTATCTCATTCTATTAACAATCTACAGATTTAACAAAAGAACCGAATAAATACGCTTTTACTTTTTACTCTTTAACCGTTTTACTTATCCAAACCTATCCTTTTTCTCACATTTATTTACTAACTTTGTAGCCAAATGGGCAACAACATAACAGATATAAAGCAATTACTGAATGATGAGACCGACGAGAAACATTTCTCGTTTGAGGTTCTTCCCCCTTTGAAGGGTAATGGAACAGCGTCTCTTTTCCGCAATATTGATCAGCTCAAGGAGTTTAATCCGAGCTTCATAAACATAACCACTCATCATAGTGAGTTCGTATATCACGAACGCGAAGACGGACTATTGGAACGCCAGCGCATACGTCGTCGACCTGGAACGGTAGCCATTGCAGCTGCTATCCAGCAAAGATATGGTATTCCTGTCATCCCTCATGTGATATGCTCGGGTGCAACGAAAGAAGATATTGAGTACGAATTGCTCGATTTACAGTTTCTTGGTATAAAGAACTTGATGCTTCTGCGTGGCGATAAAGCTCGCGAAGACCGATTCTTCACACCGACAGAAGGCGGTCATAGTCATACGACAGAACTGATTGAACAAGTGAATAGTTTCAACGAAGGTGTATTCATTGATGGTTCTACTATGAAGCATCCAGGTAGACCTTTCGTGTATGGTGTGGCATGTTATCCAGAGAAACATGAGGAAGCACCTAACCTTGAACAGGACCTACGTTACCTCAAGATGAAGCAGGACCTTGGTGCAACATTTGCCGTTACACAGCTTTTCTACGACAATGAGAAGTTCTATAACTTCGTTGATCAGGCTCGTAAGATTGGCGTTACCATTCCTATCATACCAGGAATTAAGCCTTTCGCAAAGCTATCTCAGCTGAATGTCGTTCCAAAGACATTCCATTGTGACATCCCAGAAGAGCTTGCTGGATTAGCTTTACTTTGTAAGTCGGATGAGGAGGCTCGCCTGTTAGGTATTGAATGGGCTGTTAGACAGGTGAAAGACCTTTATGCACATGGTTTCAACAACGTACATTTCTATACCGTATCGGCAGTGAGCAGTGTGCACGAGGTGATGAAACGATTGGTAGAAACTGGTCTTCTGCAACAGAACAGCAAATAAAAAAGAATACAAGAGAAGATGAACTTTTCAGAAGTTATAGGACAAGAAGCAGTTAAGGAACGGCTTATTCAGATGGTTAAAAAAGACCGTCTGCCTCATGCTTTGCTCTTCTGCGGACCTCAAGGAGCGGGTAAGATGGCACTTGCAATGGCTTTTGCCAGCTATTTGCTTGCTGGTGACGAAACTGAGGAAGCTACGTCATCAACCGTATCAAATGCTCGTGCCATGCTTCGAAACTGGGAACACCCTGACCTTCACTTCTCTTATCCTACCATCAAACTACCAAGCATGAGTGGTGAACACCAACCCGTAAGTGCTGACTTTGCGAAGGAATGGCACGGACTCATCATGCAAGGGACTTACTTCACCATGAATCAATGGATGAATCAGATGGGGGCTACCACGCAACAGGCTATCATCACGGGTGCTGAGAGTGACGAACTGTCACGCGTTTTGGCGTTGAAATCAAGTCAAGGGGGCTATAAAGTGTCTATCATCTGGCTGCCAGAACGAATGAATCTCACCTCTGCCAATAAGCTGTTGAAGCTATTAGAGGAGCCACCGCAGGGCACTATCTTCCTCATGGTATGCGAAGAACCAGAGAAACTTCTCGAAACCATCATCAGCCGTACACAGCGTATTGATGTGAAACGTATCAACGACGAGGCGATTGAACAGGCACTCATCAACAAAAGGGGGATTGATACTGATGCGGCACACCGCATTGCTCGCATCGCAAATGGTAGTTGGTTGAAAGCATTGGAAGCAATGGATTCGGGTAATGAAAACCGTGAATTCCACAACATGTTCCAAATGCTTATGCGCCTATGTTACCTTCGTAACGTCAAAGACCTCAAACGTTGGAGCGAGGTTGTAGCAGGATATGGACGTGAGAAAGAGCGTCGTATGCTTACTTACTTCCAACAGCAAGTGCGCGAGAACTTCATGTTTAACTTCCGAACGCCCGAACTCAACTACATGACTTTGGAGGAAGAGAACTTCGCTAAGAACTTCGCACGATTCATCAACGAGGCAAACGTCATTGAAATCAACGAACTCTTCCAGCGTGCTAATCGTGATATCGGACAGAATGCAAACGCTAAGATTGTCTTCTATGACATGGCATTGAAACTCATTGTGCTGTTGTTGAAGAAGTAGACGAGTGGACAGGTGAACAAGTAGACGAGTTAACAAGTTGACAAGTTATATGCTTGATACCTGTACTATATAATTAATCATTGCTTATCACAGCCTACCAAACTCTACAAGCAAAGAGGAACTTGGAGGCTTCCAACATATATATAAACAAAAAGAAACAATCAATGGATTACAAAGATATGAAATTCAAGGTCTGGCATGGTTGCGACCGAGGCTTATGCCACAAAGGTTGTGGCAGACAAAACCACCAGTTGAACACATTCGACTGGCTGGCTGACGTGCCTGGAAACAACCAGACAACTGACCTTGTTGAGGTTCAATTCAAGAATACTCGTAAGGGTTACTATCACAATGTCAACAATCTTGACTTGAAGAAGGGTGACATCGTGGCTGTAGAAGCTAACCCAGGACACGATATCGGAGTCGTTACACTGACTGGACGACTCGTTAAACTGCAGATTAAGAAGTCGTCAAGCGTGAAGTCACCAGACGATATCAAGCGTGTCTATCGACTTGCAAAAGAAGTTGATATGCAGAAATATCACGAAGCAAAAGCACGTGAACACGCTACAATGATTGAGAGCCGACAGATTGCGAAAGGCTTAGGACTGAAGATGAAGATTGGCGACGTAGAGTATCAGGGCGATGGAAACAAAGCTATCTTCTACTACATTGCCGACGAACGTGTTGACTTCCGTCAGCTTATTAAGGACCTTGCTGCAGCCTTCCACGTACGAATCGAAATGAAACAGATTGGTGCACGACAGGAAGCAGGACGCATTGGCGGTACAGGTCCATGTGGTCGTGAGCTTTGCTGTGCTACTTGGATGAAGAATTTCTCCAGTGTCTCGACAACAGCTGCCCGCATTCAGGACATCTCACTCAACCCAACCAAACTGGCGGGTATGTGTGCTAAGCTAAAATGTTGCCTGAACTATGAGGTTGACGACTATATGGAGGCTGGCAGAAAACTGCCAAGCAAGGAGGTTATCTTGGAGACTATGGATGGCGAATACCATCTCTTCAAGACGGATATCCTCAATGGTCAATGCACCTACTCTACCGATAAGAACCTTGCAGCAAACCTCGAGACCATCAGTGCTGAGCGTGCAAAGGAGATTATTGAACTCAACCGACGTGGTGAGAAGCCTCTTTCGCTCCTTGAAGATGGTAAGGCAAAACCAGCTAAGAAGCCTGTTGACCTCCTCGCTGGTGCTGACCTCAGTCGATTTGATAAGGCAAAGAAACGCAAAAAGAACAACCAACCACGCAATAACAACGGTCAGCAAGGTGGTAGACCACAACGCGACAACCGTCGTAATCAGCGTGATGGACAGGACAACTACCGTCAGCCAAATGACAACAGACGTCCACAGAACGATAACCGTCGCCCTCAGAATGGTAATCGTCGTCCTTATAACGGTCCTCGTCCTGCACAACAACAGAACGAAGCTACTCCACAGAACAATAGAAATGAAGGCAGACAGCCTCAGCAAACGGAAAGAAAACAAGAATGAAACATAAGGTTTCCACCTTATTATATATCATAGCACTCATGGTAATTACCATGGGTGCTGCTTCATGCAGTGACCCACGCACCTATGACCGATATAAAAGTGTGTCACTACAGGGGTGGTCACGCAATGATACACTTTCTTTTGATATTCCTCGCCAATGGGAGGGTCACTACCAATTAGACCTCTGCCTACGTGCTGCACAGACTTATCCTTACCGCAACATAAGTATGATTATTGAACGAAAGATAATCTACTACAGACAACGGAAGAAGCGAGAAAAGACATATAACGATACTATTAATTGTGAGATTATCAATGATAAGGGAATATTGGTAGGACAGAAAGGTATCTCAAATACTGAAATACGTCAGGCAATTACAGCATTCCGTCTCAACCGCAATGACTCTATGCACGTCACGATACGTCATATCATGAGCCGTGAGTCACTTCCTGGTATCAGCGATGTGGGTATCAGACTTCTCAAAAAGTAAACATTAGAGACAAACTATAAAGGCTGCTTCATCCTCCACACATTAGAGTCATGACGCAGCCTTTACCTATGTTGGAATAAGCCTAATTAGCACCAGCCTAAGCTATAATATCATATTTAGCGTGTATTAGTATCCTACTCTCCTTCATCTCATGATAATAAGTTGTTCAACTTCCCATATTCTAAAATGGTGATAATGCTTAACACAAGGCGTGTTGATGCGGAGCACGTGTGGTGCGGAGCACAAAACACCGTGCAGAAAATAGTGCAAACAAAACCAACTTATTATTAACCTGAACTCGGGATAAGAAAAGTCTGCAAAAAGTTGGTAATCTCATTATATTTTTGTAACTTTATAGTTGAAAATCAATTATTTACAATAAACATAACGATGATTACCAAGGACAAAATTACTGAAATTTTCTGTATTGCAGATGACTTTTGCAAAGAATTTGAGTTAGAAACTGATAAAATAGGTCTCTCAGAAAAGAGTAAAGGGTGTCATCGCCATCGCAAGTGGCGTATGAGTAAGTCTGAAATCATAACGATATTAATTTGCTTCCACTTTAATTCCTATCGTAATTTTCGTCACTATTATACCTTTTTCGTAAAAGAGCATTTAGCAGATTTATTTCCAAATCAATTGTCTTATAATCGTTTTCTTGAATTAGAGGCAAGAGTCTCTGTAGAGATGATGATGTTCCTGCAAATATGTTGTTTTGGGAGGTGTACTGGTATTAGTTTTATTGACTCAACTTGTATTCCAGTTTGCCATAATAAACGTATTTGTCGCAATAAGGTTTTTAGAAATTATGCAACAAGGGGTAAGAGTACAATGGGATGGTATTTTGGATTCAAACTACATCTTATCTGTAATGAAAGAGGTGAGATTCTAAACTTTATGCTCACTAAAGCAAATGTTGATGACCGAGACGAAAATGTATTTAACAGGTTGACAGACAATGTATTTGGTAAATTGTTTGCAGACAAAGGGTACATTTCTCAAGGATTATTTGAGCGATTGTTCAATGATGGAATAAATTTAGTTACGGGCATTAGGAGTAACATGAAAAACAAACTAATGCCACTTTATGATAGACTTCTTCTAAGGAAAAGATCTGTAATAGAGACTATCAATGATGAGCTAAAGAATGTAGCTCAATTAGTGCATTCAAGGCATAGAAGCATATTTAATTTCGCAATGAATGTTCTCTCTGCTATTGCAGCCTACAGCTTCTTTGAGAAGAAGCCAGCAGTGAACATAGACTTTGCTATAGAGCAACATTCGGGACAGCTTACATTATTCTAAAGTAATCTGTTTTATTATTATCTTTAGGCCCAATCAAAAGATTGAGTCTAAAGAGCCGTTGTACTAAACCAAACAGAAGAGTGGGATGATACTTATCCCGAGTTCAGGTTATTAGTAGAAAGCTATACCACTCTATAATAAAAAACGCTTTTTGATGTATAGACTTATTCTCCTAAACAAAAAGAGAAGTATCTATCAAAAAAGATAAATTGTATTCCTTTTCTTAAAGCTATCCAAAGCGTAGTCCTATCGCCTACTGACGGATAAGATTACGCCCTGCATCGATACGAAGAAAAATAAACAAAAGCAAAGTAAAACCCCATAGGGAGGAACCTCCGTAACTGAAGAAAGGTAACGGAATACCAATAACTGGCGTCAAACCTAATACCATTCCTACGTTAATAAAAAGATGAAATAGGAATATTCCTGCAACACAATAGCCATAGACTCGCCCAAACTTAAAGGGTTGTCGATCGGCAAGGTACATTAATCGGAGTATTAGGAAGAGGAACAGCACAAGAACAGAGGCTGAACCGAGGAAGCCCTCCTCCTCACCTACTGTACAGAAGATAAAGTCTGTATCCTGCTCTGGTACAAACTTCAACTTAGTTTGCGTACCATTCAAGAAACCTTTACCCTGTAAGCCACCAGAGCCAATGGCTATCTCACTCTGATGTACATTATATCCTGCTCCTGCTAAGTCCTCATCTAAGCCTAAAAGTACATTAATACGCACACGCTGGTGTGGCTGCATGACATCGTTCAACACATAGTCTGCTGAATAGAAAAAAGCTATTGACCCTAAAGCAAACAATGCAATATAGAAATAGTTAGCAAAGCGAGTGTTCATTGCATTATAAATTAAATAACCAATGACACATGCTGATAAAACCAACTGTATCCAAACAACATCAAACGGAATAACAAACTCTGAGAAGAGCAAGGCAAGTCCTGTGACACCAAAGACATAAGTTAGCAATAGGCGCGTACGTCCTTTGTCGCCCACATAGACCCACACCATGACCGAAGAGAATATCTGAACAAGTAGGAGTACAACAAACTTTCCTAAGGATGTTGGTGTATCCCATAACAAGATTTCCTCATACTTGATTCCGACAACAAAGTAAATGACCATTGCCAGACCAGTGAAAAGGAACGCACCAGACATTCCTTCACGATAAAGCATGAGGAAGAAAGAGAAATAAACCAAAGCAGAACCTGTCTCACGCTGTCCGACAATACACAGCATTGGTAGGAAAATGATTCCGCACGCACCAGCAAAATGCTTCCAATTCTTGATAGTAAATCCATAAGCCGACATAAACTTGGCTATTGCTAATGCGGTTGCAAATTTCGCGAACTCGGCAGGCTGCAATCGGAGTGGACCCATAACAAGCCACGAGCGAGAACCCTTAATACTATGAGGATTAAAGATTGTGGCAAAGAGCAGTAGTACTAACAAGCCATAGATAACATAAGCAAAGGTGTCATAGAAACGGTCGTCCATCATTAGAAGCACAAAGCCTAAACAGATAGAAGTACCAATCCACACAATCTGCATACCCGAACGGGTTGAAAGTGAGAAAATCTCTGTATCGCCATAAGTATAACTCGCACCACAGACACTCACCCATCCAAAGGTGAGCAACGCAATATAGATACCTATCGTCCACCAATCTAATGAACGAAGTACACCTGGTTGTCTGTCTGCTGTATAATTACTTGGCACGATTTACTTTCTCCTTGCTTTTTTGTTTATCGTTGGATTGACCCTTTGATTTCTCTTTAGGCTGTTCCTTTGCTTTATCTTTTACTTGTTCTTTTGGTTTAGCCTTAGGTTGCTCCTTAGGCTTTTCTTTCGCCTGTTCCTTAGACTTCACCTTAGGTTGTTCCTTTGCTTTGTCTTTGGACTGCTCCTTAGACTTTTCCTTCACCTTAGGCTTTTCCTTATTTTCCTTTCGACTATCTTTATTCTTTTCTTTTTCTTTTTCCTTCTTATCGCCTTCCTTATCCTTCTCTTTCTTCTCCGTCTTAACCGTTGTTTCAGGCTCTACACGGATAGCAGGTTCGTTCTGTGGTTGCCTTTTCTTCTCCTTTTCCTCAGCTTCTTTCCTTGCCTTTGCTTCCTTCAGCTTTTCTGCATCAGCTAAATCCTGCTTCTCTTTTACCTTCTTCAGCGAGTCTCTAATAGTATTTACACGCTTAATAGAGTCGAGACGAAGAGAGTCAGCACGTGACAAAGGACGCTTAAAGGAGTAAGCGATATGGCGTTTCTGAACTGCTGCAGCACGAGCTTCATCACCAGGAGTAAGCTTTCCATTAATATACTGCTCTATCATTAGCGAACCAATTGGGACACCATAGTCTGCACCAAAGCCACCATTCTCAACATAAACAGCAATAGCTATCTTTGGAGTATCAACAGGTGCAAAACCCATAAACACAGAGTGGTCCTTACCACGGTTCTGAGCTGTACCCGTCTTACCTGCCAATGAGTAACCAGGATGAACCGCATGCGCACAAGTTCCACCACGTACTGATGAAACCATACCTGCTATCACTTCTTGGTAAGCTCTTAGACTTCCCTTTGTATGGTGCTTCTCCACATACTTCTTATCGAGTTTTTTCCCTTGAATACTACGTACAACATGTGGCGCAATATAATAACCACGATTCGCAATCGTAGCACCGAGGTTAGCAATCTGCAGTGGAGTAAGGTTGACCTCACCCTGACCAATAGAAATAGAGATAACCGAAAGCGGATTCCATTTCTTAAAAGCATTATCATAGAACTTCGCATTTGGAATCATACCTCGTTTCTCACCAGGAAGATCAATACCTAATTTATAACCGAAACCCATTGACACCATGTAGTCGCGCCACACGTTCATAGCATCCTCCAATGTCTTATATTTCCTACGATTGGAGAGCATATGATAGAGTCCCCAACAGTAATAACTATTACAAGAGGTGCTGATTGAAGGTACTAATGAGATAGGAGATGCATGTGCGTGACAACCGACATGAAGTCCTTTGAAGTTGAATCCATGATGACAAGGATAACGAGTTGAGTCTGTCACAATCCCTTCTGTAAAATAAGTAACAGCCTGTCCGGTCTTAAACGTTGAACCTGGAGGGTATTGACCCATTATAGCACGATTAAGTAGAGGCTTGGCTGGGTCGAGCGTCATATCTCGCTGGTACTTACCACGCAGTTTACCTATCATCATACGAGGGTCGAAAGTCGGTGCAGAAACCATTGCCAAAATTTGTCCAGTCTTTGGTTCGATTGCCACAACAGCACCTAATTTACCTTCCATTAGACGTTCACCAAGTGCCTGAAGTTCTGCATCAAGACCAAGTTGGATATCACGTCCAGGATGTGGACGCTGGTCATACTTACCATCCTGATAGCGACCTTGTATCTGTCCGTGGGCATCTCGCAGAAGTATCTGTACTCCCTTTACTCCACGTAAGTCTTTCTCATACTCACGCTCGACACCCATCTTACCGATATAATCTCCTGGCTGATAGTACTCATCTTCCTCAATATCACCCTGACTCACCTCTGCTACATCTCCAAGGACATGTGCAGCAATAGCTCGTTGATACTGACGAACACTACGTTTCTGAATATAAAAGCCTGGAAAACGATAAAGTTTCTCTTGGAAGGCACTAAAGTCTTTATCACTCAATTGGCTCAAGAATAGTTGTTGCGTAAAGCGAGAATAACCCGGATTCTTACTTCTATCCTTGATGTTAGCCATTCGGTTGATAAAATCAGCCTTTGTTATGTTTAGTGCCTTACAAAACTCCAGCGTATCAAGATGACCTTTCATCTCGTTGGTTACCACCATAATGTCATAAGCTGGCTGATTAAAAACCAACAGCTTACCATTCCTATCAGTGATAGAACCACGTGAAGGGAACTCAATCTTCTTTAAGAAAGCATTAGAGTCGGCACTCTTCCGATAGTCGTCACTGGCTATCTGAAGAGCAAAAAGACGTATAATATATATCACCACGATACCTATTGCAACAGCACTAAGCACGAGGCGACGTTTTTCTAAATCATAATTCTTCATTTCTTATCGCCTCCTAACGTTCTCAACAACAAGAATAAGAATAAGCGTGAGCAATGAACTACCGCCAATACAAAGTAACCATTCTAACACATTAAAGAAACTAAACATCTCTAATAAGAAGAAAACGACGCTGTATATCAAGGTTAGAATAGCCACATACCACGTATATTGCGGTATACTAAGCGTGTCCATACCTGCTTGGAAGTTGTCACTACTGTCACGAGGTATGAATAGCTGTAGTACATAAGGCTGTAAAGCAGCTATTAAAGTCAATGAAGCAGAAGCTACACCAGGCGTATTTGAGAAAGTGTCAATGGTAAGACCCATTAGAAACGCCCATATCAACATAGCCCACTGAGGATAATTACGAGGGAACAAAAGGATAAAATAGATATAAAGCAATGGTGTGGCAACAGCAAACAGATGAATGTGATTGAGTACAAACACCTGTGCCACTGTCAAAACAGCAAACCAAAGCAAACGTTTTAGGAAATCTATATTCATTCTTTTTATTCGTAATTCAAAGGGGGAAAGTGGCTCACACCAATGTTAGAATGACTCTACAAAGTGTGGTTATCCTACCTCCCATCAATCTAAATAATATCTGCAAGCAGTCTACTTACTGTACACTATTGTCCATCTGACTCTCAATAGGCTTGATAGAGTCTTGTGCTGCCTTTATAACTTGGCGTTGATCTCTTATAGAAGCATCGTCAATCACACAGACATCACGAAGGTTTCCGAAGTCTGTTGATAGCTGGATTTGTAGTCGATAAGAGAGTCCATCTTCTGAATTATAGACATGTTTTATCTTACCAACCAACACACCAGCTGGGAAAACAGAAGAATATCCACTCGTTACAACACGGTCACCTAACTTAAACTTAGCATGACGAGGGACATCATCTAAATAAGCAACATCGGATGCGCCTCCATTCCAATGGAGATAACCGAAGTAGTCACGTCCTTGAATAGAACAACTGATGTTTGACTTTGAGTTCAGCACAGGGATTACAACGGCATAATGAATACCTGCCATATAGACAATACCCACAACACCATTACCACAGGCAACACCCATATCCTTATGTACACCATCCCATGTTCCTTTGTTGATGGTGATAAAGTTATTAGGTTTATCCAGTGAATTGGCTACAACCTTTGCCTGTATCAATCGGAACTTTGAAAGGAAACGATACTGACCTTTATGAAGAAAGGTAGAATCCTTTGTCTTATCATAAAGTTGAGCAGATAACTCCTTCACTTGACGTTCCAGTTCAAGGTTGCGTTTGGTCAAAGCCTCATTCACCTCACCCATTGTTAGATAAGACGTAACCTTTGAACTTCCTTCATAAGCTAAACCAGCCACATAGTTTGCTGACGTGAACCACACACTGCCCTGATAGTCATTGAATCGGAACAAAAGAACCATACTCAAGACTTCCAGGGCAACGAACAAGAACCAATGCTTGTACTTAGCAAGGAACTCAGTCAGATTGTGCATGAACGTTAGTTGTTATCTCATCAAGAACGAGAAACGATCTACGTTCTTCAATGCAATGCCTGCACCCTTAGCCACACTGTGCAATGGGTCTTCAGCAATATGGAATGGAATATTAATCTTATCAGTCAGACGCTTGTCAATACCACGAAGCAAAGCACCACCACCACTAAGATAGATACCATTCTTTACGATGTCAGCATAAAGCTCAGGTGGAGTGTTCTCCAATGCTGAAAGAACAGCATTCTCAATCTTTGCAACGGTCTTATCAAGACAATGAGCAATCTCCTGATAGCATACAGGAACCTCCATAGGAAGAGCTGTAATACGATTAGGTCCATGTACAATGTAATCCTCAGGAGCTTCATCACCAAGGTCTGTCAGCGCTGAACCTACATGGAGCTTAATACGCTCTGCCATACGCTCACTGACCTTCACATTGTGCTGACGACTCATATATTCCTGAATATCCGCAGTGAGGTCATCACCAGCTACACGGATAGAGTTATTACATACGATACCACCCAAAGAGATTACAGCAATCTCAGTGCTACCACCACCGATATCAACAATCATGTTACCCTCAGGAGCCTCTACATCAAGACCCATACCAAGAGCTGCAGCCATTGGTTCGAAGATAAGATATACATCACGTCCATCAGCGTGTTCAGCTGAGTCACGAACGGCACGAAGCTCCACTTCAGTAGAACCTGATGGCACACCGATTACCATACGTAATGAAGGTGAGAAGAAACGATTACCACTGTGAACCATCTTAATAAGTCCACGCATCATCTGCTCACAAGCTGTAAAGTCAGCGATAACTCCGTCGCGCAAAGGGCGGATTGTACGAATATTGGGATGTTCCTTCTCGTACATCATCTTTGCATCACCACCCACAGCAATCATCTTATCTGTGCGACGGTCCAGTGCTACTACTGACGGCTCGTCAACTACAATCTTATCATCACTGATAATAATCGTGTTTGCCGTTCCCAGGTCCATAGCAATTTCCTGGATAAATGAAAATAATCCCATTAATATATCTGTATTTTATAATTGTATATTCTTTTCTATTCTGTACTTATTCTGTTGCAAACCAACTATGGATAGCTTTATCATAGTGGCTGCTAACACCAAAAGCACGCTCTGCAAACATCTTTCGGTCTTCGATATCTGTATGCGCACCATTAGTATTGAGAATCTGGAGCAACACTGGATATTCTGCCTTACTTGGCACGATAACAACATCCTTGAAGTTCTTTGCTCCTGCACGTATCAGTGAAATACCACCGATATCAATTTTCTCAATGATGTCTTCTGCGCTGGCACCACTGGCAACTGTCTGCTCAAATGGATAAAGATCTACGATAACAAGATCTATGAAAGGTATTTCATATTTCTGCATCTGTGCCTGATCACCTTCATTATCACGGCGAGAAAGGATTCCTCCAAAGACCTTTGGATGAAGGGTCTTCACGCGACCTCCAAGGATAGAAGGATAAGATGTTACATCTTCTACCTTCTGACATGGGTATCCTAATGATTCGATGAACTCTTGTGTACCACCTGTACTTAAGAATTTCACACCTTCCGCATCTAACTTCTTGAGCAAGTCCTCAAGTCCATCTTTATGAAAAACCGAAATAAGAGCAGTCTTAATTTGTTTTTTACCAGCCATTGTAAAACATTTTATGGATTTGATTTGCAAAGTTACTAATTATAGGTGACTAAACAATATTTTAAATCAAAAAAAAACAAAAGGTTGCCAACTATTTGCTTAAAGTCTAATAAGCTGCCACCTTTTGTTTTATTCTGCCTGCTTCAAGTTCTGCTTTTTGAGAACTGAAGTTCAATTTCTTTATGCCTACCAAAGGCCTTATCAAGTCTATTCTTTACCTTTGATACCGATAGCATCTAAGATACCTTGTATCTCACTGCCAAGACCAAAGACACTATTCATCACACCATCTTTGGCACCACGCACCATATAACGGGCACAATCACCTTCGAGCTTACCGATACGCTGGCGTTCTGCAACGGTATAATCATGGCGTGAGATCTCTCGACGAATGCGACCAAACTTGTCAACAGCTTTACGCCACTTCTTTGCCGTGTAGTATTGGCTGTTATCACGTAATTCATAGGAAAAGTTCTCTAAGTCGTTAATAGCAGACTCACGTGTAGCACATGAGCTTACCGATAGCATTGCCACAATGAGGGCAAGGCCCATAAGCATTTTCTTTACCTTGTTTCTCATCTTTTATAACTTCTAATTTTATAATAATCTTCCCTATATCTGGCTTATGTTTATAATATCTTTCTATATCGAAAGTAACATCAAATTCAGCCTTTTAAGGGTAATAGTCGTGGCAAAAATAGGAAATAATAATGATTTTACCAACAAAACATCACATTACTTTTCATTCTTTTTCTACTTTTTAACTACCTTTGTTCCATGAATTTTGCAGCAACACTTCTTCAATGGTTCAAAAATAACGGACGTTCTCTACCTTGGCGAGAGACGAATGATGCATACGCTATTTGGCTGAGTGAGGTTATTTTACAGCAAACTCGTATCGTGCAGGGTATGAGTTATTGGGAACGTTTCATGGCACAATGGCCCACGGTTAACGACCTCGCTGCTGCCACGGAGGACGAAGTGCTAAAGGCTTGGCAGGGGTTGGGCTATTATTCTCGTGCAAGAAACCTCCATACGGCAGCACAGCAGGTGGTGGAATTAGGTGGATTCCCCCAGACTTTTAAAGAATTAAAGACACTGAAAGGTGTAGGCGATTATACTGCTGCTGCCATTGCTTCTATTGCTTTTGGCGAACCAGTTGCTGTGGTAGACGGAAATGTTTATCGTGTGCTTTCTCGATATTATGGCATTGACACACCTATTGATAGTACCGAAGGGAAGAAGGAGTTTCAAGCGCTCGCTCAATCTCTTTTACCTATAAATGAACCGGCAGACTACAACGAAGCGATAATGGACTTTGGTGCGACTCAATGTACACCAAATTCTCCTCATTGCAGTGCTTGCCCACTCTGCGAAACCTGCGTTGCTTTCCGTGAACAACGCATTAACGAACTACCAGTAAAAAGCAAAAAAGTGAAACAACGGGAACGTCATTTCACCTATCTCTATATTGAATATGAAGGAAAGATAGCCATCCACCAACGTGGTGCGGGTGATATTTGGCAAGGACTATGGGAGTTTCCACAGGCAGAACAGCTTACATCGTCTGAAGACTCTGCGTGGAAAACCGAAGCACAGCTACTACAAAAGGGAGTAAAGCATATTCTTACCCATCAAATTCTCCTTGCTGACATCTACCTTTGGCGACCAAAGAATCGCCCACAGCTGCCCTCTGAATTCATATGGATTGAAAAGCAAGACCTTGAAAATTATGCTTTACCACGGCTAATTGAGATTCTGCTAAAGGTAGTTCCTGCCTAAATTCCGCCTCCCTTCAGCCGTCTATCCCACGGTCCGCTTCTACGAGGCACTGCCTCGTAGCCTTCCCTCCTCCCCTTTCTCCTTCCTTCAAAGCGCCTCTATCGGCTACTTCTTCCCAAAATCCTCATCAATACGTAGCTGATGAGCAACCAAGAATGGGAAGATGCAAACAAACATTACGATAACAAAGAACCAACGATAACCCACTGCCTGTGCCAGCGCACCCGCAAACAACCCTGGAATCATCATTGACAACGCCATAAAGCCCGTACAAAGCGCATAATGACTGGTCTTATGCTCGCCCCGACTGAAATAAATCATAAAGAGCATATAGGCACTAAAACCAAAACCATAACCGAAATTCTCGATAAATACAGCTACACTAATAGCTATCACATTATCGGGAAGCATATAGGCTAAATAGACATAGGCTAAGTTAGGCAACGTGATAGCTGCCGTCATCGGCCATATCCAACGCTTTAAACCATCACGACTGATCATCAATCCTCCAATGACACCGCCTATCAAGAGACCTGCCACACCAACAACACCATTCACCGTACCATACTCTATCTCAGAAAGGGCCAATCCCCCTTTAGCCTTCGATGCCTGCAGAAAGAGTTGAGAAATAGGGATTATCAAAGCTTCTGGCAAACGAAAGAGAAGTAGGAAACAGATTGTTGTTAAAGCCTGCTCCTTTTTGAAGAAGGAAAGAAAAGTATCTCCAAAACTGCGAAGCAAATGGCTGGCTGACACCTGTGCCCTCTCTGAATCCTCAGACGGACGAGGAAGAATAAAGCGATGATAGAGGGCAAGTCCCATAAAAAGAGCCATCAGACCATAAAACACAAGCGACCAAGCCCACTGAATATCAAAGTTCTTATGTAAAAAACCAGCGAGCGCAATCAGTCCACCCTTACCAACAACCATTGATATACGATAGAAGGTTGAACGAATACCTACAAAGAAAGCTTGATCATGCTGATTAAGTCCCATCATATAGAATCCATCAGCTCCGACATCATGTGTCGCACTACTAAATGCCAGCAACCAAAAGAAACAGATTGTTCCTTGAAGCCATAACGAAGTATTGACCGTAAAGGCAACACCTGCGAAAGCTGCACCTACAAGCAACTGCATAATGATAATCCACCATCGCTTTGTCTTAATCAAATCAAGAAATGGACTCCACAGAGGTTTGATAACCCAAGGGAGGTAAAGCCATGAAGTATAAAAAGTTACTTCGGCATCTGACAAGCCCATTTGCATATAGACCTGCAAGGATAATACAGTTACGGCAATATAAGGCAGACCCTCAGCAAAATAAAGTGAGGGTATCCATGCCCATGGACTTATCTTTCTTTCTGTTTTCAATGCTTGTTACGCTTTTGAGTTCTGTTATTGTCATTATTGTATGCAAAGTGTCCTTTTCCCACAGCCTACTATCAACAAAACCAATGAGAGATACATCAATCATGTAACCAAAAGAGATAAATAGGTTCAAGCAGGCTATTCGAACACCACTGCAAACTTAGTATTGTGTCTTTTCAAACGATGACAAAGATACATAAAATTAACGAGAAAAAGCAGGAATAGCACTCATGAATAAGAATTAAAAGATAATTTATATATCAAAGGCTGATGATTTTCGCTTTTCTTGAAAGAGAATAGAAAGGTTTTTGCAATCTTTGTAAACAATCAATTACGGAGCACTACACACATCCACTTGCATCGTTCAAAACATAAAAAATCATCTATAGCAAATAAATTTGAATATAAATAAACAGACATAGACGATAAAACTTCTTTAATAAATCATAACTTGAAAAAAGAATAAACGCATATACACTTGAATGGTATGTATAGTTAAAATTTAATCCTTATATAAAAGGACCATAACTACAAGATAAAGCATAAAAAGACTAACTAATACCTTGTCTATCCGTTAGTATATCTGCCCATATTAAACAAACAACGGATTTCTATATTGAATGTTCTTTGTAAACTATTTTCGTGAAATCGAAAACCAACATATGCTCTTTTGGCTTCTTAAAGACGCCTAATTGACTTACAAAAGGTGCCCTTTAAGACCCTTACTAACGCCCTTTTGAAGTCCAATTAAGCACCTTTACGAAAACGATTTTGTAACCGATTGATTCACTGCTTGTTGCAGACTTGCTTTTTGTACGTATCTTTGCCTCGATTTATAGATATTTTATTCGACGTTTTGTCATTATTTTTCAAACCATTATTAGCAAGCTCTCTAAGTATAAACATGAAAAGGAATTCTGTGTCGAAGAATAAAAGTTGGTAGTTGATAGTCCTGCTATATTTTATAGAAACATTAAGGTTATTACGTTCAAACTATAAGGTAAGTGTCCAAACATTTAATAAAGGAAGCAAAAAAAGGCGATGATCATTACGACCATCGCCCTTATATCTAATGATTGTTCAGATAATTACATTCCTAAAGCCTTCTTAGCGCCGTCATTGTTAGGATTAACCTTCAGCACCTTATTGAAGTACTCGTCTGCAAGTGGCTTGTTACCCTTCTTTGAGTAATAGTAGCCAAGACCATAGTAAACGTTCTCCAAGTAACTCTTGCTATCCTCATCGAGCGTTGGCTTAGCCTCTTCGTAAGCAGCCACCTTCTGATAGATTTCAGCTACCTTATCAGGATCGTTCATCAACTGAGCTACGTTAGCTTGGTTCAACCATACCCAATCAGAGATTGTTGGGAACTTAGAAACCATCTGCTCGTAAACATCAAATGCCTTTGCAAGAACAGCGTTCTTAGCAGCACGGTCTGTCAAGCCCTCTGCCTTTGTAACATAGGTATTAGCAAGTGTTGCCCAGTCATTATTAGTAGCCTTCTTACTCTTAGAAAGATACTCCTGCTGAACCTCGAGTGCCTTGTCATCATTACCCTGTGCAGCATAGATAGCAGCCAAAGTCTTCAAAGGCTCAATATTGTTCTTATCAACCTCGAGTGCCTTGTTAACAGTGTTGATAGCTTCGTCATACTGCTGAGCACCGCAAAGTGCCTTTGCATATACATCGTAGTCATTAGCTACCTTCTTACCAGAACCAGCAAACACGACCTTACCATAGTTGATAGCAGAAGCATAATCCTTCAACTCAACTGATGCCATCATAGCAATACGGCTCAAGTACTCACTGTTAGGGAACTTCTGCAAACCCTGCTTTACAACATCCAAAGCTCTCTGATAGTCTTTTGTAATGTAAGCAGAAAAACCATAGTTATAGAAGTTGTCCTCTGACATATTAGCTGGATTAGCCTTAGCATACCACTCTAATGCCTCCTTATACTTACCATCGCCAAGCATGATTTCAGCTGCAGTTGCCTCTACTGGATAGTCTGGCTTAACCTTACGAAGTTCTTCAAGTTTCTGAACAGCAACCTTTGAGTTTACGTGACGAAAAACCTTAGCATAACGTTCGTAAGCTGTTACGTTCTGTGGATCAACAGTAATTGCATTCTGATACTGTGTAGCAGCTGCACCTGCATTACCGATAGAATCCTTAAGAGCAGCAATATCGCCCAAGAGGACATAAGCTAAGCTACCCTTGTATTTCTTATTATTGATGACGTTGTTTGCTATCTCTGTAGCAGCATCATAATTATGCTGCAAAAGGTAAACATTACCCAAAGCAACAATAGCCTCTTCACTCTTCTTAAAGTTCTTCTGATACTCCTTAATAAGATCCTTTGCTGCCTTTGGATCATTTGGTGCAGCTTCGATAGCAGCTACAATAGGCTTAAGAGCTACTGCGTAATCAACATCCTGTGCCATTGCTGGAGTTGACATTGCCAACATCAAGGCTCCAGCTATTAAATATTTCTTTGTCTTCATAATTCTTTCTCTTTAGATTTTAATTCAAGTGAACTTTATTCATTAAGACGCCTACCACGGCATTTAGTTTAATTCTATGAGAGTAGTAACTAATGTTGATAAGCAAAATAAATCTTCTCTAATGTTATAACGACCACATTATAATTAATCATAACTAATTATCATTTGCCAATAAATAACACACTGTGCTTTACTGACTACTGGGTCTTAACTTCAACTTCACGAATGTTGATTTCACCACGATAAGGCAAGAGACCAGCCTTAAAAATAATCTTCTGACCAATTGGATTGGTTACGAAGTTTGCAAATGCCCAAGGCAATGCTTTGTGAGGGTCAGCCACGACAGCGTAGATAGTTCTTACGAAAGGATATCTGCCATCCAACAGATAAGCTTGGTAAGGTTGCCAACTATTCTCTGGCTGTGCAACGGTAGTCTTTGAAAGACCAACCACTCTAATATCTTTCTTAAATGTGGTGTTTGTAGAGTCACGATGATCATTCAACCAATTTGACCCAATAACACCTATAGCATTCGGAGTTTTGTGAACATAGTCAATAACTGACTTACTGTTATTTGCAGCAACAATGTTCGCACTCTTAATATTCTTTCCACCTAAAATGGAGTCGACTACATAATGTAACGTAGCTGATGCTTTATTGTCAAAGACAACTTCAATATTACCCTTATCATTCTTAGGGTTCAGCTGATTCCATTTTGCAATCTGACCACTGAGAATCTTCTTAACATCGGTAACCGTAATACATGAATCTGCATTCGTATTGTTCACAATGAAAGCAATTCCATCATATCCTATCGGGAATACCGCTGGGATAGGACCTTTCTCTCGTAACATAGCATCTTCTCCCTTCGTCAATGCATGAGAAGTAAAGAAAAGATTAACTTTCTGGTCGAGGAGCAGTTGCATACCTTTGTTGTCATCTGTATAGATTGGCAACAAGTGAGTTTCTGGATAGCGGAACTGATAATTCTGTAACAGTTCCTCTATAATAGGACTAAAACTTTCGTCAGAGGCGAACTTAATCGTCCCTGACGTCGGTGTATCTGTTCTGCCGTCCTTAGCTTTCTTCTGTCCGCAAGCAGACAGAAGGAAGCCGAGGGATAGCATCAATCCTACTGTTATGTAGAATCTGGTTCTTTTCATATAATATTTGCTTTTACTGCAGTTTGAAAGTAATAGGGAGAGTAAACCAAACGTTTGCTGGCTGACCATTGTTCATACCTGGAGACCACTTCGGCATACTATTAACAACGCGAAGTGCCTCACGATCGAGTGCCTGATCAACACCACGAACGATTTGTGCCTGACTAACGCTACCGTCACGTCCTACAACGAACTTGACAATAACACGTCCCTGCACACCATTCTCTGCTGCAACTGCTGGGTATTGGATATGAGAAGCCAACCAAGCATTTACATTAGGGAATGAAGGCATAACCTCTGCCACTGTGAAGACCTTGTTCTCAACCTCCTGCTTTGGCTCTGGTTTTGGAGCCTCAACAACTGGTTTCTCGATCTTTGGTACAATCTGTTCAGGAGTAGCAACAGTGCTACGAGCAGCAACTTCAGTACGATCTTCCGTACCTTCCTTGTTCTCAACACCGACTGCCTTAGTCTCCTTATTCATCTTGACCATTGGTGGCATCTCTTCCTTAACATCCTTATCATCCTTGATGACAGGGGCTGTAAACTTAACTGTTGCACGCGTTTCAGGAACAACCTTTTCAGGTTCAATCTTCTTAGGTTCTTCCTTCTTCTGCTGTTTCTTACGTTCAGCCTGCTCTTTCTTAGCCTGCTCAAGAGCTGCTAACTCCATCTTTGCTGCATATTCAGCTTGTGCAGCCAAGTCGTCGTTATGCTTCTTGATCTGATAAGCTAAGTAACCACCACCAAGGAATGCAGCACAAAGCAGAATAGCTAAAGCCTTGATATTACGCTGAGAAACAGTTTTACGAAGCTTGTATGCACCGTACTCCTTGTTCTTGTCGGCGAACACCATGTCGACCCATTTAGGATCGCATAAATCTATTTTTGCCATTGTTTTCTTTCTTTAATTGTTACTATTCAGTGATTAAGCCTTTATACCTTTCTTGGCTAAGAGAGCCTTGTCTTGGTCTGTCAGCTTGTCAATGACGTAAGTTCCAATATATGAAATCTGCATTTCATCGAGGATGTCTACCAAATGACGATAAGAAGCTTGATCAGTTGGCTTGATAATGACAGTCATAGTAGAAACCTTCTTGCCATTAATCATACCAGTCTTGATCGCAGACAACTCAGCCTGATAAATGCTGTCAGGATAAGAAGCTGGATTAGCCTGCTTCTTACGATTGAGTTCCTTCACAGCGATGTCCATATCCTGATATGGGATAGAGACTGGATCACCTGCTGAAGGGTCACCCACCTGCTTATGCTGAAGAACGTAGCGAATACCACTTGGAGTGTTACTCCAATCAGCTGGCTTCAACCAATTAGCGTTATCATACTCTGGTTTACCGTTACCGTAGAAGATTTTATCTCCGTCAGCAATGTAAATCGTAATAGAGTGTGACTCCTTGGCCTCATTCTTCTGAGTATCCTTCTGAGTTTTATCATTACTTGGCATCGTCAACTCCATAGTTGAAGGCTTGCTAAGTGAAGTACAAAGCATGAAGAAGGTAATCAGCAACATAAGCATATCCACCATCGGCGTAAAGTCTACGCGGACGGTCATCTTCTTCTGCTTGCCGCCTCCTTTTCCTGTATCCATCATTTCCATACTTTGATCTCCTTACTTATTAGCTGCCTGCGCAGCCTTTTTAGCGTCCAACTGTGTGATCATATAGTAATGGCTCTCATCCATATCCTGGAGTTCGCTCATTACCTTCTTAACGGTACCATAAGGAGAATCGGAATCAGACTTGATAGCAAGTCTAACCTTAGGGTTCACCTGGCGGGCTGCGTTAACCCACTGTTGGAACTCAGTCATCTCCTGTCCTTGGATACTATCGAGAGGAATACCCATCTTAGGGAGTTCTTTACCACGCTCAGCAGCTGGCTTTGATAAATAAGCAGCTAACTTATCGAGCGGAGTACCAAATGTAGACTCAGCAACAAAAGTTTTCTTCTGTGCAGGAGTCAATGTAATGCCCATATTATCTACGATTTGTCCCAACTCATTGGTGTTATCGTAGCTCAAGAAAACCTGGCCTTCGCCAGTAGGCTTTCCTGTAGGTCCCTTTTCAGGACTCACAAGAATTGTCAAGACACCATTCTCAGGCACCTTAGTTTCAGACACAGAACCTGGAGTATTTACCTTCACTGGCTCGTTCTTAACGAACGTTGATGTCAGCATGAAGAAGGTAAGCAACAGGGTCATAACGTCTGACATAGGCGTCATGTCGATAAAAGTGTCATTCTTCTTAACTTTTACTTTACCCATAGCGATAAATTATTAAAGGGTTAGCAAAAATTAAGCCTCGTCTGTGTGGTTTACTTCGTATGTCTGAGCGATAGAATAACCAACCTCGTCGAGGGCGAAAGTCAACTTGTCAACCTTGTTAGAGTAGTAACCATAAGAAACTACCGCACACCAAGATGTTGCAATACCGAATGCGGTGTTGATCAACGCCTCAGAAATACCAGCAGAAAGTGCAGCAGAGTCAGCACCACCACCTGCAGCAAGAGCAGAGAACGACTTAATCATACCGGTTACAGTACCGAGAAGACCAGTAAGAGTACCAAGTGTTACGAGAGTAGCAATGATAGGGAGGTTCATTGTCAGAGTTGGCATCTCAAGCTGAGTAGCCTCCTCGTGAGCCTGCTGAATCTTAGCTACCTTCTGAGCCTTCTTAAGGTTAGCATTAGCACCAGTCTCCATATCCTTGTAAGCGTTCAAAGAAGCCTTAACAACGTTTGCTACAGAACCCTTCTGCTGATCGCAGAGCTGGTTAGCCTTAGCAAGATCATTAGCGTTAAGAGCACTCTTGATGTTTGCAACGAACTTTGGAAGGGCACCCTTACCAAAAGCAGTCTTCAAAGCCATCCAACGCTCGATAGACATAGCGAGCACTGTCAACAAGAGAGTGTGGATAACAGGAACGACTACGCCACCCTTAAAGATGGTACCCCAAACGTCTGCTGGGTTCTCACGTGCAGCTCCATCCTGGAAGTGCATCTCATTACCGAACCATGTGTAGAACAATGTGAACGCAACGACAGCGCAAACGACGATAATCCAGAATGCACCTCTAACTCCTGTGAAGCCCTCAGACTTTTTCTGTGGGGCTGGTTTTTGTTGTGTAGTTGCCATAATTTGATAAAATTTTAATTTTTAGGTTATTAATGAATTAATTTGTTAATATCTTTCTGATTTATAAGCATTTGTATCTTACCGCCATTATAAAAGGGGGTTCAACACTGCTTCTTATCTCCGCAAAGATAGTAATTAAAAGAAAACTACAGCTACGATTAATAACATTTAACAGTTATAAATGTACAGTTTCTATCTCATCTTTATTACTATCTGCATTTCCGATTCCTATTTAAGTTTTGAAAGTACTTCTTTAATACGACGAAGCGCTTCCTTTATATTTTCATCACTTGTCGCATAACTCATTCTAAAACAGTCTGGAGCACCAAAAGCATCACCACCCACTGTTGCTACACATCCTTCTTCAAGAATATACATAGCAAGGTCGGATGAGTTATTAATCACATGCTTGCCATCTGTCTTTCCAAAGAAGCTGGAGCATTTAGGGAAGAGATAGAATGCACCTTGTGGCACATTTACCTCAAGTCCAGGGATTTCTTTTGCCAGACTAACAATCAGATCACGACGGCGACGGAATGTCTCTCGATACTCAGTTACACAAGATTGATCTTCAACATATGCCGCAACAGCAGCCATCTGACTTACGCTACATGTACCTGATGTATATTGTCCTTGCAACTTATTGAGACCTTTTACAATCCACTCTGGTGCTGCTACCCAACCGATTCTCCAGCCAGTCATAGCATAAGCCTTACTAACTCCGTTACAAAGAATCGTACGTTCTTTCATTCCAGAACAAGATGCGATACTGCTATGGCCACCTATATAACTAATGTGTTCGTAAATCTCATCTGAAAGAACAAACACGTCTTCATGTGCCAAGACAACCTTTGACAAAGCCTCCAACTCCTCTGCAGTATAAACACTACCAGTAGGATTACTTGGAGAGCAAAGAATTATCATCTTTGTCTTTGGTGTAATAGCCTCTTCTAACTGCTCTGCGGTAATCTTAAAGTCTTGCTCAATTCCTGCAGAAACAATAACAGGAACACCGCCAGCGAGTTTAACCATCTGTGGATAGCTCACCCAATAAGGTGCAGGAATAAGCACCTCATCACCTGGATTCACCAAAGCCAAAACAGCATTGCAAACACCCTGCTTACCACCAGTACCAACAATAATCTCTGATGCAGCATAATCAAGATTGTTTTCATCTTTCAGCTTCTTTGAGATAGCCTCTCTCAAAGCAGGATAACCAGGAACAGGAGAATACTTAGAGAAGTTATCATCAATAGCCTTTTTGCCCGCCTCCTTAACATGATCAGGAGTCATGAAGTCTGGTTCTCCCACACTCATGTTGATAACATTAATTCCCTGCGCTTTCATTTCACTACTCTTCTGCGACATTGCTAATGTCTCAGAAGGCGCCAATCGATTTAAACGATCTGATAGTTGTGCCATTTCGAACCTTATCTTTCTTTATAAATAATATCAAGTACAAAAGTACGCAAAATCATTTTGATAACGCAACTTTTCTTTCTTTATTTTATCAATATAAGAATTTTAGTGCCGATTTGTCAGTTGATGATAAGGAAATAATATAATAAATGAGAAATTCCATAGCTCAAACTATACAAAATGAATTTGTACATTCTTTAATTAATATACTCATAAACTGCAATCAGCAATATAAGTCAAAGCCATCATGATAATTATATTAAGGACAACATCCACCTCTATCGTATTAGAAATATATTTACAAAACACCTATGATAAATTGAGGGAAATCAACGCTTATAAGCTTATAAAAGCCTACTTATAACTATCAAATTATCAAGCTATTAAGAGCCATACATTAAAAGGTGCTTAATTGGCTTTCAAAAGGGCATCTATTGAAGCCTTAAAGAGCACCTTTTGAACCTCAATTGGGCATCTTTTAGAAGCCAATTTAGCGTCAACAGAAAACGAGGTGATAAAAAAATAGGACAAATCGTCTCACAAAAGCAGTACCCATCTTTTGTTCTTTCCCATTAGAAGGGGGTAAGCTCTATCACATCCCTAACCTTTTTGAAGGAATAGTCATTCTTCTTGATGATAAACCTCGTTCAAAGTATATCGTAGTTTTATATTTATAAGGTGGAGTTTATTAATTAGCTTTGTCATCTTCCGAAAGTATCTTCGAGGGCAAATTGATAGTGAACGAAGAAGTTATGCAAACATAATGACTACGTGAACTGACAATTTGAGTCGAAGAGAGTCCGATATATGACAAAGCTAATAAATAGAACCCATCTTAAAGATGCAAGTCGTGTCCCATACGATCACGCTTGGTCTTCAGATAGCGATAGTCAAACTTATTTGGAGTTATCTCAATAGGTACATTCTCCTCAATCTCTAAGCCATAAGCCTCAAGGCCTACTCGCTTCGTTGGATTGTTTGTTATCAAACGCATCTTATGAACACCAAGATGACGCAACATCTGTGCTCCACAACCATAATCGCGTTCGTCTGGACGGAAACCAAGATGAAGGTTAGCCTCAACCGTATCAAGACCTTGGTCTTGCAACTTATAGGCTGCAATCTTATTCATCAAACCAATGCCACGACCTTCCTGCTGCATATAGATAATAACACCCTTGCCTTCTTTCTCAATCATCTCCATCGCCTTATGAAGTTGTTCGCCACAATCACAACGCTGACTACCAAGGATGTCACCCGTTGCACATGATGAGTGTACACGTACAAGTATTGCTTCATCCTCTTTCCATGTACCCTTGATAAGAGCCATGTTTTCCAAACCATTTGCTTGACGGAATGGAATCAAGTGAAACATACCATATTGTGTAGGGAGTTCTACTTCCTCACCAACGACAATACTTGTTTCCTTCTTCAAACGATAGGCAATAATGTCCTTGATACTGATAATCTTCATACCCCATTCCTTTGCACGCTTCTGCAAATCAGGCATACGAGCCATCGTACCATCTTCGTTCATAATCTCCATTAACACACCAGCAGGGAAACAACCTGCGAGCTTACAGAGGTCGACAGCGGCTTCAGTATGACCCGAACGACGCAAAACACCATTATCCTGAGCATAAAGTGGATTGACATGTCCAGGACGGCCGAAAGTCTGAGGAGTAGAATTAGGATCAGCCAAAGCCTTAATTGTTTCAGCACGATCGTGTGTAGACACACCTGTTGAACAGCCTTCCAACTTATCAACCGTAACGGTGAAAGGAGTTCCAAGTACTGATGTGTTATCAGAAACCTGATGAGGCAAATCCAATTCCTCCGCACGTGATATCGTTATAGGAACACAAAGCACACCTCGTGCATTCTTCAACATGAAGTTAACCTTCTCTGGCGTTATCATTTCTGCAGCCATAATAAGGTCGCCTTCATTCTCTCGGTCTTCATCATCTACTACGATAACGAACTTTCCCTCCCGAAAGTCTTTCAGTGCATCCTCGATGCTATCAAGTTTAAATTCTTCCATATAGTTACTGATTTACATTGTTTTTATCAATAGCCCCTTGCTTCCTCTTTTTCCTTTATACGTTGTATCTCTGCGATAATCGTATCATTACAGCTAATAATAGTACGAAGGTCGCGATAAAGACGTAAGCGGAAACGCCACATTCGGAAGTAGAAGAAAATACCAGCAGGCACTATAACTGCTGCAAGAATGTTCGACCACTTATGATCGAATGGTCTTGTATGTGCCTTTACTGCTAATATTGGGTATTTATTTAATTCTGCCATGATGACTTTATTACGCGTATTGCCTAAGTCTTCTATGACATTTTCAAGTTCATCATTAATCTTCTCAATGACATGATCCGTATGATAGCGGAAGAACACCTTTATAATATTAGGCGCAGACTTCAACCTGCGTGTCTTAGCATACTCCGTAATTCTTACGCTCAGATCATTAAGTTGTTCTGCTGCCTTACTATAATCAGGGTCATTTAAGATAACCTCCTTGCTGGCCACACTACGTTTCACACGCATTCCAAACATCTTCATCAACATGTTCTTATACATATCCGCATTGAACACTGTTGAATCATTGTTCGCCTTGTAGGTGAAGAATACAGCCATTGGGATAAGAACAGCCATAGACAATCCTTTACCAAACCATATCGCCCAGTCTCCCTGACGTGACATTCGATAACCAGTATTATCGAGGATATAAAAAATAATGAACACGATAACGCTGATAATGATAGGAATACCCAATCCTCCCTTACGGATAATCGCACCAAGTGGAGCTCCGATAAAGAAGAAGATAATACATATCAACGACAAGGTGAACTTGTTAATCGTCTCAATATCATGTAAACGGATTAGTCTATCACCGTCGCTGGTTATCATACTCTTAAAGTCAAGGTCGCTAACTTCTTGCTGAACGGTTGACAACGCTTGGTCTATTACATAACGACGCTGGTCTGCAGGAAGCTTTTTAAATACCGAGTCTACATTAAATGCCTTTTCTCCCGACAGCTTTATAGCCTGTTTCTTCTCGGAAGCTTTAAGGTTAGGATCTCGATAATAAACTGTCTGCGCATCCTTATAGAAAGCATTACCCACACTATCATAAACATGCACTAAGGAGTCCTTGTCGTGCTGTATCTTCTGAATACTCTTCGTACGGGCATCGTTAGAGATACCAGCCATGTCCGTAAGATTGAAGTCTCCATCGAAATCAAGAACTATATGCTTGTGTGCAAATGTCTCTCGACGATAAGGAACACTGGCACTATTACCCATTTCCTGCGAGCGCATATTCTCAAACCACTCGCCACTCCATAGGTTCAGAACCAGATGTTTCTTATCCGCTGTAGACTGCAACATACCTGAGTCTGCAAGGATAATAGCCTGATCTTCGTAGCTATCCGTCATTCGGTACACCATAATATTATATAGGTGACCAGTCTTCAAGTCTTTCTTCTCTACGTAGAGATTGGTTTGTGGAATACCATCATAGAAGATTCCTTCTGGGATTTCCAACTCAGGACTCTTCTGCTTCATAGAGATAAGCAGTTGGGCTATATGTTTATGTGCTATTGGTCCTACGTTATTTTGGAAATAAAAAGAGCCAAAAGCAATAAAAATACTAACAACAATCAGTCCTCTAAACGACTGAATCAAAGAGATACCAGCTGCTTTTATTGCTGTCAACTCTGAACTTTCGCCAAGGTTACCATAGGAAATAAGCGATGAAAGAAGAATCGCCAAAGGAAGCGCTTGCGGCACCATCATCAAGCTCATATACCAAAAGAATTGTCCAAGAACATCCATTGACAATCCTTTTCCAATCAAGTCATCAACATATCGCCACAAGAACTGCATCATCAACACAAACAAGCTGATGAAGAATGTTCCCATGAAAAGCATACCAAACTGCTTGGCAATGAATATATCTAACTTCTTGATTTGAAACATGATATAATAACGAGGTTCTTATCCTCCCTTATTTTATGTGCGAAGCTATTACGAATAAAAGCAGAGAAATCTTGCTTTTAACCTGTAAAGTACGACTTACCTTTTGCAAAATTACATAAAAATATCAGAGTAATGGTCTTTTTTAGTATTTTTATTCTTTTACCACCGTCTTTCCTTTTATAACATCTACCCTCCTCTACTCTTTACTCTTTTGTTTATACATCTTCTCCATAAAGCGCTACAACTTCAAAAGAAGTAACACTGGAAAGGCTCTTTCTTTCTCTATCTGTACAATATACTGAGTAAACAAAGAACATCATTCCACTCTTACAACCCCTCTAAACAACAGAATAGAGTATATGGACGGCTACTTCAACGTCGTGTCATATACCCTATTCCGATTACAATATATTTATAAAAGATTACATTCCTGTTATACGATGTAGGCGGTCTATATTCTGATTCCAAAGTTGTTCCAACCCTTCCACATCATCATCATCAGCGAAGTCAGTAACCAACAGATGATAGTTGCCAGCAATCTCGCTATGAAACATCTTCATTTCCCAATAAGAATCACTATCAGACGAGTCCCAATGAAAACGTATATAATTGTTTTTTACCATTTCGACAACTGTTGCCGTATGTGTATCGTGTTCACGTAGCGGGTTACCCCAAATAAAGGTTGCCACATCTTCATCAATCGTTACTTCATCTGCCAACCATTTCATCAAACCAATTGGTGTGCTAATCAGTGCCCACACAGCACTGCCCGAACGTGTTTTCAATTCGTATTCCAGTTCGATTTTCTTATTCATCTTCAATTATTACGTTTAATATTATTCTTTTTACAACTCTCTTTTTCTGCTATCAACGCTTCAAAAACATTCTATTAAAAGACATTCTTCATACAAGTCAGTTTTTAGCAGTTGTACAAATAGTGCTTAAAAACAACATTGTCTACATCATGTTAGAACTACAATTCTCTTTTCATGCGCCATACAGAAGGACATATCTTTAACGAACAAAGCCCCATTTTATTGCCTGATCACCAAACTAACAGATAAATTCGTCAGTAATATCACAAAACAAGAAATGCTGTTATCACACAAAATAACAACATGTTATATAGTCGTCTATTCCTATTATCAGGTGCAAATATAAAACTTTTTATCGAATATCCGTTAAAAAAACGACTTAATATTTGCGAGTATGATATTTTCTTCATACCTTTGCACCCGCTTTCAAGAACGAAAGTTAAATGGACGGCGGGATAGCTCAGTTGGTTAGAGCGTCGGATTCATAATCCGGAGGTCCGGGGATCGTAGCCCCGTCCCGCTACAAAAAGGTTGATAATCATTATGATTACCAACCTTTTTTGTTTTCTATACAACCCAATGCACGCCTCAATATGAGTTTAAGCAGACAGGAAAGATCTTATTATAAAGTATTCTTAACTTCATCGTACATACACATATCTTACAGGAATATTTTTATTTCATTTTCCTGTCACTTTTAACACTTCGTTTATTCCTCTGTAAACTAACAAGTTAAGCACATACAACAAATGACAGCAGTGACAGCAAATTGAATTTCACCAATTATCCAAGCAGCTCCACAAACTAAATGTGTATCCACACTAAATATCTACTGTTCCACGAAAACTTATCAAGAAGTAGCAACTATTCATAGCGTTCGCAATAGCTCCTACCAATAATTCCCATTACAAACTATCATAAAACTTACAAGGCGAGCCTTTCGACTCGCCTTGTGAATTTAATCAGTAACAGGTTATAAAACCTTATGGAAGGCTGATAGCCTCACTTGGACAAACTGATGCACAAGTACCACACTCAGTACAAGCGTCTGCATCAATTTTATAGATATCACCCTCAGAGATAGCCTCTACTGGACATTCGTCGATACATGTACCACAAGCGATACAATCATTACCAATTACGTAAGCCATAAT
Source organism: Prevotella melaninogenica (assembly GCF_013267595.1). NCBI lineage: Bacteria > Pseudomonadati > Bacteroidota > Bacteroidia > Bacteroidales > Prevotellaceae > Prevotella > Prevotella melaninogenica. The sequence goes on along the minus strand of NZ_CP054011.1, from coordinate 250,317 downwards.
ATAAATAATTTATAATGTTAATAATGTTCTTGTATTACAAATAGGCTCAATACCTAAATTTGATGATGCAAAGTTAGAAATAATTTCTTGAATACCTAAACATATTGATAAAAATTACAAATATTTAGACGGCATAAAAATAAAAATCATGAAATGTTTTTCAATCTAACTTATTAACAAACAGACTATTATATATCTTTTTGAAACAATTATAAACAACAGATTAACCTCTATTTAGTCAAAACATCCTTTCCACTCCCTACCTAAAAAGGATGAGAAGGCAGAAAAGTTGGACGAGAACTTTATTAATATAGACAATAAAACCAGTAGAAATACGTTTGAAGATTAATTATGAAAAGAATATTAGTAGCCCTCATCCTATTGGCTTCTGTGCTTACAATCCACGCACAGGAACGAAGAGTGCAGAACCGCCCTTATACGGATCTGCGTGATTTTCATTTCGGAGTGCTCGTTGGTACACATCTGCAAGACCTTGAACTTAACAATGTTGGACCACAAATGATTGACCTTGATGATGGCAACGGAGTGGTTCAGAAGATTGTTTCAGCCGATCAAGACCGTTGGGATGCTGGATTCACTGTGGGTGTATTGGGTGAGTTGCGCCTCAATTCTACCTTTCAGTTGCGTATGGCTCCAGCTATGTACTTTGGCACTCGACATCTGACTTTCCGTAATATTACAGACCTTAATACACAAGGAGAGTCTACAGAGCAGGTACAAGAACTCAAAACAGCATACATTTCTTGCGCTTTCGACCTCATTGCAGCTGCTCCACGCTTTAACAACCATCGCCCTTACGTGATGTTAGGTCTGAATCCTATGCTCAACCTCTCAGGTAAAGACAATGATTATATCAAGCTCAAACGTAGCGATGTCTTCGTAGAAGTAGGACTTGGATGCGATTTCTACCTCCCTTATTTCAAGCTACGCCCAGAATTGAAGTTCATGTACAGCCTTACAAACAGTCTTGACAAGAGTCATGCAAAGAACCTACAAGACAAGAATATGCTCATGTACACCAACTCTGTTAACGAAACACGAGCTAAGATGATAGCACTTACTTTCTACTTCGAGTAAATCCTTTATTTGTCAAGCAAATAGACATGGCATAAAAGATTAATAACGAAGAAAGACTTATCGAAAGCAAACAGAATCTATGCAATATTGAAGTTACACTCCAAAATTGCATAGATTTTTTTTAAAACACACTTTTCCCTTGTACGTACGCTCTTTTTTATGTATTTTTGGAGTGCTACTTCAAAATTGCATAGATTAGATTTATAAAATTATTCATTTACTAAATAAGAATCTAAAGTTCATAAACTAAAGAAATTATGAGAAAGTCTATTATCCTAATCGTTGCACTCATAGCAAGTCTGAACATAAGTGCACAAACTAAAGAGAAGCAAGATAGCCTGAACATACCAGTATATCTTGTAGATGGAGTTGAGGTACAGAACATCGATAACCTTGACCAAAAAGACATCATTAGTATGAATGTTATCAAAAACAGTGACTTCAACAAGTTGTTTTATCCACGTACTGGCGGTGTAATTCTGATTACAACAAAATCAAAGAAGTATCTGAAGCCTATCATCCAAAAGCATCAAGATGAGATGAAGAAGGCAAATGACAACAAGAAGTCTGGGAAGGTTTACATAAGATAAAGGTGCTCACAAACACCTTTAATAATACGATAACGCTATTAGACTATAGCTTTTTACATCATAACCAATGTCCAATAGTAGCTGAATAATCGTCAACTGCTGCTATTGGGATTGGTTCTTATAAACAAACGAGATTGATTACACCAAATTAATACCATGCATAAAACAAAATGCAAATAGATACGATAGCTGCTTCAACAAACAACTTATTCCATTATCAGATACTACTTGTAAACTATTTTCATACAACTCAAATCTAATATATGCTCTTTTGGCTTCTTAAAGACGCCTAATTGACTTGCAAAAGGTGCCCTTTTGAGGTCTTACTAACGCCCTTTTGAAGTCCAATTAAGCACCTTTTCTTATACCACTTTATAACTGACTGATTTCCTGTTAGTTGTAGACATGCTCTTTATACCTATTTTTGCCCTTATTTATAGATGTTTTATTCGAAATTATGTAATGATTTTTCAAATCCCTATCTACATTTTTTTAACACATTAAGATGAAAAGGTTTTCTGCTTTGAAAGATGATAATAGAATAGACAGTGGACTGTTTTAGCTATGTATTCGCTTAATGATTAACTCTCAATAACGTTTTAGAAAGTATAAAAGACTGTGGGCTACATCAATAAGATTGCTATTGGCAATCATACTGATACAGCCCACATTATTTATATATAGGTCTTATCGATTGAAAGACTTACTTTTTCTTCTTCATATCAAGCACCAACTTACCTACGTAAATAGCATGCTTACCATTCTGATCGTCGCCAACCATCTTGCCGTCAAGGTCTTTCACGTACTCTAACTTTGTAAGATAGGTATGTGAGTGACCACCTAATACAAGGTCAAGTCCACGAGTTCCTGCGATAACCTCCTCATCACTGACACCTTCTATATTCCAACCAAGGTGAGAAATACAGATAATAAGGTCGCACTTCTTTGCCTTTAATTCGTTGATAACCTTCTGTGCACAAGCGACAGGGTCGTTATAAACAATTGGACCATAGTTAGCTTTCACCACAAGACCATCCAACTTAGGAGCAAGACCAAAGACACCAATCTTCAGTCCGTTACGCTTCAAAATGATGTATGGCTTAACCAACTTTGCTAATTCAGTTCCTTTAAAATCATAGTTTGCACAAACGATTGGGAAGTTTGCCTTCTTAAAGAGGCGCACCATATTATCCAAACCAAAGTCAAATTCATGATTACCAATCGTAGCAGCGTCATAGTGCATCTGATTCATCAGTCCCACTTCAACATCACCCTTAAACATTGTGTAATAAGGCGAGCCTTGCGAGAAGTCGCCACTATCAAAGAGTAGCAAGTCAGGGTTCTTTGCACGCTCCTCTTTAAGCATTGCAATACGACGCACAAAACCACCACGATCAGCCTTCATCGTATCAGCAAGATTAGGACTTAGCGGATAAATCTGACTATGTGTATCGTTGGTATGCAGAATTGTTAACTGCTTATCCTGACCGAAAGCGAGAGCAGTTAGGAAGCAGAAAGTAATCAATAATATATTTCTTTTCATATTTATATGTCGTTAAAAGATTATTCCACGCGGATACGTCCTTCTGTGTGAGCATTAACTACCTTACCTTGAGCTGTCTGCTCCTTGAAATAGTTCATAATGATGAAACGTGTGTTGTTACTGCTTTCTTGTGGTGAAACAACACTTGTTGCCGACTTGAAAGCTTCCATCTTATCATTTCCTTGTGCTAAGTAATCGAGCGTAGCAATACGATAACTTGCCTTTGGATCAATCTCCTTACCATGCAAACGAGCAGATTTAAGCTTATGGTCGCGTGTGAAAACAAGTTCTACACCATGGCTAACAGCCTCACCACCAGTATGTGCCATCTGTGAGAACAGCTCTAAAAGTTTCTCACCAGAAAGTGTTACGAAGCAAATTTTGTTCTCGAAAGGTGCAATATCCAACACGTCACCAAAGGTAATCTTACCCTTAGAAAGGGCTGCACGGATACCACCCATATTATAAACACCAAAGTCAACCTTCTCATTATAATCGCGTGCAGCCCACACCATGATGTCAGCCAACAGATTAGAGAGATCGCTCTCTGGGCGGTGTGCCACCATGTCGTGGTCAACCTCTCCCACAACAGGTCCCATCACCGAGTCAACCTTGTGCTTAAATGGTTCCATAAACTTTGCAGCCCCTGCATCAGGAGTAGCATCATATCGATTATCAACCAGCACACGTGTACGCTGAATGCCTGCTAACTCATAATGAGAAGCACAGCCCGTCAACGCTAATAATGCTGTTAATCCAGACAGATAAACCGTTTTATTATTCATATATAATAACTTTTATAATTCTCATAAATATTTATCAGAGTAGAAAATAACCCTACTTTGATTAACTTCCAACATCGCCCATCCTGTCATCTATAGATAACATCACAAGCCGATAATATTCAAAAAGATAATGCAAAAGTAAGAAAAAAAAATGAATCAAATGCTTGTCACAAGACTAAAGATATATTGACACATGGAAAAATACGTTCAAAATAAAGCGCATAGAACTACATATACCTCATTTTAGGTATTGCACGTTATATAGAATATTAATACATTTGCAGATATTTATTAACACTCATAGGATTGTATTTATATGAAGAAAGAAACAATTTATCTATCTCTCGCAATGCTTGCAATTACAAATATCCCTTGTAATGCACAATCAGAAGAGATTAAAGACTCCACATTACATCTCGAAGAAGTAACAATCAGTACTACACGTATGCCTGAAATAAAGCAGAATGCAGCTGCTACAGTTACGATTATTGACCAAAAGCAAATAGCAGAAATGAGCAAGGCGGCTCCTGACATCACCCACCTCTTGGGCATGCTCACGCCTGGTATGGCTCTATCAAGTAATACTACAAGCTCTCGGTCACAATCACTTCGTGGAAGAAGTGCACTCATCCTGATTGATGGTATACCTCAATCAACTCCTTTACGTTCAACAGACCGTGATATCCGAACCATCGATATCGCTGCTATCGACCATATAGAAGTGGTAAAAGGTTCTACCGCTCTCTATGGTAATGGTGCTATCGGAGGATTGATAAACATCATAACTAAGAAGAATACCACCAACAAGGCTGTAGCCGGAGAGACGACTCTCTCGGGTTCAACTTATAACTTCTTCCGTCACGGAAAAGGGCAAGGTTATCGCATCAACCAGCAAGTTTATGGTCGTGTGGGGCAGTTTGATTATCTCGTAAATGGGGCTTTCGGACGTACAGGTAGTGCTATTGATGGTGATGGAAAGTTTATCTCTCCACGCTACGGACTCGGTGATACTTATACAACAAACGTACTTGTTAATCTCGGTTATTCCTTGTCTTCAAAGAACAGAATCGAATTAATGTATAATTTCTATCGTAGTTTGCAAGATACAAAATTGATTCCTTTCGGTGGAAAGTACCTACAAAGTCCTTCTATTGGTATAATTGGCAGCAAGGACCCACAGGCTGTTGACGAGGGAACAAGATACAATCACAATGCCTACCTCAAGTTTACATCAAAGGATATATTCAAACATACCGACTTAGAAGCATCTGTTTATGGTTCGGGAATATATACTATCTTCGACTTCCGTAAGGCTAACCCAGCACAGCCAAGATGGGAAGAAACAAGTGGACAGTCGGCTGTTAAAGACCGTAAGTTTGGTTTCCGCACCCAGTTTAACACTCGACTTATATTCTCAGAGAATGCTTTTGCACATTTAGCATACGGTTATGACTATCTCTACAACAAGACATCTCAACCATTGGTAGATGGTAGATATTGGGTACCATGGTTAACAAGTAACAATCATGCACCCTTTGTCCAAGTGAAGACCACACTTTGGCAGCACCTTAACGTCAAACTTGGAGGACGTTACGACTTCATTAATGTGAACGTACCAGACTATGATGTATTGCGCAATAAGCTCTCCGACCCACAGGTTCAGGTCAAGGGTGGAAAGCTAAAGTATAATAATATGTCTTTTAACGTTGGTCTTTCCTATAACAGATATCGCGCATTTCAACCCTTCGTAGCCTACTCTCAGGGCTTCTCTATCTTTGATTTAGGCCGTACACTACGTGCTGCCAAGGCTGATGTACTCTCTAAGATATCAACAGAACCAGTAAAGACAAACAACTACGAGGTGGGTGTTTACTCTGATATTAACCATTGGTTGCAGTTGAATGGATCTGTTTTCTACACCTATTCTAAGCTTGGAAGTGACCTCAAGATAGAGAATGGTTTCTGGGTAGTAAACCGTACTCCACAGAAGGTGTATGGCGTTGAATTGAGTGCAGATGCACAAATTCTCCGTAACTTAAAGGCTGGTGCTAACTTCTCATGGTTCGAAGGTAAGCTCAAATCAGCTACTGGTAATTGGGACACATATATGTCAAACATTTCCATCCCAGCCGCAAAATTGGCAATGTATGTCAACTATGCTCCTGTCAAGAACACCTATCTCCAACTGCAATACATGCACACCGGTAAGCGTGACAGATTTACTCCTAATGCTTCAGGAGTATATAAGGAGGGTGAAGGTATCGTAAATCGTATCAACTTACTAAACCTTACTGCAGGTGTAAAGATGAAGGTTTGCGACTTAAGTTTAGCTGTATCGAACTTATTGAACTACACTTATTATACACCAGCATCTATGATGATGGCACGTAATGCAGAGTATGCTCACGCTGATGGACGCAAGATAACACTCACCGCAGTATTCAAGTATTAATGTTCAAACACTCGATATACTTATTCTCAGGTACTAAAAGGACATTATATAACAAGGTAAAACTGGATAAAGTTTACCTCTTATAATTATATAAGATACCCTTCTAAAAACAGAAGCTGCCCAAAGTATATCATAAACTATAAGCAGGGAAGACGGAATAGAACAAGGATTCTACCACTTCCCTGCTTTTCTTTTAGTCCTTCCGTTAAAAGTGTAGATTGTTATTGGAATGAGAATAATCCACATACATGGTATGATTTCATCCGATAAGATTGTTTTATAAAGACTCAACACCCAACAACCATCACCCAACACTGGTAAAATTACCTCCAATTAGATGGTTTTAGAACGGGGGATAAACTACATAACAATTGTAATTAGGTGCGATGTCTATCTTATCTTCTACAAACAACTTATTCCTATTAGCCTAATTAGGCTATTTTGTCTAATTGGTCTAATTAGGCTAATAACTTATTATTCTGTCATAATTTTTCACATCATAATTTTGAATACATGCTCTTTTGGCTTCTAAAAGACGCCCAATTGACTTGCAAAAGGTGCCCTTTAAGGCTCTTATTAACGCCCTTTTGGAGTTCAATTAAGCACCTTTTCTTATTCCGTTTTTATTGCTGTCCGATAAAACCTCCATATACTGCAATATCCTCTCTCAATCCTGCTGAAATAGGCATGATTAGTTCTAATTTCAAATTCCAAGCCCCCTAGAATAATGACAACTCTTCTGGTGGGGCTTTTACTTGGGTAATCAATCTATCCCAGTCTCTATGTGGCTGCTCAAAGAAACTTTGTATTGCGACATAACTCATAAGTAAAATTCTTATCATTGTTGCCAAGCCTGAGAAGCTCCAAGGTCTCTTTATTTTGTTCTTCACTAGGGTTATAAGCAGATTGGCTATAAGCGTAATCCATATTTGTATTTTTATAGCATTCGCACTCTCTCCATAGAAGTATCTTAGCGGGAAATTCTGTTTTATTTGTTTAAATAAGGTTTCTATTTGCCATCGTCTCTTATAGATAGCTATAATATCTTCTGCCGACATCTGAAAATCATTGGTCAGCAGTGATATGAATCTGATTTTCCCTTTCTTGGTCTTATCCTGATATGTGATTTTTCTTGCTTTATGGTAAATATCTTTTTCCTTTGTATGCTTATGGAAGAGAATGGTTTCTACGCGTACAACTCCATAATCTGTAGTCATCTGGTAATCCGTATCAGCAATCCTTTCAAAGCTAAGATTATTTTTCATCTTAGTTACATATATAACGCCTCTTTGAGTCAGTTCAGAGAACTTTTCATAGTTTATATAGGCTCTGTCAAAAGCAATCAGTTCCTCATTGGCGTATCGTTCTGGGATAAGTGCAAATTGATCATGACTAGCTGCAGATGTGAACTTGATATCGCTTGGAACATTCTCATTGGCAAATATCTCTGTATGTACTTTTATTCCACCCTTCTTCTTACCAGTTTTGGGATTACGTCCTACTCCTTTAAAGACCAGGTTAGAAAACAGACTGATTGTCGTAGAATCTATTATCTTTAGATTCTTCAGCCATTTGGGCTGTCCACAATTTCGGCTGTCCGAGTAAAGTTCATGGCGATATTTCTCATATAAGTTCATATAGATCGAACCGAATATCTCGGAATCTCGGCGTTTGTTTGCATCTGACAAGGTACTTCGACAAGGAAAATGCTTTAAACCAAGATGATTAAAGCGATTAACATTAGCAAAGAGAGAGGCCTTTATCTCACGCAGAGAGTCTAAACGCATCATTACTGCATAAAGCATGACGACAAGATGATGCCATGCATCAAACTTCTTTATATAGTGTTCACCTCCCTGAGCTTGGCTCAGAGAGAGAATTTTATCACGATTAAAATAGTTTAACAGTTGAACATATAGTGGCTGTCCGATAAAATGTGTACTTTTGTTCATCTTATTTCATTGTTTTATTTTGACAACTACAAAGGAAATAAGAAGGGCTGAATGTGCAAAACAATCAGCCCGTTTTTTTTATTATTCTGAATTAAAAAGATATGAACGCAAAAAAAGTTTTATCGGACACCAATATTCCGTTTTATAACTAATTGATTTCCTGTTGGTTGCAAACCTGCTTTTTATATATGTTTTTGCCGTCCTTTATAGATGTTTTATCCGAAATTATGTAATGATTTTTCAAAATCTTGTCTACTGATTTTCAAAGTCTTAAATGAAATAGTTTTCAATATCAGAGAATGATAATAGAACAGATAGATGACTGTTTTAGCCATGTTTTTGTTTAATGAGTAACTTCGATTCTTCCGTTTACGCAATACGAAAAGTGTCCACACATTTAACGGAAGAACCATTCTCTTACTTCTCAAAAGCCTTATTTATCGCTTCACACCTTATCTACTACCAACGTATAGATAACCCTTCATTACCACATGAGAGACACACTATCAGCCCTTTACACCTCAGAAAAGCAATAGTTGCAACCCTACTAAAACGGCACTAACGCAGAATGCAACTATTAAAAAGCCATTAAACCTTTGACAGAAACGCATAATTACTTACTTTTGCAATACATATCAATCAATTCAACAAAACATTTATTATTATGAAAAAGAGTTTGTTTGTTAGCATGGTTATGCTGTTCGTAGGCATGACTGTCAATGCGCAGGATTACAAAAAACAGTCGTTCATACCAGAAGCAGCTATGCCAGATGCAGGTATCTACCTCCCAGCTCCACCTGACACAGCATCTTATCAATTTGATTATGACTTCCGTCAGTATTGGTGGGGCCGAAAGATGAGAGAGGACAAAGAACGTGCTGCACAAGCAAAGTTCGATGCCAACTTCGATGTTGATTCTGTTCTCGTAGGCTTTGCTCCATCTTTTGGTTTGCTTATCACACCAGAGAAGACACCAGAGACCTACAAACTCATGTGCATGATAGGTATTGATGGCAACCACGCTGTTGACCGTGCTAAAGCGAAATATATGCGTAAACGTCCGTTTGCACAGTTCCATGAGCATACACTTCAACCACAGTTTGAGGCAGAGTTGATTAACAATGGCTCTTATCCTTCAGGTCATACCTGTCGTGGTTGGATCTTCGGATTGACACTGACAGAGTTGAATCCATCACGTGGTAACGAGATTATGAAGCACGCTTACGAGTATGGTCAGAGCCGTGTAATCTGTGGTTATCACTATCAGAGCGATGTCGATGCAGGCCGTCTTTGCGCAAGTGTAGGCTTTGCTGCCGTACAATCATCTGATGCTTTCCAAAAGCAAATGGCAAAGGCTAAGAAAGAAATAGCCAAGGTGCTTGCAACAAATAAGCATTAAAAAGCTAACAATTACTTTGTTATTTCATTGAAAAGTAGTAACTTTGCACCGCTTTTCGGCGTAACCGCTGATCGTGGAAGAGTCATGGATTACGTTACGTTGGAACGACAAACAATATTTAATTAATAGAAAAATGGATTTAATTAAAGTTGCTGAAGAAGCATTTGCAACCGGCAAGCAGTTCCCAGAGTTCAAGGCTGGTGACACCATCACTGTCGCTTACAAAATCGTCGAGGGTAACAAGCATCGTATTCAGCTCTACCGTGGCGTAGTTATCAAGATTTCTGGTCATGGTGAGAAGAAGCGTTTCACAGTTCGTAAGATGTCAGGCACCATTGGTGTTGAGCGTATCTTCCCAATCGAGTCACCAAACATTGATTCTATCGAGGTGAACAAGCGCGGTAAGGTTCGTCGTGCGAAACTCTACTACCTCCGTGAACTCACAGGTAAGGCTGCACGCATCAAGGAGAAGAGAACTGTTGCTGCAGAGAAGTAAGCCCTTGGAAATCCAAGAAAATAAAAGTCCGAAACCATTGGTTTCGGGCTTTTTTATTTACCAATTAATAAGGATTATTAGACATTCATTATTGGTAAAGCTAACAAACGAAGGAGAGAAAGAGTTATCATATTGTATCATCTAAAATGCCTTCTTATCAGTTTTTTGAGGGTAAAGATAAAACTTCTCACCGTAAAAACACATATAAATAATGTAGGGACATACGCTTTGCTTATCTTGTGATAGGTATCACTTACAGATAAACACATCATATGTCCCTACAATCCTTCAGAGATAACCTTTCAGAGATTCCTCCCTACTCAATCTCTCTACAGAGCAATTAATCTTCATAATTCAACTTTGCATCATTTTCACCATGCAAAGCCGCATTTAAGTCTTTCCAATTTTGGAAACCAGCAAAGAGAGCCAGCCTGTCTAAAGTCTTTTTAGAAGGTTTTTCCTTCCCCTTGAAATAGCCAATAATTTTTCTCAATGATGCCGATTCCAAGTGAATGTGATAAAGTGCTAACCTACTGGACAATCTTTCCAAGTCAGAAGCCAGTTCTCTGCGGATATTTGCCTTTTGACCAAGCTCCTCGATAATGGTTCTAAGCTTCTTTTTCATTTCTCATTCTTCACTATATATACTAACGTGATACAAAAGTAATAAAAGAATAAGTAATTAAGTAATATTCAACGACTTTTCTTAAAGTTAAATGTGTTAATTAAACTTGTAAACAAAGAGTGTAAATATAAATTACGTACTACGCTATATAAAATCATCTTGAAATAGAAAAGAAAGTATCAGTTTTGAATAGGCAAAACCACCATAAAAGAAACATTATTTAGCGTATTGTGGCGTCTTCTTTACCACATTCTATCCTCCTCTAAACCACTTATCACACAACATTTAGTACTTCGCACATCACGTGCGGGGCGTTAGCACCCTATGTGCGAAGCATCAACACCACACGTGCGGACCATCCACACAACAACAGAAAAGCAATGAAACTACGCTTGTTTGAATACAAAACGAAAATAACAAGCGTCCTCCTGTAAGGATAGAAATAGAATACTACCCCATACAAAAGGACACTTATATTTCGTCATTTCAACCTAATAGCGCATCAGAAAGCGTATACTATTAGGCTAATCAATGCAATTTATTTCACAGCAATGCACTCAATCTCAACAAGCGCACCCTTTGGCAAAGCCTTAACAGCGAATGCAGAACGTGCTGGATAAGGCTCCTTGAAGAACTCAGCATAAACTTCATTCATTGCAGCGAAGTTCTCCATATCAGAAAGGAATACTGTTGTCTTAACAACATGAGACAGGTCTACACCTGCAGAAGCCAACACATTGCGTACATTAGTGAGCGACTGGCGTGTTTGTTCCTTCACACCACCCTCAACAAAAGCATTGGTAGCTGGGTCAATAGGAAGTGAACCAGATGCGAAAATAAAACCATTGGCTTCGATAGCCTGACTGTAAGGACCTACTGCAGCAGGTGCCTTGTCTGTGTGTAATGCTTGCATATCTTTAAGTAATTTAAAGGGATTAGAGGAGTCAGAGGGTATTCTGCCTGCGCAGGATAGTCCTCACGCTCCAAAGATTGTTTTCTTTTCGAGTGTAAAAGTACAGAATTTCTTCAAAAGAAACAAACCAACACGGCTAATTTACTTAAAAACGATAAGCGTAACGGCGTATTCCATTATTTTTCCTTATCTTTGCACTACCAATTTACATATACCACATAAGTTATATGAAAGAATTAGCTCTTAAGTACGGATGCAATCCGAACCAAAAGCCTTCACGTATCTATATGGAGGAAGGCGAACTCCCAATCACAGTTCTCAGTGGTCGTCCCGGCTACATTAACTTTCTTGATGCGCTCAACAGCTGGCAACTCGTTAAAGAGTTGAAGGCCGCTACTGGTCTGCCTGCAGCTGCATCGTTCAAGCATGTCAGCCCAGCTGGTGCTGCAGTAGGTCTCCCTTTGAGTGATACTCTCAAGAAGATTTACTTTGTCGATGATGTTGACTTCGAGCTTACACCGCTTGCCAGTGCTTATGCACGTGCTCGTGGAGCCGACCGTATGTGTTCTTATGGCGACTTCTGTGCGCTCAGTGACACCTGCGATAAGGAGACAGCATTGCTGATTAAGCGTGAAGTTAGCGATGGTGTTATCGCACCTGACTATACGCCAGAGGCTTTAGAAATTCTGAAGGATAAGCGTAAGGGTGCATACAATGTCATTAAGATTGACCCTAACTATGTGCCTGCTCCTATCGAGAAGAAGCAAGTTTTCGGTATTACATTTGAACAGGGCCGCAACGAGGTGAAGCTTGATGATCCCGCACTCTTCGAGAATATACCGACAAAGAACAAGACATTCACTGAGAATGCTAAGCGTGATCTCATCATTTCGTTGATTACGTTGAAGTATACACAGAGTAACTCTGTTTGCTATGTGAAGGATGGACAGGCGATTGGTATTGGTGCTGGACAGCAGAGTCGTATCCACTGCACCCGCTTAGCTGGTAGTAAGGCTGACGAATGGTGGTTGCGCCAGTGTCCAAAGGTTATGAACCTCCCATTTAAGAAGGGTATTCGCCGTGCTGATAGAGATAACACAATTAATATCTACATCTCTGATGAGTACGAAGATGTGCTGCAGGATGGTGTATGGCAGCAGTTCTTCACAGAATGCCCAGAGCCTCTGACACGTGAGGAACGCAAAGAGTGGATTGCCAAGAATACGGGTGTTGCACTCGGTTCTGATGCATTCTTCCCATTTGGCGACAACATTGAGCGTGCGCATAAGAGTGGTGTAGAATATATAGCACAGGCTGGTGGAAGTATTCGTGACGACCATGTTATTGACACTTGTGACAAATACAACATCGCAATGGCATTTACTGGCGTTCGTTTATTCCATCATTAAAAAGATTGTATATGAGTGATATTGACGATATTATTGAAACAGGAATGGTCTTTCGAGGTGCCTCGAAACCCAAAACCGATGATGGCAAGGTGAAAACCAAAGCCAAGAAAAAGAAGTATATTACTGGTGCACACGGCTCTGGCAGTGCAAAGCAGAAGGCTAAATACCGTCAGCAACGTGCCAACCGACACAAGTAAACAAAACAACAAACGCCCTCATTTCTCCGCCCTTGTCAAAGGGAACTGGAGAAACGAGGGCGTTTGTTATTGATGATACGACTGTCTATTCATAGCCATCACCAAAGTCTTCACCAGGATACTTCCTTAATAAGCTGGAAAAACGAGGATTATAATGAGACAACATAGCCGAATGGAAGTTTGTTGCCATCGTTATATCAGAGCTATACTCACGGTCTTTCTTTTTTGAAGACAAGGCAAGTGTTGCATCAATGAAGTTGTATGCCCACTGATTATTATAAGCCATTACAGCCTCAAATAAGTATTTGGTACGAGGCAGCATACTACTATCATGTTGCTTTATTTCATAGTCTCGGATGCGCATCAACAAAGGAACGAAATCTTGACAAGCCCAAACCGTAACAGCCAACAAAGCATTATTGGTTTCATCATCTTCCCTATCAACATCTTCATTCTCATTATCATAATGTGACAAAGCATCCAATAAGATAAATTTATCCTCTTCTCTACGATAGGAAGCTAAAGTCTTCAATGCCTGATAGGTTCGTTCTTTAAGAACGATCTCCTTTATCCTTGAGTAATAGCTTTCCTTTGGTGGGAGTCTCAATAAAAGTTTCTTTGTATATTGATATTTGGACAATCCGGGTGTATAGAGCGCTAAAGAGTCATTACGCAATGAATCTTCCTTACTAATGACCGTCTTATCTCTGCATGACTGAACATTACGTAAGAACACACTACCAGCATATTCCTCTTCTATAACATCATCTGACCGCACATAAATCTTCGTCGTATCTGTATAATTCGAGAGTAATCTTTCCTCTAAGTGTGCATACTTTCGACGTATCAAAGCATCTGTAGCTGCAAGTCGAACACCCACAGAATAACTCCTGTTAGTAAGTTCGCAAAGTTCTTTCGTAGTACATAATGAATCTAATAAAGACTGCACCACAGGAAAAGCTCTTGGTCCTTTGCATGTTTTAATATAAGTCGTATCAATACAATCCAACAGACTATCTACATTCAGATAATACTGTCTACCATTAGTATTTTGCATTTCATAGGATGTTCCAGTTCTATTCAACAGAAAGAGAACCTTCGCTATCTGCTCCTGTCGCTTGTCTGTACAAGCCACCAACAGCATACATATTGAAAGGAAAAACAGGATTTTCTTCATACTACACAGTAAATATCTTTGCATGGAATAAACGCCTTCGAAGACAACAAAGATACTAAATTATTGATAAAAACATGCTTTTCAATCTCTTTTCTTCATCTTATTACCTTCCAAATAGAAGGTATAAAATCATTGTAAAGAACGACTTGTTCGAATTATATTCATGAAAAAAAAGATTTATTTTCATGAAAGGAAATATTTATTTTCACGACAAGAAATATTTATTTACGTGAAAATAATTCCGTAATAACCATGGAATGGGTATCTATTTCAAGGCAATACCTGTGTAAATAGTACCGAATCCTTCTTTAAGAATACGTGCTGAGAAGAAGTCGGAAGCATTATCATAGGTGCAAATACCAGACTGAAGAATATTAGCTGCTGGCACACCAAGTTCTTCTAATTGAAGTTGATTGCAGAGCGGAAGGTTGATATGCCATTTCTCATACATACGTGCAATGCGTTCCATAGGAAAACCTGCAGCCGAAAAAGCATCATAAACCTCCTGACCTACCTCAAAGTTCTTCAGCGAAATACAAGGACCAACAACCGCCTTGAGTTCTTTTGGGTCGGTACCATATAGTTCTGTCATCTTGCGAAGTGTGTGCTGTGCGATACGCTGCACCGTACCACGCCAACCAGCATGGGCTGCACCAATGACATGATGAACAGGGTCATAAAAAAGAACAGGAACACAATCAGCAGTATGAACACCGATGCAGACGTTACGACAATCGGTAACGACAGCATCTTTCCCTTCTTCCATCTCGTACTGTTCAGCGACTGAAAGACGAAAAAACGCATCCGTCACGGTCAGACAATGTGTCTCGTGTATCTGATGTAGACGAATAACCTTATCCGCCTGAACACCAATCTCAGCTGCTACAGCCTGCAGATTCTCGTCTACAGCAGACGGTTCATCACCCCGATGAGGGTTGATGTTGAGTGTAGCAAGCTTTCCCTTGCTAACTCCGCCATGACGGGTAGTGCTAAAGCTGACTACCTCGTCGGCAAGATTAAAGTAATGTAGAACAGGCTTAATCATTCGTATATTCAAAATCTTCAAGGTCTTCTACCTCATCCAATTCGTCTATACCCACCTCTTCAACATCATCAATATCAGCGTCCTCAGCCGCTAACTCGGCAGCAAAACGCGACATATCCTTGTCACGATGAACAAGTGTATCTTCTGAAAGAATACTTTGCAGCTTATTACTTTCTGCATTAAGTTCTTTCCAAAGAATATCCTTTAAATCATCAATTCCCTGTCCTGTAACAGCTGATATGAAAACAACAGGAAGGTCTGTTGGCAACGTTTCACGCAGCATCTCAATGAGCTCATCATCAAGAAGGTCGCTCTTCGTTACCGCTAAGACACGATGTTTGTCGAGCATCTCTGGATTAAACTGCTGTAACTCATTTAGTAACACCTCGTATTCACGCTTGATATCGTCGGTGTCTCCTGGTACCATAAAGAGCAGAAGGGAGTTTCGTTCGATATGACGGAGGAAACGCAAGCCGAGTCCCTTACCTTCACTGGCTCCTTCGATGATACCTGGAATATCAGCCATAACGAAACTTTGGTTATCACGATAGCTGACAATACCTAACGATGGTTCCATCGTTGTGAAAGGATAGTTGGCTATCTTTGGCTTTGCACTTGAGAGAGAAGACAGCAAAGTAGACTTACCTGCATTTGGGAAGCCCACCAAACCGACATCAGCTAACAGCTTCAACTCAAGAATAACAGTCATCTCCTGCATTGGTTCACCTGGTTGTGCATAGCGTGGAGCCTGATTCGTAGCTGTACGGAACTGGAAATTGCCCAATCCACCACGTCCACCTTTCAGCAGTAACACCGTCTGTCCGTCATGCATGACATCACAAACATACTTGCCAGTTTCGGCATCATAGGCAACAGTACCACAAGGAACATCAATATAAATATCCTTACCATCTGTACCATGACACTTATCACGACCGCCATTACCTCCATGCTCAGCATAGATATGACGCTGAAACTTCAAGTGCAACAGCGTCCAATAATTGTGGTTACCACGCAAGTAAACACTTCCACCCTTACCACCATCGCCACCATCTGGTCCGCCATTAGGGTTATACTTCACATGACGAAGGTGCATGGAACCTCTACCACCCTTACCAGAGCGGCAGTATATCTTTACATAATCAACAAAATTACTTTCCATCTTTAAACTTTGAATTTTGAACTTTGACCTTTATGATTTGTACTGTAACTTGAAATATTATTGATTAAGAGAAGAACGAGTTGCCTTAACTATTTTTGTCAAGACCGCTTGAATCTTATGACAATCGTCTGATAAAGATTTATACTCACTCTCACTAATATATTCTGCTTCCCTTAATAAATCAATCCAATAGTTTGACTCTGTTGCTTCTTTCAAAGCGATATTCATCTTACTACAGAAGTCTGCACGACTTTGTTCGTTCTTTCCTTCATGAACATTAGCCCCAATACTCGTCCCAGAACGCAGAAGTTGCTTTGACAGGACATACTCCTTATGCTCATCTGTCAGGTATTTATATAACCGTACAACCCTTAGTGCAAAACTTTTTGATAAGATATAGATATCATTCTCTACGATTTTTCTCTCCAACATACGGTACAAATCATAAAGTTCAAAGTTCAAACCTCAAAGGTCAAAGGTCTACAGAGCATCAATAACAGACTCAATACGTGCGAAAATATCTTCTACAGTACCAAGACCCTCAACATGGTGGTGAATATTCTCACCCTTATACCAATCAATTAATGGAGAAGTCTGGTTGTTGTAAACATTGAGGCGCTTCTTGATTGTTTCCTCGTTGTCATCAGAACGACCGCTCTGCTGACCACGGAGGAGCAGACGCTTCATCAACTCATCCTCTGGAACAAAGAGCTCAACCATAGCTGCCACATTGTGACCACGCTCAGCCAACATCTTCTTCAAAGCCTCTGCTTGTGGGATTGTACGTGGGAAACCATCGAAGATAACACCCTTATGCTCCTTGCCAAAGCTATCGTATACGCTTGCAAGAATATCAATCATCAACTCATCAGGAATGAGCTGACCATTGTCAATGTATCCTTTTGCTGTCTTACCAAGTTCTGTACCATTCTTAATTTCATTACGAAGTACGTCACCTGTTGAGATATGACCGAAGCCATACTTCTCAATCATCTTGTCGCTCTGAGTACCTTTACCAGCACCTGGCGCACCAAAAATTACAATATTCTTCATTATTCTTGTACTAAAGTATAAATATCTCTCAAGTTACGACCCTCCTGGTCATAGTCAAGTCCATAGCCAACAATGAAGTCATTTGGAATCTCCATTGCTGCATACTCAATGTTCAAAGGAACAGTAAGCTTACCAGGCTTCAACAGTAAGGTTGTAATATGCAGACCAGCAGGCTCGCGTGTACCAAGCGTTTCGAGCATACGCTTCATAGTTGCACCTGTATCAACAATATCCTCTACAATGATAACTTCTCTACCACGGATATCTTCGTTCAAACCGATAATCTCCTTAATCGTACCCGTTGAAGTAACACCTTGGTAAGAAGCCAACTTAACAAAGGATATCTCACATGGGATAGTGATATGCTTCATTAAGTCAGAAGCATACATAAACGAACCGTTCAGCACCGCAAGAAAGAGCGGAGTCTTACCTTCAAAATCCTTGTTTATACGATCAGCTACCTGCTTTACTCTTTCCAAAATCTCGGCTTCAGGAATAGAAGTCTCAAACGTTTTGTCCTTAATTGTTACTCGACTCATTCTTCATTATTTATAATTTAGCGCAAAATTACGAAAATAATACCAAACTATCCGCATTTATTTTGTAAATTTGCCATCGTTATGAAGATATTTACAAGTGCCCAGATTCACGAACTGGACAGATACACTATAGAACACGAACCAATCAAGTCTATTGATTTGATGGAACGTGCTGCAAAAGCCATTACTCGTGCTATCACTGAGGAGTGGTCGACACATACGCCAATTGTTGTCTTTGCAGGACCTGGCAACAATGGTGGCGATGCTCTTGCTGTGGCACGTTTGCTGATAAATGAGGGATACAAAGTTAGTACTTACCTCTTCAATATCACCAATCATCTATCAGAAGACTGTGTAACAAACCGCCAACGTTTGCTCGATAGCAAGCATGCAAAGGATTTTACAGAAATCACTGCGAAGTTTGACCCACCTGAATTAACCGCAGACACATTAGTGATTGATGGTTTGTTTGGCTCTGGACTCAACAAACCATTGGCTGGTGGTTTTGCCTCATTAGTGAAATATATCAATCAAAGTCCTGCTAAGATTGTGAGTATTGACGTTCCATCTGGTTTGATGGCGGAGGACAATACATATAACGTACGTGCGAATATCATTCACGCTACCCTCACATTAACCCTCCATGAACGCAAATTATCCTTCCTTTTCGCTGACGCACAGCAGTTTATTGGTAGGCTAAAGGTGCTTGATATCCGTCTGAATCAGGAGTTTATTCAGAAGACAGAAGCACAATATTACCTATTAGAAGAGAACGACATTCGTTCGCGTTTACTCCATCGTGATGACTTCTCACACAAAGGTGATATGGGCAATGCACTTATCATCGCAGGTAGCTACGGCATGTCGGGAGCAGCTATCCTTGCAACTCGTGCCTGTCTACGCAGCGGTGTGGGTAAGGTTACGGTGCATACTCCTAAAAAGAACTACGATATCATGCAGATATCTGTTCCTGAAGCTATCTTACAAATGGACCATGAGGAGACAGCCTTTACCGAAGCAGTTGATACAGATGATTTCGACGCACTTGCAATAGGTCCAGGATTAGGCAGACAGGAGCCTACTGCCATTGCGATGATAGCCCAGATAAGACGCGCACAATGTCCTATTGTTGCCGATGCTGATGCCTTGAATATTCTTGCAAGCCATCGTGCATGGATGCAACAACTACCAAAGGGAATCATTATGACGCCTCACGCAAAAGAACTCGACCGTCTTACAGGCTCTCCTGCCAATGCTGACTATGAGCGTCTTCATCGTGCAAGAGAATTGGCAAAGTCCTTACAAGCTTATATCATATTGAAGGGACACAACAGCGCACTCTGCCTACCTAATGGCAACGTTATCTTTAACTCAACAGGTAACAGTGGCATGGCAACAGCTGGTAGTGGTGATGTTCTCACTGGTATCATCACAGCCCTCCTTGCTCGTGGTTATCACCAACAGAACGCTTGTATGGTTGGAATGTACCTCCATGGTCTTGCTGGCGACTTAGCAGCGAAAGAATTAGGTAAGGAAAGCCTTGTTGCAGGAGACATTATCAACTATCTCCCTAAAGCTTTCAAGCTTTTGGACGATTGATAGAGTCATCCCATTCCAGCTATTGTTGATAGGTAATAAAGCCATCCAAGTATAAGCAACAGCCCCGCATGGTTCTTTCCATGCGGGGCTTCTTGTTTCCCCTGTCATAGCCTACGAGGCACTGCCTCGTAGAAAACAACACAAAAGAAAAGCGGCAGTTCCCAAAAGGAAGCTGCCGCTAATGTTTTATTTAGTCAAGCCGACCTCAACAAATAATTAGTCGAGGTTAGCAAGCTTGTTCTCAGAACCAAGAACGTCTGTAATCTTGTGCTTGTAAAGATCCTCCATGTACTCACGAGCCTTACCACAGTACTGGCGTGGATCGAAGTACTCTGGATGCTCATCAAATGTCTGGCGAACACCTGCGGTGAATGCAAGACGAGAGTCAGAATCAATGTTAATCTTGCAAACAGCACTCTTAGCAGCCTGACGAAGCTGCTCCTCTGGAATACCAACAGCGTTAGGCAACTTACCACCATGTTCGTTGATGATATCAACATACTCCTGAGGAACTGAAGAAGAACCATGGAGAACGATTGGGAAGCCTGGGAGCTGCTTCTCGATAGCTGCGAGAACGTCGAAAGCCAATGGAGGAGGGATGAGGCGACCTGTCTTTGGATCACGTGTACACTGCTCTGGAGTGAACTTGTAAGCACCGTGAGAAGTACCGATTGAGATAGCCAAAGAGTCGCAACCTGTACGAGTAGCGAAGTCAACAACCTCCTCTGGCTTTGTGTAGTGAGAAACCTCAGCTACTACATCATCCTCAACACCAGCGAGAACACCGAGTTCAGCCTCAACAGTTACGTCAAACTGATGAGCATACTCAACAACCTTCTTAGTCAAAGCGATATTCTCTTCGTAAGGAAGAGCAGAACCATCAATCATTACAGAAGAGAAGCCAAAGTCTACACAGCTCTTGCAAGTCTCGAAGCTATCACCGTGATCAAGGTGAAGAACAATCTCAGGATGATGGCAACCCAACTCCTTTGCATACTCTACTGCACCCTCAGCGAGGTAACGGAGAAGAGTCTGGTTAGCATACTTACGAGCACCCTTAGAAACCTGAAGGATAACTGGTGACTTCAAATCAGAAGAAGCCTTGATGATAGCCTGAAGCTGCTCAAGGTTATTGAAGTTGAATGCTGGGATAGCGTAACCGCCGTCAATTGCTCTCTTGAACATCTCACGAGTGTTCACGAGACCTAATTTCTTGTAATCTACCATAATTTCTTTTATCTTTTAAAATTAATAAATCTATACCTATTTACAATTGCAAAAGTACGGTTTTATTTTCTGATAGCCAAAACATCACACATATTTAATAAGCGCAAAATGTTAAATTCCGTGATAAACTGCAATGTTTTCAGAATAAAAGCGAATTGACTTATTAGACATAATAGCCTAATAAGCCTAATTTCTTATTTCAATGATAAACTGAATTACTTCTCTGATGGTTCAATAACACGCCAAACAACTAATGCAAGCGCACCACCAGCAAATAGACCTACGATAAAGACCCAAAGGAAAGTTAATCCTTCACGTAAACGTTTGCGATTTATTGTATCACATCAAAACTTTTTCATACTTATCATTTTATATCAAGGCAAACACAACCTTTAGTCCATAAAAAGCCGTACCTTTGCACAAGGATTAATGGTTTTCGATAATTATAAGTCGTTATCCATAATGGGAACTACAAAGAAATAAGAAGATAAACAACATGAGGTATAAGATGATTGTGCTCGATCTGGATGGCACGCTAACCAATAATAAGAAGGAGATTACCCCACGTACCAAACAAGCTCTCATGCAAGCACAAGCTGCTGGGGTACATGTCGTATTGGCATCTGGCCGCCCTACTTATGGTATCGTTCCTTTAGCTGAGGAATTGAAACTAAAAGGAAATCGTGGGTATATCCTTGCTTTCAACGGAGGAAAAATTATCGATTGCACCAAGAACGAAGTTCTTTTTGAACAGAAATTGGACGAACAGCTTGTACCTATCCTCTTTCAAGGAGCCAAAAAAGCTGGAATGGAAATTCTAACCTATCAAGGTGAGGGTATTGCTGCTACTAATAAAGATGACGAATACGTACAACACGAGGCTTTTATCAATAAGATGCCCGTCATGCAATATGACGACTTCCTCAATCAGTTGGTCTATCCTATCAATAAATGTTTGATTGTTGGCGACCCTACCCCTCTCCACGAGTTGGAGATAAGATTAGCCAAAGAGTTGGAAGGGAAGATGGATGTCTATCGTTCTGCCGATTTCTTCCTTGAATGTGTACCACTCGGTATCGACAAGGCGCGCTCTCTCGACCGTCTTATCTCATCGCTCCGTATCAGCCGTGAAGAGGTTATTGCCTGTGGCGATGGTTATAACGACCTTAGCATGATTCGCTTTGCCGGACTTGGCATTGCTATGGCAAACGCTGCAAAAGACATTCAAAGTGAAGCTGACTTCGTTACTTTATCAAATGAAGAAGATGGTGTTGCACACGTCATTGAACGCTTTATCCTCTCACCAGAGAACATGAATTAAGAGGATATCTTCTACAAACAACTCATCTGCCTATTAGCCGTATTGTAAACTATTTTTACACAGTTCAAAACTAACACATGCTCTTTTGGCCCCTAAAAGACGCCTAATTGGCTTGCAAAAAGTGCCCTTTGGGAGTCTAACTAACGCCCTTTTGAAGTCCAATTAAGCACCTTTAATTTTACTGTTTTGTAACTAATTGAATACATGATACTTACAAGAGCAACAAAAATAGCCGTTTTTACCCTAAAAATAAGGTAAAAACGGCTATTGGATTGTAAATAAATTTCTAAACAAACAAGCGTTTAAACTACAATCTGAAAGGGTTATCACTCAAATACGATTGGGGTTTAAGATTCCTTTCAACAAGAATGTCGCATTCTGATTGCGTGCCACCCCTTTCGTTATCTTATAAGAATAAGTGATATTCTCGCCTAATTCTATTTCAAAACAATAGTTATGAAAACGTCCGGCATATACCTCTTCCATCTTTGAAAGCTCAAGGTCGTGAGTAGCAATAACGCCTGTTACATTGCGTTCGGCAATATACTGCAAGAAAAGACGAGAGCCATTCAACTTATCGAGAGAATTTGTTCCCTTCAAAATCTCGTCCAAAATAATCAGACTTGGTACATCATCACGCAACGAGCCTAACAACTTCTTCAAACGAAGCAACTCAGCATTGAAATAAGAGATGCCATGCGTAAGGTCGTCCGTCGTGCGCATACTCGTAAAGAGATGGAATACTGAGACCTTCAACTGCTTAGCAAAGACAGGCAAACCATTCATCGCCAAGAGGTAATTTATACCCAAGGAGCGTAAGAATGTACTCTTACCTGCCATATTCGCACCCGTAATAATATAATATTCATGGTCGAGGATATCAAAATCATTTGCCACAGCCTTCTCGCCAAGGAAGGGATGATAAAGGTCTTTCGCTTCATAAACCACCTTATTCTCCTCGCTGATCTCTGCCTGTACAGCCCTATCTTCATTCAATCGGAAGTTACCCATTGACACCAAAGCATCAAAGAGATTCAGACTATCAATCCACTCGTTCGTACGCTGTTCATACGTATGCTGCCAGCGGAGGAAGAGTCTTACGATAGTAATGTCAATCAAAGCAAAGCTATTGAAGACAAAGACTCCAACCTCGTTACTTCTGTTATCAATCTTTTGTAAGATAAGTTCTAACTGCTCAAAAGATTCTTCCGCACCTGAAAATTTTTCTTTCAACGTTTGAAGTTCAGCCGACTTAAAATCAGTCGTGTTAATCAACTTCAATACTTGCAAGTAACCATCTACCTGTGTGTGTACCTTTGCTATCAGCTCAGAAATGACACGCATGTGCTTATGCCCACAAAGGAAAGAGAACATAAAGTTAAATATTCCCCACCATACAGGTAATAGAAAAGGAACCAATCCCACAATGGAAAGCACAATACTCACATAGAAACTAAGTAAATTGGCATAACAGAAATAACGTAAAAGAGAGCTATGGAAGAACTTTGGAAAGCTTTGGTAATGAATATCCGTCAATGCCTTCAAAACCTCTTCTGTATTAATACGCCCCTTTACGCCCAAAGACTTAAATTCAGAAAGGAAAGTTTCCTCCTTACCCAACTCGTCTATGGAAACCATTCGTTGACGTATTTGCCCAACAAGTTCTTCCCTCTTCGCACCTCCCCACTCCGTAGACAGACAGGCTGCCAACTGGTCACTACCACCAGTTGAGATAGTGCGGTTCATCCTTTGAAACAGAGAACCTATACCAAAGACATCCATATCGAAGGTATAAGAATGTTGCGGACTGACATATTGCTCGCCAGCTTCAAAGCCTGAGTAGTCGCCTTTCTGATAGGCTATCTCGTTTTGGTAGACCAGCAATAAAGCCTCCCCTTTCTTTATCTTTCGGTCGTTCAAAACGTCACGATGACGAATGTAAAGATAAAACAATAATGCAGCTAAGGCACAGAAAAGTGTCCAAGCTGCATTATCCAATAAGGTGTAGAGAACTACAAAACCAATAGCTATCAAAAAAGAACCGATTTCTGTCAGGATAAAAAAACGACTACGGTTACGGAGAGAGACGAGCGTTTTGCTCGTCTCTTCTGCCTTATGCTGATACAAATCAGTCAATTTTCTGTTCATAATACAAATAAATATAAGGTCAGGATGACATTATTGTGTCACCACCTCTTTACTAACACGGCCATCACTGTACTTCACAATGTTAACACCCTTTTGTGGAGTTGTAATACGACGACCATCAAGTGTATAACGTGCTGTCTCTACAACCTGTCCTTCTCCCTGTGACAAAGAAGAGATTGCAGTAGTATTTGGCTCAGAAATCGTACACTTGGCAGCATTCTCAATGCGCCCAGTAGTCTTATTAATCAGCAGAACGCAGACTTTCAACTTCGACTTGTCTTGTATTATCTTCTTATTAGAAATATTCTTAAAGATATATGTATGGCTCTGGGGTTCGTCTGCCTTAATCGGAGTCTTGATATAGCCTGTCAAAGGAGCTTTTACTCCTTCTGCTGCAATAGCAACAAAGTTATTTTCAAGATTACGAATATCTCGAGGAGCATCTATAAAATAATCAAATTCTTTTGTGATACCACGATCATCCGTACTACCTGAATAATTGTTGTATTGTACCCAGTTAGGATTAGACATACCATCTTCCGTCAGCACATAAGCAAAGCCATAAGGGGCTTCATCTCGATTCACACAGAAAGTGACACAGGGAGTTACAGTAATATTGTTCTTTTCCTTATCCCATACAGCTGATACGGTAATGTCCATATCCGCTCCTTTTGAGCGTTCCTCTTCAAACTCAGTTTGTGCTTTGAAATAACCCAGTAAAAGGTTTCTATTCATATCAAGTGAAGGGCGACTTCTGTAATCTGTAGCTTTCCATGCATAGTCCGTACAAGTTAGTGGATCAGCTCTACCTCCAGTATGGATAGCAATACCAATGAAGTCTTCACCATATTTACGTGCCAAATTCTCCATAAGTGCAATACCACGCGGACAAAATCCACACCACATTCCAGTGTATTCTTCAACTACAACTTTTCTATGAGGCACCTTTGTAACAGTTACTCTCGGAAGCGTAGCATAGTTGAAAGTAGCACTATTCAACTCTCCATTTACCTTTGTAATTGTAAACAAAAGGTCGGTTTCTGAAACCTGTGTATGAGGAGGGATATCAATTTCTATCGTTGTTCCCTCCATGCGGTTCAATGGATTTGTAAGGACATAATTCTTCGACATCAGCTCCTTGCCATTGAAAGAAAGTGTATAATCGAAGTCACGAATAGCAGTTCTACCGTAATTGGTAATCAATAGTTTACCTTTTGCACTCTTTGCTGTGATAGGAACATATACTTTCTGCCCTGTAGAAGGAATAAGCGTATAACCATCCGCCTTTACATTCACAGCACAACAAAAGACTGCAATAAGCGCAATAAACAATGTATAAAACTTATGTAACATATCAAGTTATAGATTAATAAATTATATGCTTAACGAATAACATACTTTTTTGTATAGGCAACGCCCGTCTGCTTCACAATGTAAACGCCCTTAGGGAGATTTGTCAAAGACGTAAGTTGCTTATGCAACAACACACCCTGAGTATTGTAAACATCGTAAGTAACACCCTTCTGTGACGCTACCGAAGCAATACCTGCTGCATTAGTATCAAACTTAACAGTAATTGATGGGCCCTCCTTCTCTTTATCAGAACCGAGTTCTTTTACTTTAAGTTTCAGCGTAATTGTACAATTCTCTCTTTTACCATACGTATGTTCTATCTCAACTGTTTCTTTTTCAAGACCTATAGACAAGAGTTTAGTGCCTACTTCATAAGTTCCTGGATCTGGATTAATAGTACAATTTTCATACGCACAAACCTTCACTTCACCTTCATCTATTTCGTTAATAGTATAGGAAAGAGAAACATTCTGGGGTTTATCAGTCTTATTCTGAATAAACACCTTTCCTGCAATTTCAAACCCTTCAAAAGGAAATTCTGTTGTAACTGCCTTATTCAAGACAACAACAGTGCCGTTAGGAATAACTCTACCTTGTTCATCAAGGAACACAACATCATTAGAACTTGTCTGTGCTTGTGCACTAACTAAAAGATTAGTCATCAGACCAATAAACACGAGTAAACGTAATTTCATTTTCTTATTTATTTATATTTATTCGTAATTGATTATCATTCGTTTATTAAAGCGAAACCTTTTGGCGCACAGCCTGCAAGACTCCGCTATCATTGTAGAAAAAACCTACTATCCATGCATTCTTTGGTACAACTCCGTCAGGGAGTGTGTAAGTCGTTTTCTCCTTATGAACATTCTTCGTAGAGAGCGTTAACTCTGTGCCCCATTCCCCATTAATAGCAGCGCGAAAGACATGATTATGCACATATTCCTTATCCACTTTATTGTTTGGGAACATCTGTGGGGCAACGATGTTATCCTCAACCAACCACAGTTGTAGCCGTCCCTTCACATCTTCAGACAAGGTCTTCAAATCGGTTTCTATCTCCATCTGACGTGTAGAAGCATCATACTGACTTTTAAGTTCAATACTAACTGTTGTCGTCTGAGCAAACTCATCATAGATACGTCCAGCCCAAGTATCTTTGGAAAGTACACCTCCACGACGATTGATAATGGCTTTTGGCACATTTGGAACTGACCAATGCTTATAATAGACATCACCCACATCGGTGCGCAAACCAACGAATCCAGTCCCACTCTTGATTGCAAGCGGTCCTGCATGGAAAGCAACAGTAATCAATTTGTCTGCACCATAAAGCTTTTGTTGCTGTGCAATAGCCTCTGCAGCATCAGGACAAAAGATACAACGCTGTCCCGTAAAATCCTCTATCAGTACATTACGCTGAACAGTAGCAGCTGGAACCTCTATCAGTCGTTCGTCAGAACCAACCGAATCGCAGCCTGTTAAAAAAGCAACTGCAGCTAAAAGAGATATATAAAAACTTTTCATTTCTTATCAGAAGTTATAATTATAAGAGAGTGTCAAGCCCTTTGTTGCTGGGATATAACGACATATACCACCCGAACAGTTGAAGCCTGCACGTGTACGACCGTAGCCTAATTGCAAGCGATGTGCCCCACCGCTATAGGTTACATAACCTTGGTAGTAATGCACCCGAGTATTACCAACATTATAAAGGTCGCTCAATGTGAACATCCAATGTGGTGCAAGCGACAGTTCACCCAATCCAAATAACCAATCTTTATCACCATCTTTCGATGCAAGATACTGTGCCTCTACACGCAACGTTGTGTTAGGCGAAAGCTTCTGTTTGACATCTGCCACAAAGATATGCGAATTAAGCATTCCTCCATGTCCTTCGAGTAGCATCTGATTGTAACGTTGATACATATACATCAGATTGAGTTTCGTATCCTTAGCGAGTCGCTTTTCCAACTGTACATCAATATCTTGATAATAGGTAGCGTCCCCCCACGCCCAAAACGGACTACCATAGCCATCTGTTCCGATTTCTCCAGAACCATTCTTCCGCACAGAATGAACGTGTGAGAAGTTTACTTTCGCGGTCGTACCATACTTTCCACCTATCGGTGAACCCTTTGGGAAGGTATAGGCAGCAGCTGCCTGATAAGCCCACTCACCATCAGGGCGTGTCGCGTAAGGATAGAGAGCAGCCAATGTATAGGTATGCTCCATCGTAAATGGGGGTAGATGATTAACAAAAGAAGAGATTCCTTCCATTCCTCTACGGCTGCGGAAGCCCATATTCGTACTGCGTTTTGCCTGCAGAAGCAGACTCATTCCGCGCTTCGAATAGGAACCCGAAAGCATTGCAACGTAACCATTACGATAGATGTAACCATTATCATGAGAGGGATCTTGCGACTTCATTGCCATCTCTGCCAATACATTAAAAGCTCGATGTTGCACACGCAAACGTACATCGAAGGCATTAACATTAAGCGGAAGATGCAAACGATGAGTTGGATCAACCATTATCACCTCGTCTCTCTCATGTTTATTAAGATAGGAAGCACCTAAGGTAATATATGTATTACGCTGTTGGAGAGTTTTAAACAACTCGTCAATATTCCATTCTACATCAGCACCTATCATCCAACTCTTATTATGATTCCAATATCTACGCTGACGACCTGTAAGCACCTTCACTGCAACACCTGCCCAAGGGCGATAGTTCAATCGTGCACCTTGCAGAGAATTATCAATTCCCAAGCTACGTTCTTCGTACGAACGGAGGATGAAACCAGAGCCAAACTGCTCATAGAAACTACCCAAGGTAAGTTCCGCATTCTTGTAACGACCTTTCAGATAAGCGTAAGGAACACCCCAACCCTTAAAGTCACTCTCGTATCCTGGAAGCGGATGTTCCAAATACTCCAGTCGTGCACCAGCCTCAACATAACGACTCGATAACTTCAAGTCGAGATAAGTATTTGTCAGAAAACGACCATCTGTAGCCTCAGCACCTATCGTACTGTCCTTTTGAGCTAACAGCATATCGCTCTGAAGACTTCCAGAAAGGCGTAATTTATCGGACTCCTCTTGTGCACAAAGAGATATACTACTCATACCAATGAGCAGTCCTATCATCATCAATTTCTTCATAGAATTACTTACCTGCCGCTTCTTTCACCTTTTTATATAGCTCTACTTCAGCACCATCAGTATAGCCGTTGTGCTTATAAACAATCTTACCCTGTCCGTCAAGCAACACGGTATAAGGCACAGACTGAATACCTAACGAGCGACGAAACTCACCATTAGGGTCGAGCAAAACATCATAACGCCAGCCATTCTGGTCGACCATAGGCTTTACCTTATTGACATTCTGCGCCTGATCGATAGACACAGCAACGAGTCGAACACCCGTTTCTTGCTGCCAATCATCATAGACCTCATCAATACTTGTGAGTTCACGATTACAAGGCTTGCACCAAGTAGCAAAGAAAGCTATAATAAGGGGCTTACCATTATTAGAAATAGTGTCGGTTTGTACGGTTTTCCCTTCTATGTCTTTGAGCATTACTTTAGGCAGACGGTCTTGTGCAGACGCTGCAAAGCTTACTAACAGCAAACAAAGGGATAAAAATAATTTATTCATTGTTTTTAATTATATTGCAGCTACAAAAATACTAAAAAAAAGCGATAAAACAAAGAAGAAACTGCCAAAGACTGACAAGACTACATACCTTAATCTATTTTAGATGCCTTTGCTATGCACATTATCTCTACTAAACCCATTTTCTTTGAAAGAAATACTATCTTATCTTCAAATAAGTTTTATCTACTTTTTGACATCTGATGTGCTCCCCAAATTAAGTAAATAGAACCTCTTGCTGTAATTGACGCTTTTATATTCAGCCCTTCGCACCATTGGTGTTAGTATTCCGCATCACATGTGCGAAGCCTTAGCACCATACGTGCGGAGCATCAACACAACAATCAAAAACGGTAAGAAGAACCAATTTATAACGTTATTATAATTCATAAACATCAATGACTTACTCACACAAGATTACATTTTCTGTACAAGGCACATATAAAATTATTGCTGTCCGATAAAACCTCCATATACTGCAATATCCTCTCTCAATCCTGCTGAAATAGGCATGATTAGTTCTAATTTCAAATTCCAAGCCCCCTAGAATAATGACAACTCTTCTGGTGGGGCTTTTACTTGGGTAATCAATCTATCCCAGTCTCTATGTGGCTGCTCAAAGAAACTTTGTATTGCGACATAACTCATAAGTAAAATTCTTATCATTGTTGCCAAGCCTGAGAAGCTCCAAGGTCTCTTTATTTTGTTCTTCACTAGGGTTATAAGCAGATTGGCTATAAGCGTAATCCATATTTGTATTTTTATAGCATTCGCACTCTCTCCATAGAAGTATCTTAGCGGGAAATTCTGTTTTATTTGTTTAAATAAGGTTTCTATTTGCCATCGTCTCTTATAGATAGCTATAATATCTTCTGCCGACATCTGAAAATCATTGGTCAGCAGTGATATGAATCTGATTTTCCCTTTC
This sequence comes from Prevotella melaninogenica, assembly GCF_013267595.1. Classification (NCBI taxonomy): domain Bacteria; kingdom Pseudomonadati; phylum Bacteroidota; class Bacteroidia; order Bacteroidales; family Prevotellaceae; genus Prevotella; species Prevotella melaninogenica. Next base: position 219,648 of record NZ_CP054011.1, on the reverse strand, counting down.
TTGGTCTTATCCTGATATGTGATTTTTCTTGCTTTATGGTAAATATCTTTTTCCTTTGTATGCTTATGGAAGAGAATGGTTTCTACGCGTACAACTCCATAATCTGTAGTCATCTGGTAATCCGTATCAGCAATCCTTTCAAAGCTAAGATTATTTTTCATCTTAGTTACATATATAACGCCTCTTTGAGTCAGTTCAGAGAACTTTTCATAGTTTATATAGGCTCTGTCAAAAGCAATCAGTTCCTCATTGGCGTATCGTTCTGGGATAAGTGCAAATTGATCATGACTAGCTGCAGATGTGAACTTGATATCGCTTGGAACATTCTCATTGGCAAATATCTCTGTATGTACTTTTATTCCACCCTTCTTCTTACCAGTTTTGGGATTACGTCCTACTCCTTTAAAGACCAGGTTAGAAAACAGACTGATTGTCGTAGAATCTATTATCTTTAGATTCTTCAGCCATTTGGGCTGTCCACAATTTCGGCTGTCCGAGTAAAGTTCATGGCGATATTTCTCATATAAGTTCATATAGATCGAACCGAATATCTCGGAATCTCGGCGTTTGTTTGCATCTGACAAGGTACTTCGACAAGGAAAATGCTTTAAACCAAGATGATTAAAGCGATTAACATTAGCAAAGAGAGAGGCCTTTATCTCACGCAGAGAGTCTAAACGCATCATTACTGCATAAAGCATGACGACAAGATGATGCCATGCATCAAACTTCTTTATATAGTGTTCACCTCCCTGAGCTTGGCTCAGAGAGAGAATTTTATCACGATTAAAATAGTTTAACAGTTGAACATATAGTGGCTGTCCGATAAAATGTGTACTTTTGTTCATCTTATTTCATTGTTTTATTTTGACAACTACAAAGGAAATAAGAAGGGCTGAATGTGCAAAACAATCAGCCCGTTTTTTTTATTATTCTGAATTAAAAAGATATGAACGCAAAAAAAGTTTTATCGGACACCAATAATATAAAATCCTTCCTAACAGAAACTTATCAACTGTTTAAGATCATCTATATAAACGAAAAAGATTACTTGCCGGCAACATTAAAGCTGCTAACAAGTAATCTTAGATGTATACGTAACACCTTCAATGAATAGGCTACGTTATGTTATTTCTTCTGTAAAAGCCTTTATGCCTACTTACTGTTTTGTTTTCTTCTTAGACCCTTTCAGCCACATATAACCCATCAGTAAGATGAAAGCTGCCAAGATACAAAGTAGCTGTACGGCATATTCTTGTGGGTGAACCCAGAACTCCTTAAAGAAATTAATACGTCCGAGAATCTCTACTGGAGTCCAGAAAACAATCACCGTTGCGATTGCCATACGGATATTAGCACCCCATGAAGCAATATAAAGCTGCTTTTTCAACATATAAAGTGCACCGAAGAAACAGCCAATACCTACCAAGAAGGTTACTGGGTGATGATCGCCAAGGAAGTTCTTATCGTAACAGAACATCAGTAAGAGGTAAGAAGCCCAAAGAATCATGTTCACCTCCATAAAGGTGACAATAGATGTATGGCGTGTCATTGGTTGGAAAGCAATCTCATTCTTACGCTTTCCGAAAAGCCGTTTCTGAATCCATGTGATAAAGTTACAACCATTGCGCGTACTGAAGATATACATTGTCATCATCATCATCCAGAAACCAAAAGAAGCTGGAAGAATCAGATATTCTGGCTTTGTCACAATCTCTCCATTTTCAATCTCTGGTTGTACGCCAAAGCGATGAGCGTAATATTGGAAGAGGAACTCTACCCATCCAGTCCAAAAAAGCAGACCACCAATAAGTCCCCAAAGTGTCTGACGAGTATCACCTTTGACAAACACACCGATAATTACCATTATCAATCCCACGAATCCCATTGTAAAGCCAGCATAATGTACGGCTTCTGGAGTCATCGTCTTTTCCATCATGATCATAAGAGCATGACCCAAAGGCATCGTGAACAACACAAGGATAAACGAGGCGAGTGTTCGCCATAAATAGATTTTACTTTTTCCCATAAATTAAAAAGGTATTGAGAGCTTAAAATAGTTTATCAACATCAACTGACATTCCAATCATTAAGTTTGTTCCATCAGTCAATGGACAGTTCAAATAATAATATTCTGGTTTATAATTAAAGATGTTATCAAGGATTACACTTACCTTCACACCCTTACCGATGCGCTGCACCAAAGAGAGTTTGAAGAGTGCGTATGCGGGGTAATGTATTGTTTTTATACCCTTAGAGATGTCATAGTAATCAACAAACTCTTCATTGTCGACTGCTGAGAGGAAGCGTCCATCTAATCCGATGTTCGTTCCATAGTTCTTCAACCACTGATAATCCCAATCGATATGACCTGTCATAGAGTGTTTGCGAGCAGGTATATACTGATTGTTTACAGAGTTACTGTTCTTGTCTTTTGGCAAGCGTTCATTGGTATAAGCATAGCTTAAACGAGCTGTAAGACCATTCGTCCAACGTGCTTGTGCCGTTGCTTCTCCTCCACTAACCGTATAGTTGTCCAAGTTTAGGTAAGGAAGACGTGGGATAATGTCTGATGGATTCTTATAGTAAGGTGCACCAGTTGCAATCTTATTTTCAATCTTGTTACAATAAGCACTTACTGTAAAGTTATAGCGACCCTTAGTATAATCAACCGAAGCATTAAAGTTCTGGCTTACTTCTGGTTTCAAAGAAGGGTTGCCTTCGACTATCCATATACCCGACATATCAAAGTTATAGTACTTCTCTTTCAATGTAGGAGCACGGAAACCCATACCATAACTGAAACGAACATTCAAGTTATGTACTGGCTGATAACGTGCACTTACCTTTGGAGTCAGTCGGGAGATGCGTCCGTCTGAGAAGTAATCGTAACGCAAGGCACCTACAACCTCCCACTTCGGACTGATGTTCCAGTCGTATTGTGCAAAGGCATCAAAAGAGTCTTGTTTACGAATTCGCCCCCCCAAGTTGGTATTAAAGAGATAATCATGCATATAGTCTGCACCCACAGAAAGGACGTTTTCCCCCTCAAAAGTGTGATTATAAAGCAAGCGAAGACTGTTCTGTACATTTGAATAGTCACGGATATCCAGTCGAGTGATGCGCTGATAGTCTGACTTATCATACTGATCAAAAGCATAGGAGAAGTCAACACTATTAACAAGGTCTGGTGTCCATGTTCCACGAAGACCACCCGAAAAGTCACGATAGCGCTCTGGTACTTCTGATGTACGCACCAACTGGCGATAGAAATAGCCTGCACGTCCTGTCAGACGAAGCTTTTCATTCAACCTAAAAGTGAGTTGTTCCTTAAAGTTCCAAACAGCATCACCATAGATAGTTGAGACAACTCGTGTGATTGGATTGGGTCCATTGTGTACATTGAAGTTGTCAGAACTATTCCGATTTACTGTCAGTAAGTTGTTCCACTTGCCTCTTGCGTATTGCCATGATAGTCCATAACGTTGCTCGTTGTGGCGACCAAAGCGCATGTTAAGGTTAAGTGCGCATGGATTTGGCTTTTTCTTGGTGATGATATTGATAACTCCACCAGCAGCATTAGAGCCATAAAGGGCTGAAGCAGCACCTTTCACAATCTCGATGTGGTCAACATTATCCATACCAATACGAGTGAAGTCGACATCGTCCATCGTTTCACCAGCAAGGCGTTCACCGTCAACCAGAATCAACATACTCTGTCCACCAAAGCCAGAGAAGTTCATATGTACCTGCTGATTCATGGCGTATGAGAACTCAATACCCGGTATTACCTGCTGCAATACATCACGCAGATTGGTAGCATCTGTCTTCATAATATCATCAGATGTGATGAGTTTCGTCAACACAGGGGTATTGGCAAGTAGCTTCGGTGTACGTGTTCCCGTTACTACTACCTGCTCTAATTCTAAGCATTTATAAATGGAATCAGGCAATTCATCTGCCCACATCGTTGCAGGAAGCAGACAGGTAAGAACTGAAAGTATAATGGTTTTTCGTTTCATAACCAATCAAAAAAATATCATAACCTTATCTCTATTCTTTGAAAGAACCACTAACGAAAAGGTTTTATGTTTTATTTAATATGGATATTTATAATTGATTCTTAACCAACATTTGGTACCATCAGCACCAATATAGTTCTCCAACTGCAGAGCAGCATACTTATTGTTCTTCAGACGAACAATAAACACATGACTATTCATGGTAAAAGAAGGAGGCATTGGAGGTATTTCGATTTTCAACCAAGAGGAAAGTACCTTATTGATACGTATTCCTTGACAGCCAATCAGACTCATAAGCATCTGCGACTGGTCCTCCCAAACCTCGTTCTCTGTCCATTCATCTTCTTGGAATGTTGCTCCTAAGAAATAGGAACTATTCTTTGGAAGTTCATTCAAAGAGGTGTACTTCGTTTCAAGTACGGCACCACCATTCGTCCTTACATTGTTACGATGAAAGGCAATGCTCCACGACTGTGGTTCAGGTTGTGCATCAGTAGCAGTAAAACCACGCTTTTCATTTACCGAGATACCTTTTCCGAAGACATCAAACCAGTAAGTGTACATACCCGTTTTCCCATCACCACTACCCGATGTCAGATTTGTTGGGATGGCATAATGCGTGAAGTTCGTCTGTGCCTTGAGCAGTCCTGCAGTGTCTTTGCGCTCGATATACATCTGTAAAGAGTCAAAGTCAACATAATACCAGTTCTTCCAACTGGCGGCATTAACAAGGAGTTGACCTTCCGTTGTCACACTTGCAGCGGCTGGTGCCTCATCATATATATCTTCAAAAATGCCGTTGCAGGCTGTTACCATTAACATAATGGCACAGCCTGCAAGGGTAGAAATAGGGCGAAATACTCTGTGCATGAGCGTATAACGTTTTACTTAGCCTTCTTACCAGTATAAGTTGCTGAGATTGGGAATGGCATACGTGTAAGACTATAATTATTCTTGATGGTCAACGTTCCACTCTCGTCAACCGTTACAACCATCTTACTTGTAGCCTTGAATGAGTACTCGTTATCTATTGGCATACCCCCAACAGCCTTGAAATGAACTTTGAGACCATCATTGCTATAATCACGAACAAAACTGTTAGATTCCTTGTCATAAGCAAGATTCTTAACGGTATATGTTCCTAAAGTCAAGTTACCCATCATTGTAACCCCTGTGTAGTTCTCTTCAGAAGCTGTAACGTTGATAGTACCATCTTCATTAGCTGTAATCTTATAGCCAACAGTAGCAGAAGTGAATGGACCAAAGCTATCACCCACCTTCAAAGCGGTTGTACCAATATAGTTTCCTGCCACCTTTGATGCTGCTGAAGCCTCAGCATAATGCCAAGTAATATCAGTACCACCCATGAGTGATGGGATTGAAATCTTTATTTCTCGCATCGAACCACTCATCGTTGCATCATATTCCTCCACTGCACCACCAGCTCTTGGGTTAGCAATCTTCATCTTACCAGTACCGTTAATTGCGTGCTTATTCATTGTTATCACGAAAGAACCAGTACCCCACTGAGTATCGGAGAACTCTGCAAGGAACTTACCACCGTCCTGCAACACCTTAATCTTAGCACCTGTGTCAAAACGAACATTGTCGAGTACTCTGTTCTTTACAGTCAAATAGCCTGCATACTCGTGTATCAACTTTGGTTGTGAAGGGGTTTCACTTGGCAAGAACTCAATCTTTGAAATATCTGATGCGTTATAAGTTACAACGCTACCATCAGTTTTTGTTACCTTTAATGACTGCGCCTGTACTGCGAGTGCACTCAAGAAAGATACGATTACTAAAGTAAAGATCTTTTTCATTTACGTATAAATTTAAATGTCTTAGATAATGATTTAACTACAAAAACGCCTGTTTGTCCGTCGAGAGGAATCTCAACAGAACCACTCTGGCTTACGGTTGCACGACCTACCAACTGTCCGTTGATTGTGTAAACAGCTACTTGACTACCTGCTTTCAGCCCTTCTCCCTTCAAGGAGTTACCAAAGGAAAAGACAGCATTGTTGCTTTCTACATCCAGCGTTCCAATACCTGTTGGTTGATTAGCAAAGGCAAAAGCACGGAAATCTGTCAGAGGATACTCTATTGTTTGGCTTCCAGCAGTCAAAACCATGGCAGTGGAAGTGAAGGTAACAGTAGGTTTCTCAGACAGAGCAAAGTAAGTGTCTTTGCCATCTTTGTCACTTACTTTCACATAGTCAGCTGCAGAAGCAGAGAGTGTGCTCATGGAAGCTAACAGTGTAACAGCAAGTGTAAAAAATAATTTTTTAATTCTCATGTTACTGATTCTGTTTATATTAAATTCTAATCGAGTGCAAAGTTATAAGAATCAACATTACAATACAATACCTAATAATAATGATTTTAAACCAAAAGACAGCCAAAAACACTAACTTACACCTATAAGAGGAATTCAAAACTACAATATATAAATCTACAACTTCCTGCCCTATCAATTAACACAAGCAGGCGATTCAGGCTGATTTTATCGTCTTTACACTGAATTAACACCATAGATAAAGTTCTAAAAGTAAACTTTAACGAATAGTAAACCTCTCTATTACGAGCTCACAATACATTTTACTCACTACCTATTTATAACGAATAGAACTTCTGATAACCATATTAGGTTCTTCCGTTGAATGCTATAGATTGCAAATAGCATAATGACTTATTCCCTTACATGGTATGACTATACCAAAGCAGATAGTCTTACAAAGGGGGATAAACTAAAAGATAAAATGCAAATAGAAAGCCTGTCTATCCGTCTTCTACAAACAATTCATTCTCATATCACCTGTGTTTGTAAACTATTTTCACGTAGCTCAAAACCAACACATGCTCTTTTAGCTTCTAAAAGACGCCTAATTGGCTTGCAAGCGGTGCCCTTTAAGACCCTTATTAACGCCCTTTTGAAGTCCAATTAAGCACCTTTTCTTATTCTTCTTTATAACTAATTGATTACCTGTTAGTTGCAAACTTGCTTTTTATATATGTTTTTATCCTTATTTATAGATGCCTTATCTAAATTTATGTAATAATTTTTCAAGCCTTTATCTACGCTTTTTGATGTTTTAAAATAAAAAGATTTCCTGTGTTGGAGGAGGATAATAGGATAGACAGTTGAGGGTCTTGGCTATGGTTTTGTTTAACAAGCGATTTCGGTTCTACCATTATTATCTATCATAACAAACCTAATGTCAAACGTAAACTCATCTCATCTATTCATAACAACAATAAAGGCTGAAATCCACAATCGGATCTCAGCCCATTAGTTTTAGGTGTTGGAAGAGCAAAACTTTACGTTCTCCGTTAGAAAATGAGTAAGACTTACTATGTTAAGATTTGTCTTTGCTTCATTTCCAAGTATTTATTGATAACATCAATACTGAGTTTGTCTGGCGTTGTCAAAACACTATAGATACCATGCTGACGCAGTGTTGATACAATCAAACGCTTTTCATTAGCAAACTTCTCAGCAATAACATGCTGGTAATATTCCTCTGTTGAGTGCTTCGGAGAACGAATATAATCATTCATCTCTGCATCTTCAAAAAAGACAACGAGCACACGATGCCACTGACTAAGCAACTTCAAGTAAGCCAACTGACGATTGAGAGCAGTCATACCAGAGAAGTTTGTGTAAATAACGAACAGACTTCGCTTGCTAACTTGTTTATGTACATTGGCACACAAACTACTAAAATCACTTTCACCAAACTTGGTTTCTTGTGCATAAAGTGACTCTAAGAGAAGTTGCATCTGACCAGTTTGCTTCGAAGGAGCAACAAACGTGTCCATTCTATCTGCAAAGGTTATCAAGCCAGCCTTATCATCACGGCGCATGGCAACGTATGACAACACCAAAGAAGCATTGATACTATAGTCGAGAAGCGTCATTCCACGGAACGATTGCTGCATAACACGTCCCTTATCAATAACCGAGAATATCTGCTGAGAGCGCTCATCACGATAGACATTCACCATCAACTGATTGCGACGTGCACTTGCCTTCCAGTTTATACTTCGGTATTCATCGCCTTTTACATAGTCTTTTATCTGCTCAAACTCAGTGTTGTTACCTGCCCGACGTATACGCTTTATACCCATCTCAGTGAGGTTATTGCTTATCGCAAGAAGTTCATAGCGATTCAGCATCATATAAGAAGGATAGACCTTAACGTCTTCTGCGTTACCCAACGTATAACGACGTTCGACAAGTCCTAAGACTGTACGTGTGAAGCAACGAATCTTACCAAAGGAGTAGACGCCACGCTTCATTGGTCTGAGCGTATAACGAATCGTATTCTTACCCATCGCTGTTAGATGACTCTTATAGCTTATGTCTCTCCGTTGGAACACCTCTGGAGCCTCATCTATTACCGTCAGCCATACAGGAAAGGAGTACTTACTTTCCAGACTTATCTTGACAACATTCTTATCACCATTAGAGAAACGTTCTGAACAGGTTCGCTTCGCTATTATTCCACGACGATGATAGAGCATAACAGCATCGAACACAACCATAGCAGCAAAGATAAAGAGAAGTATCTTTGCAACCATGAAAAGCTGTGGGAACACATAACCAAAGCCTGCGAGCAGTGTAAGGCTTGCTAATATAAAATAAAACCTTTTAGTAAGGAACATTTCGTCTTTATTTATTTGAGTGCTTCTCGGCTAACCTCATTACTTAGGTACTTCGACCTTGTCAATCAACTTCTGTGCAACCTTCAATGGGGTATATCCCTCCATTTCAGCCTCAGCAGTAAGGATAAGACGATGTTGAAGAATACTTGGCGTAACAAACTTGATATCTTCGGGTGTTACAAAGTCGCGACCACCCAACAAAGCTGAAGCCTTAGCAGCATTGAGCATAGCAACAGAAGCACGTGGACTGGCACCGAGATAGACAGCCTTTGAGGTACGAGTCTGCTGTACGATGTTTGCAATATAGCGTAAAAGGCTCTCCTCAATGAATACCGTATCGAGTTTCTTGCGCATCTGCAGAAGTTCGTCAATGGTAAGTATTGGCTTAACATCTTCCAACTTGATGAGGTTTCGCTTCTCCTGATGACGCTTAAGGATATTCATTTCCTCATCAACAGAAGGATAACCCATACTTATCTTAAAGAGGAAACGGTCGAGTTGCGCCTCTGGTAGACGATAAGTACCTTCCTGTTCTACTGGATTCTGCGTCGCAATGATTGTATAAACATCGCTCATACGACGAGTTGTACCATCAATCGTCACCTGACGTTCCTCCATTACCTCGAAAAGAGCTGCCTGTGTTTTTGCAGGAGCACGGTTGATTTCATCGACAAGGACGAGATCAGAGAACACAGGACCTTCATGGAAGTCGAACTCAGAGGTCTTCATATTGAAGACTGTCGTACCGAGTACATCACTTGGCATGAGGTCTGGCGTGAACTGAATACGACTAAAACGCGCATCAATCAGGCGAGACAACAGACGTGCCAACAAGGTCTTAGCAACACCAGGCACACCTTCTATCAGCACATGACCATCTGCAAGAATCGCTGTTAACAACAAGGCAACTGCCTCCTGCTGCCCAACAACAACCTTATTTATCTCTCCTCGCAACTGCATCACTTTTTCACTGAATGCAGCAAGGTCGGTTCTTTCTTCTTTATACTCTTCCATCTTATTTATTGTTTGCTCTTCAATTACATTGTTCTTTTGCTCATCCATAGCGTTTATAGCTTATTGATTATCATATCCATACCGTCTATTGCCTTTCGCAAAGCAGCATCTTTTAGTTCATCATCACCCTGCAAATAACGATCGACACGGTCAAATATCATTCGTACTTCAGCCTCTGACATTCCCGTTCGAATGGCTATCTGTGCTATATTCTCCTTCCTTGACTCAACATCTTCGACATCTATCATCGTCATACGACGTAAGGTCTCGCCAAAGTAACTATACTTTTTCTGCAGCAAGTCACGATTAATATGCTTCTGATGATAAAGAGTACCTATCAACTTCACGAACTCCAACGAACGATTTGCTGGTTCCTCTACCACCGGGATAACGCGTTGTCGTCTACGCGCATAGAACATACAGAAGAGTAATAAGCCTCCTAAGGTGAGATAGATAGCCCATCGGAGAGGCTCGTTTTGTAGCCAAAAGCGCAGTGGAGTATCCGTTTCATATTCTGTTTCAGGTCCGTATGCCTCAGTACGAATGATTGGCAAGCCACGGAATTGAGACATCAAACGGAAGATGAATCCATTTGTCTGCGTATCAAGGATACCATAATTGGTCATCAACAATGGATCACAAGATACAAAGAGTTCACCCTTTCCTCGCTTCACTCTAACCATATGTGCCAACCAATAGCCATCTGTAGAATCAATTTCCTCCTCTGAAAGCCAACAACTAACCAAAGTATCGCACGCAGCCTTTCCTTCTATTGTAACATTATTACCTGCCATCGCGGCATAGACCGCGTATTCTTTCTCCTGATAAGGCAACTGATGAGACCAGACTAAGGTATCATAAGGAATTGACTGATTCGCAATTGAGGACTTAACCTCCATAGGAGAGAACCCATATTGCCCATTAATAGCTACCTGCAAATCAGGATATAGAGAATCAGGTTCAATATCAGACGTTGCAATGAAGACTTTATTACCAGCTTTCAACAGTCTATCCAACGAACGGATATCCGTTGCAGAAGGGCTAAAACGGTCTGTTTGAATTAAGAAGGCATGCGGTTTCTTACCATATCCATCACGTTCCAACTGTGCTATTGTTTTCTTTGTCACCTCATATCCTGCAGGAACAGACTTCTCCATCAGTGAGTCGAACACCGCACAACCAAATGGTTGCTTATCGTAATGATTAAAGGTAGGCTCCCAAACAAACTTTGAAGGCACATTCCACTCTAATAGAAAGACAAAGACAAGGAAGCCTGCTACGAAGAACCAAAAGCGCTTGTTCATTCCTTACCTCCTTTCTTTATCTTGCTTTCTAAGTCTAACAGTAGTTCTACGAGTTCTTCAGACGCTTGATAATTACCATATCTTACACGCATAAAAGCTGTAGTCATTCTTTCAAATTCTACTGATAGGAACTCACGAGTGTATTGAGTTGGCGTCTTATAGAGCTGCCAACTAATCTTATTACCATCTGATAACCAACGAAGTGTACGCAGATAGACAATTCGAACAGCCTTATAATAATCCTTCTGTGCCATTGCTTTGGCATAAACAGCATCAAAGTCAACGCCATAGATATTATCTTCTTCATCATTTTCATTTGTCACCTTACCCGCTCTACCAAAGAGTTTGAATTGATAACGGTACAAAATGAAAGCGATTAGAGCAATAAAAGCAAGTGCAATAACAATGTATATCACGATACGGAAGTCCCCCTTACTCTGAATACTAAATAAATCAGAGAGGAACTCACCTATCTTTGACATCAGCCAATCCCACCAATCAAGTTCAGGTGCCTGTAACTCTCGCGCATAGTTGTACGCTTCATCAGCACGATACTGATGAAGTAACGCTGAATCACACGACAAAGTATCACTTAATGGCTGTAACATAGAACCGTTTTATCAAAGTTTATCAAAGTTATCAATGTCAGTATCTTTCTCTGCTAACTCTTCAAAGTGCTGTATGTCGTCCTCTACAGAGAAACCATCTTCCTCCTCTGCGATGCTTCCATAGTGAAAAGCTAAGGCGAAGGTTGAGATTGTCATCGTTATATACATACCAAAGTTCATAAATACAGATGACAAATAAACAAGGAAGCTATAGACAGGACTTGTTGCAAAAGAGCTTTGAGTAGTATCAGTAGCCAGCAAAACTGACTTCACAACCGTCAATATATACCAAGGAATTGATGTGAATGAAGACAGGATATTAGTCAAGAATCCTATCACAAACATCAAGCCAAACAATGACCAGAATGAATGGAAGCCAAGTTTTAAGCCACGAGTTATTGAGCTAAACAACGTTTCCTCATCTTCAAAAACATAGACAGGTAACGCCATAGAAACAGGCAAACAGCATACTACTAACGCAAGAATTGGTATAACGGCCAGTATCGGTGCACTTGTGATTGCAGCAAAAGAAATGATAAGAACCAAAACTACGATAAACAGAGCCACGAGAACCACGGTCATTAACAACGAGCGTTTAATCACCTGAATGATTATAGGTTTTAAGTCGCTCAGTGTCGTATTACGAAGTCTATTTGGACTTTTATGATAGTATTTCACCATACTATAGCAGATTCCAGCCAACAAGGTAGAACCTATCAGCAGACAAATACCATATCCCACGTACGAAGCACCTAATCTAAGGAGCATCCCCTGTGCCACGTCTACATCCTCCCCCATATCGAAGGTATTGGTATAATAAGGTGCTAAGACCTTCATCATCATCTCCATAGCGAAGCCTTGTACCAAACAAAGCGGCAAGAGTAGATAGGTACATGCACGCAACAAAAACTTAAAGTTCTCACGAATAAACTCAAAAATCGCTGAGAACTTCTCGCCGAAACTACGAACTTGATAAAGTTCAATCTTTGGTCTTTCTATTTGCATTTTCTAAATGATAATTACGCTTATAAGGTAAGTAAATAAAATAATACACGACAAACGCCAATGATACAAGTATAATACCAATGCGGATAAAGTTATTCAACTCTGTATGACGAGTAATGAATCCTTCGATAAAACCAGCCATAATAAAGATGGGTACTGTTCCGACAACTATCTTCATTCCCCTCTTTGCACCTCGCTGAAAGCTGACCAAACGCGAGTAGGTACCTGGGAATAACCAACCATTACCAATTGCCAAGCCTGCAGCACCTGCCACAATGATTGCTGAAAGTTCCAACGTACCGTGTAACATCGTGGCTAAAAGACTTTCGCCTAATAATCCATGCTGATAAAAGAAAGTATCAAAACACCCTACCATGATACCATTTCGGAATAAAAGAAAGCCTGACATAAAGCTTGTCAATACGCCCGAAACAAACACATTAAACGATACCATGATATTGTTCAGCGTAATACCAATAAACATTCCTCCCTCTTCTTCAGTGCCATATACGCCCATCGGCTCACCCTTCGCTATATTCTCAAGGGTCATATCCATATAGCCGTCGCCAAGTATCAAGCGTGGGAAGGACTCGTCTCCTAAGGTAGAAACAACACCAATCAGTACACTCACCATAAAAATAATGAATGACAGAAGCAGCAACTTACGCTCTTTCCACATCACGTCAGGCACCTCCTGCGTCCAGAAAGTCACCAAACGCGACCACTTCTCCCGTTTATTACGGTAGATTTCATTATGAAGTGCAGAAGCAAGTTTGTTGAGATAGATGGTAATACGTGAATGAGGATAATGTGTCTGTGCAAAAGCGAGGTCGGCTGTAAGCTCAGTATAAGCATCAGCCAACTGGTCAGGCATCTCAAATTTGACATTATCTATCATGCCTTCCATTGCCCGCCACTTCTCAATATTATTGCGTATGAAAAGAATCTCTTTCATGCAAAGTCCACACGTAATTTACACATTATTATCATTTACGCAACAAATTTAGAGTTTTTTTCTTACATTTGCAACAGAAACAACATTTAATTATCAAGAAAATGCCCGAAGCCAATATCATAACAGGTCAGTACGTCCAGATAAGTCAGTCGCCGGCAAGTTTAGGAGAGCGTATCGTTGCACAAATCATTGATGACTTCCTAATTATCTGCTATCTGGTTGGTGTGTCGCTCCTGATAACTGAGTTAAACTTTTTTTATATAACGAAAGTGTTATTCTTCCTAATAGCCGTCTACCTTCCTGCCCTCTTTTATCACTTCCTTATGGAACTTTTCAACCATGGGCAAAGTGTTGGAAAGATGGTGATGCATATCCGTGTTGTGAAGAAAGACGGAACAACACCGGGCATTGGTGACTTTTTTATGCGTTGGCTTCTGCAACTTGTCGACCTTGGTTTCTCTGGTGTTGGGGCACTTGTCATTCTTATCTCTAAGAATTCACAACGTCTTGGCGACCTTGCAGCAGGAACGATGGTCATCCAACTCAACGATTATCGCAAGATTCAAGTCTCACTTGACGAATTCTCTTACCTTGATAGAAAGTATAAACCTGTCTATCCACAAGCTGAAGACCTCTCTCTTAACCAACTTGATGTCATCCAACGTACCCTCAATTCTGAGTACGGATACGAGCGTGACCGTCGTATTGCTTCCCTTGCTGAGAAAGTACGAGCACACCTTAACATCTCTGATACCAATACTGCTGACGAGAAGTTCCTTTATACTATCGTACGTGATTACCAGCATTTCACGTTGGAAATAATATAAAGAAATAGGGAAAAGAAAGTATAAGGTAGCATGGGAATCTAACAGAACTGTACTGTATAACCTTCATATTTGTGCCTTACACGATCCTATTATAACGACAAGAACAAAACGTTTTACCCATTATCGTCCGCTGTGTTATTACTCAGCACATGATGTGCGGATGCCCAACACACATGGTGCTCATGCCTAACACATGATGTGCGGAGCATTAATCACATCGCTATAGGTTATCAAAACAAGTACTACTGATTGTTAGAAAAGAGTTATGATGACGTCTCTTAGAAAAAAGATAATAGCTATCGGAGGTGCATTGGCTTACCCTACCATAAGTCTTTCACCTGATATTACAAGAGAACACTTCTATAGGAAGTGGGTACTTGTGACGGGTGCATCGCATGGAATAGGGAGAGCATTAACCGAAAAAATAATCAATGCAGGTGCAAATGTCTTCCTCATTGCTCGAAGTGAAGCGGACTTACGATTCTTATGTGCCAAAGCTAAGCAAATGGGTAGCAGTGCAGACTACTGCGCAATAGACCTAAGAGACAGGGAAAAGTTGGAACAGCTTTGCCAAAAACTAAGGGAAACACTACCACGGTTAGATTACTTCTTTTGCAATGCCGGTAAATCTATCCATCGCAAGATTAATGATGCGCAGGACCGCCTACACGACTATGACCGTACGATGGACCTCAACTATCGTTCTTTGGTCGCGCTTTCATTAGCTATCTTACCTGCCTTGAAGGCAAGCAAAGGGCGTATCATCTATTCTTCATCAGTGAGTACACTCTACCCAATGGCACCAGGCTGGTCGGCTTATCATGCCTCAAAAAGTGCAGCAAACACATGGTGCGAAACGGCAGACAGCGAGTTTGCGCCGTTAGGTGTTCACGTGCAGATAGCTTATTTACCCTTGGTTCACACAGCGATGTCAGATGTCAACGAACAATACAAGCACTTACCTGCATACACACCAGCTAATGCAGCCAATATTCTATTGAAACTTGCTATACGGAAGGTCAGGACTTATAAACCTTGGTGGGCAAAGTTTTCTGCCCCAATAGCCTATCTCTTTGCTCCGATTATTCACCTATATTATAAGCGATTGCCATGAGAAGAAAGAATGAAGCTATCCTTTCTATCCTCTATCGCTTACACATAATCTCACCAAAGGGCATATTTGTGTGGGCTAAAAGCCTCATTTATGAAGGCATCAGCCTAATGGCGTTGCTCCGTTTTGCGGCTCATTTCTATCCGCATCGTTGTGCTATCACTGACGAGAAGCAATCTCTAAGCTATCAAGAACTCTATGTTCGTACGCGTCAACTCGCTGAAATTCTTCACACGGAATATCATCTCCAACCTAAAATGAGTATGGCTTTGCTTGGACATAACAGTCTTATTTTGACTCTCCTGCTGCATGCACTTTCACGATTAGGCATACGCGCTACCTTATTAAGTACCGATTTGGGAACAGAACAGATAACAGCTGATTTGCAGAAGCACCATTACCGCCTTATTATATACGACTCAGACCTCAAACAGATACCAACGAAACTTCCCTGCGTGGCTATTACAACTGAGAAGATAAATGACATCCTTTTAGATAAGCATTCTCAAATAAAGAAAAGAAAACTCCCTAAAATCTGGCGAGGGAGAGAAATCGTCATTCACTCTGGAGGAACAAGTGGTAAATTCAAGACCATTGCTCGTCGTCCCTCTGTTACCTCTTTTCTCCCTCCATTGTTTGCCTTACTGCGCGACATCAGAATCTATCAATATGAGCGTGTGCTGATTTCACTGCCCTTCTATCATGGTTTTGGACTTTCAACGCTTATCATCTCCTTACTTATGGGTAAGAAGGTATGCCTACAAAAACGCTTCGATGCTATCAAAACCTTAGAGATTATTCAGCGTGAACAGATAGAGGTCATGCCTATTGTTCCTGCTATGCTCTCACGTTTTTGGCAGATTGAAAATGCAAAGGAGAAGATGAAGAGTCTACGTTGTCTTATAAGCGGTGGTGATAAACTTCCTAAAAGCCTCATCGACACGACTCATAAAGAAATAGGAGATGTAATCTTTAACCTATATGGTACGTCTGAAGCAGGATTCTTTATGCTTGCTAATCCTAAAGAATTAGCTTCTTTCGAAGAGACTACCTTAGGGAAACCTATTCGAGGAGTCGACTGTAAGGTAAAAGACTGTAATCGTCAAGGGATAGGAACACTTTGGGTTCGTTCTCGTTGGGCAATGCGAGGACTGCGAAATCAATGGCAAAACACAGGCGATTTAGTATCACAGAATAACGAAGGTTACTTCTTTCATCATGGGAGAGCCGACCGAATGGTGGTCTGTGGAGGTGAGAACGTTCAGCCCGAACACATTGAGCAGGTACTTCTCTCCCACCCTATGATTATTGCTGCACGTGCCTTTACCGTTCCCGACCCTAACTTTGGCAATGTCATTCACACGGAAATAGAATGTACACCAAAGGCAACACTAACAGAGGCTACACTCCTCAACTGGCTCCGCCCACAACTGTCACGCGCAGAAATGCCGCATAGCATCCGCTTCAAAACCATTGAAATGCTCTCAACTGGCAAGCAGAAGCTTCGTTAAATGTGCTCCGTCTTAACTCCAAATACAAACAGTTCTGAGTTCTTTTCATGATAAAAAAGAATTATTTTCATGAAAGAAAATATTTTTCTTCACGACAATAAATATTTCTTTTCATGAAAATAATTTGAGAAGAAACAAAAGATAAAATCAATATAGGAGAACCAAGAGAGTGGAAAAGATCCTTGCTGTCTCTTTCATCACACTAACAATAAAGCCATCATCCACAGTCTATTGCCGTAGATGACGGCTTTACTTTTATAGAATCATACCCTTTTTTAGAGAGGATGTCTACTCCTTTTCCTCTTGAGGAAGCATGATAAGAGCTTCTTGTTTCTTACCATCCATCATTATCTTTAATGGATTTGGGAAACGAACATGGCGTACCCACTGAGTTTCTTCCACAGCTGGAAGGGCATCAAGTACACTGCGCTGATAGAATCCATCTTCCTTATAAGGATTAATTGTGAAATAGCCTACACCGAAAGAGGTGAGATTTTGGAAGAAATGTGTTCCCTGACTTGGGTCTACACGATAGTGTTCCAGTCCCTCCTCAACGATGACACGGGCTGCCGAGATATGTGACCACTTCACAGGAATACCCAACCAAGGGTCGCTTGAACCCCAACGACCAGGACCAATGAGCACATAGTTCTTGTCAGTATCAAGGAACTTACGATTTATCCGTTCTATCTCATCAGCAATAGTTGGGTTGTTAGATGCTGTAAAAGAACTGTCGGTCTTTACATATACAACATCTTGTACATCGTCTGAAACGCCATGCCCCAACGAGTTATGACTCCGCAAGAGACATTCTTTGTCATGTATTGCAGTAAGGTCTTCTTCTAACATCTGCTTAGAATCAACGATTGGACGAATCTGCAGGAGGTATAAGTCACCCGTTCGGTCATCATTCAGATTAACAGCGAACTCTATCTCCACAGGGCGACGCATAGCCTCAGCACCGTATGTCATTGCCATTTGTAACAACTCTGGTAGTGGAAAGACGTTCTGCTGGAGGACACCACAGAAAGAAATAATCTTTCTTCCTCCCTCATAGAGTCCATCATAAATAGCATGGTCTTCGGGAGAATAAGTGGAAGTGATATATTGTAGACTACCATCTGTCTCTGCATCTTTCACACGCAGTTTGAGGATATTAAAGCCGTCATCTACCTTAAAGTCCTCACTGATATGCTTCATGTCGAGCGCATAGAACTGAGTTTGGGTTTCGCGCAAGGCTATTTCCATTTCGCTCATCTGCAAGACTTGATGCGGATGGAACGGACAAACGCGCAGCGTCTGCCCACCATCGACAATATACTTACCTAAACCCAATGCCAAAGAGGCAATACCTTCCTCTGCTTTCTCTTCTCCTATCGGATAATAGTTGAGAGAGCGAAGAACGCCAGAGATGTTCGGATAGAAATGATCTCCATACTCCTTACCGACAACCTGCTGTAAAATAACTGCCATCTTCTCCTGATCAATGACATTACTTGTGGCTGTCATATAGGCTTTGGAGTCACGATAATAAACCGAGGCATAGACAGCCTTAATCGCACAAGCCAACATTCGGAGCATTTCATACTTATCCTCAAGATAAGGAATCATATAGGTAGAATAGATACCTGCGAACGGTTGGTAGTGACTATCTTCCAACAACGAACTGGAACGGACGGCTATTGGTGAGCGAGTAGCCTCAAAGAAGGTAAAGAAGTCGCCTATGAATTCATCGGGCAATTGGGCACGAAGGAAGGCTTGGAGTATCTCTTCATCGCTTGCATCACTCAAAGCAATCTGGTAAAGATTGTTTTGTTCCATAAAGCTATCGAAGACATCCGTACAAAGAACGACTGTCTTCGGTATCTGTACCTTTGCATTGGGGAAGCGATTGAAGTCTGGTCGGAGTTTAATAACGTTATCAAGGAAAGCCAAACCACGTCCCTTACCTCCTAACGAGCCGTCTCCAATACGAGCAAAATGGGCATATCGGTCGAATTTTCGCCTATCAAATAGGGCTACAACACCCACATTGCGCATCCTCCGATAGGCAACAATGGCATCAAAGATAATCTGTCGGTGCATATCTACATCCTGTAGTTTATGCCATGTAATACCTTTCAGGAAGGAAGAAACTGGGAAAATGGCACGTGCAGAGAGCCAACGACTCATGTGATTACGAGAGATATGATAGAGCATAGAGTCACGTGGAATCTTAAAGATGTTATCCTGCAACTCTTTCAAGCTTCGAATGCGCATCACCTCCTCACGTGTTTCTGGATTACGGAAGATGAAATCGCCAAAACCCATGTGTTCCTCTAATAGATGGCGAAGGTCTACACTCATCTTCTTTGAGTTCTTATCTACAAAGTGAAAGCCTTCTGCCTCAGCCTTTTCACGGTTCTCACTCTCCGAACTTTCTATAATCAAAGGGAGGTATTCATCTTCTTTCCTTATGGCACGAAGTAGTTTTAAGCCTGCTTCTGGGTCTTTCTCCGCTACAGGAATGTTCCCTTCTGTCGCAGAAGAACCCTTATCTTCTACATTATTAATAGGGAATCTTACATCAGAGATAACACCCAAACAGTTATCCTTATAACGTTGATAGATATCCCATGCTTCCTCGTAAGTGCGCGCTAAGACTACCTTTGGACGTCCACGCTGACGCAAAGAGGCATCGTGTCGGGTCAAGGCTTCAGTGGCAAAGTTCTGACTCTGCGTAAGAATATAGCTATATAAGTTAGGTAGAATAGATGAATAGAAACGGATAGAGTCTTCTACCAGCAATATCATCTGTACACCAACCTCATGGATATCATTGTCTATATTCATCTTATCCTCCATCAACTTAATGATAGAAAGTATGAGATTGGTATTCCCCAACCAACAGAATACATAATCAAAGATACTAAGGTCTTCGTTTTGTATACGTTTTGTAATACCATGAGAGAAGGGAGTCAGTACCACACAGTGGATGTCTGGGAACTCTGCTTTTACAGCTCTTGCCACATCAAAAGCATCATTATCAGCATTACCCGGCATACAGATAACGAGGTCGATATCTACCGTATTGAGTACCTTTGAGGCCTCTTCAATCGTTGAAACCTGCGTAAAGGTTGGCGGATAACGCAGACCTAATTCCATATACTCATTGTAGATCTTCTCTTCCACACGTCCATCATCCTCCAACATGAAGGCATCGTATGGATTAGCTACAATCAAAACATTGTAGATTCGTCGCATCATCAGATTGACGAAACTAACGTCTTTTAGGTAAAAATTACCCCATTCTGCAGGAATTTGCTCACTCATAATCCAAAACTTAATATTGGACAAAAATACAAAATAAATACAAGTCAACCTATCTTTTCGCAACTTAAATAATATATTTTTTATTACTTTGCATACTGGTTACCATTTTTTGCGACTTAAGTAACTTCCCGAAAGAAAGAAAAAAATGAAAAATTTTTGATTTTCATTTGGACTTTTGATAGAATTTGGATATATTTGCCATACCATTCTGAACTGAATGATACTATCTAACATAAACAAATAAAAGTCAATTTACTATGGAAGTCGAAAAAATCATGCAAGCACTGGAGCAGAAGCATCCAGGTGAGTCAGAGTATTTACAGGCTGTACATGAAGTACTCATGTCTGTAAAGGATGTTTACAATCAGCACCCAGAGTTTGAGCGCGCAAGTATTATTGAGCGTATTGTGGAGCCTGAGCGCATCATCACATTCCGTGTACCTTGGGTTGATGACCAGGGAAAAGTACAGGTAAACATTGGTTACCGCGTGCAGTTTAATGGTGCTATCGGCCCTTACAAGGGTGGTCTGCGTTTCCACGCATCAGTAAACCTCAGTATCTTGAAGTTCCTCGGTTTCGAACAGACATTCAAGAATGCACTCACCACATTGCCTATGGGTGGTGGTAAGGGTGGTTCTGACTTCTCTCCACGTGGTAAGAGCGATGCTGAAATCATGCGTTTCTGCCAGGCTTTCATGAACGAGTTGTATCGTCACATCGGTCCTGACGAGGATGTTCCTGCAGGCGATATCGGTGTTGGTGGTCGTGAAATTGGTTACCTCTTTGGTCAGTATCGTAAGCTGACTCACCAGTTCCAGGGTATGCTCACAGGTAAGGGCAGAGAATGGGGTGGCTCTATCCTCCGTCCAGAGGCTACAGGTTATGGTGCACTCTACTTCGTTCACCAGATGATGGAGACTCATGGTCTTGACATCAAGGGTAAGACTGTTGCCATCTCAGGTTTTGGTAACGTTGCATGGGGTGCTGCTAAGAAGGCTACCGAACTTGGTGCAAAGGTTATCACATTGAGTGGTCCTGATGGTTATATCTATGACCCAGAAGGCATTAGCGGTGAGAAGATCGAGTATATGCTCGAACTCCGTAACAGTGGTAATGATGTTTGTGAGCCATATGCAGAGAAATATCCTGGTTCACAGTTCTTCAAGGGTCGTAAGCCTTGGGAGCAGAAGGCAGATATCTATTTGCCATGTGCTACTCAGAACGAGCTTAATGGTGAGGATGCCGACAAGATTCTTGCTTACAAGCCATTGTGCGTAGCTGAGGTTTCAAATATGGGTTGTACAGCAGAGGCTGCTGATAAGTTCACTGCAGCGAAGCAGCTCTTCGCTCCTGGTAAGGCTGTTAATGCAGGTGGTGTGGCTACATCAGGTCTCGAAATGTCACAGAACTCTCTCCGTCTCTCATGGAGTCCGGAAGAGGTTGATCAGAAGCTCCATTACATCATGAGCTCTATCCATGAGCAGTGCGTGAAGTATGGCAAGCAGGCTGATGGTTACATCGATTATATTAAGGGCGCCAATATTGCGGGCTTCATGAAGGTAGCGAAGGCTATGCTTGCCCAGGGTGTCGTATAAATAGACCAGTCTATCTATTCCCTCTCCTGCTCTCCAAAGCAGGGAGGGAATAAACTCTATGAGAGAAGGCTGGCGATACTAATAAATTAATATGTATAGAACCAAACTTCTCCTTATAGCGTTATTTGCGCTATGCAACGTCTTTACTCTGACTATAAAAGCACAGTCAGATGGTAAAGCTTCTTATTATAGTAACGGATTACACGGTCGCCGAATGAGTAATGGCGAACGTTATGACCGTAATGCTTTTACTTGTGCACATCGCACACTCCCCTTTGGTACACGTCTAAAGATTACGAATCCTCGTAATGGTAAGTCTGTCATTGTCCGCGTAACGGATCGTGGTCCATTTGTTCGTGGACGTGTCGTTGACTTATCCTATGCTGCTGCACGCGAATTAGGTACACTTGCCAGTGGTGTGGCTTACGTGAAGGTTGAGCTTGTACGCAAAGAAACTGAGATACCATTCCCTTCTGAGTCAAATGGTACACTTGAAATGCCTGAAATTGAATATGGTACTGCTGGCGTATGCTATGAGTTTATCCCTGAATGGGAAAAGGTTGAAGAGGATAAACCTAAAGAGATTGAGCGCAAAGTAGACACGCACTTAAATCAAAAAAAGAATCTTCAGCAAGGCAAGGTGGAGAAAGAAAACATTAGCGAGACACGCAAGCAGGTACAAACTTCTACTCCAGCTAACCAGCAGGTTACAAAGACTAAGAGTCAGGCGACAGCCCGTACCACTCCTGCTGCAACCAACCGACAGCAGACTGCTCAGCAGAACAAGTCAACCACACAACCTACTACTTCAAAGAACAATTCAAGTAGCAGTTGGACCAACTTCTTCAAACGTGTGAAGGATGGTGTGACTGGACTCTTTGAATAGAAAGGAATAAGACATAAGCAGGCTGCCCCTCCCCCTTCCCCTCCCCCATAGGGAGGGGCGTTAATACCGTGATATCGCCACAAAAAAAAGTTTCTTCTGTTAAATGAGTGGACACTTTTCGTATTGCTTTAACGTAAGAACCATAGTTACTCATCAAACAAAAACATGGCTAAGACTGTCAACATTCTATCCTATTATCATCCTCTTTCATTGAAAATCATTTCTTTTTAGAGTTCGAACATCTGTAAACAAGGATGTGAAAAATCATTACATAATTTCAAAGAAAACATCTACAAATAAGGATAAAAACACGTATAAAAGGCAAATCTGCAACCAACAGGAAATCAATTAGTTATAAAGTAGTAAAATAAAAGGTGCTTAATTGGACTTCAAAAGGGCGTTAGTAAGAGCCTTAAAGGGCATCTTTTGCAAGCTAATTAGGCGTCTTTTAGAAGCCAAAAGAGCATGTATTCAAAATTATGATGTGAAAAATTATGACAGAAAAATAAGTTATTAGCCTAATTAGACCAAATAAACCAAATAGCCTAATTAGGCTAATAGGAATAAGTTGTTTGTAGAAATATGTTTAGCCTCTAATAAACTATTTGGGTTAAAAAGAAATAGAGGCTGCACCAGTTTAATGATACAGCCCCATTCCGTCATTTAAAGTTTTAGTTATCAGTAGTTAGTACTTACACAATAATATCTTTATAATCTCTATTTAATCCTATCCTTTTAGAATCCAAACCGTAAGACGATTTGCTGACTCTTTATATTATCAGCTTATCAACAATCTTACTTACTGGTTCTTATATTGAATTCTGTCACTTTGCTTATACTCTTCTGACCCTGCAAAACAGTTAAAGCAAATCGTGCCATACCATTCTTTAATTTCTTATCAGCCTTCACAAGTGCTGTGTAACGGACGCCCTTACCGGGTGCAATACTCTCAATGTGAATAGATGGACTGATGTAAATGTGTGCATTACCGGTTGTTTCCAACACTGAAGGCTGTACATCACTGATAGCCTTGTTTCCACGATTCATCACCTCAAAGATAATCTTACCTACCTCATTGCGCGACAAGATACCATCTTGGTTATCATCAACAAAACGAGCGTTGATAATCTCAATGTTCGGTGTATACTGGTAATTACCTGCCAACTTATCCACACTTGACTCAGCTGGTGCCTTTGTATTTGGCTGTGCCGCGCTGTAACTGCCTGTATAATCACTGCCTTGGAAATCGTAAATACGGTCGTCGCCAGAGTTAGTGCTATCAAAGCCGCTTCCATCTACCCTATTAGGCTGTGCATAGTCGTCTGTCTGATTATAATTATCGTATCCTGATTGATTCCTTCTTTCACGTGCCTTACGCTGTTGCACCTTCTCATAATGGTCGTGTACATCCTCTTTCGCACGTCTGTCAGCCTTTGCTCCTGTAGAAGCACCTATGATAGCACCACCAGCCATACCAACAATCGTACCTATATCTGAACCTCTCGCTCCACCAGCAATACCACCAATAGCGCTTCCAAGAATACTTCCTAACGAGCCACCAGTTACAGCACCTGACCCTGTATAGGTATCGCAACTACTAAGCACCACGGCTGCGGAGAGGGAGAGAATTAAAGACTTCTTCATAACTTACAAATTCTTAACATTGGCAAAATTAGCTACATATTTTCACATTTACAAAGATATTTCCCTACTCAGTGAGGGGAAAACCCTAAAGTTACCAAATATATCCTCCATATTGCTGATTTTCAACAGCTACAAACAGCCATATTTACTATGAGTCTATCGGTAGATATAGCATCAGATGATCAAACGCAATATAACGTTTACCAGCCCAAGTAATAATACCAATAGCATCATTCAACGTACAGTTTCTCAACTCTTCGTGCTCAGAAACAGAGACTTTATACGACTTTCCGTTCTCATCTTTTACGTAAATAAAATCAGGTGTAATAGCTTCTAAGCCGAGATAAAACGTATAGGAATAGTCCTCAAAATCATTTACCACCTCTACTCCCTTTTCTGTTGGAGGCATCCAATCATCTTTTGCACGTGTTAATTGCATCGGACGAAACCAAGATACATCCATCATAAATGACTCAAATGCTATCTTCGTCGGACTATCTCCACCGAAGAAAACAAAGTGTGGATAGGTGATATCATCCTTTGATAACTTGTCGTTATTCAACCACTGCAAGACAGAACGAGGATGCTGCACACAGGCATAATCCTCCTCATTCCGATAGAAACTTATAGTAAACTCTTGCTGATGCAGCTTACCAGCCTCACCTTCCTTCTGAAAATAATGACAAAATAGATAGCTTGTCGCTAATTCTTCTACTCGCCAGTAGTCTGGTTTCTGCTCACTATGATGCTCGCCTATCCAATAACCATCAAGATTGGGATATAACTGGTCCCACTGACCACGCCGACCAGTCTCTGCAACTTGCTCTGTGCTGGCAAGAACTGATAGATTACAAAGTATGTCAGCCGTAAGTTTTACCAACCGAATACGCGTCAGTTTCTCTTCCGCTTCCTTTAAAACCTTATGAAAAAGTGTCATCCTTGGTGTCTGTACAAAAAGTATATTCCGATGACATACACGTAGAAAGAAGTTATAAACCGACTCATATTGTTACTTCATCTGCTTCGCATCGCCCTGTCGTGTCTCGACTGACAAGGGCAGTGCACCGAGTAACATCAATAGAAAAACCGTAAGACAATAAGCATCTTCTTCCTGCAATCGCAGTAGAAGTTCTCGCTTCTTCGTACCCTCACGTTCTGTTATCTCATCATCAAAAACACAGACATTGACAATTTGCTCACAACATTCTGTCCTCACATCCTTATCTTCGACATCCCCCAGCAAGGACTTGTACCTCTCCATCAGTCTTTCCGCCAACCCATAAGCATCTATCAATCTGTCAAGAGAAATTCCCATTTCATCCTCCCATTCACGCTCCAACTCGTGATAAACAGCCTTACGCAAAAAGGCATCTTTCCCTCCAACACGACCAAAGGAATTGTTTCCACTGCCCGCCTTTCCTATATGTTTCCACAGTTCTTCACCACTATTATATAATAGTCTGAGCCGATACACTGCATTCAGTTTTGCCTTTATAGCCCCGTCTTCAGTATGAGTCTTAACAGACTTTCCGCACGTCTTAGCTGCCTCAGTACTTAAGTTGATAGTCTTATCGTCTATATTCATATCTTTCATTCTTAGCTTTGTCATCTTCTATCTGCCTACACATACTATACAGATACAAGTCCTGCCAAACATTTTCTGTTATTAACACCATCTCTCGCCCTCAATCTGTAAAGAAGATTCCGAAGTTCTTTCTTACAATTTTGAGTTCCCCTTTCTTCATATATTACTAATCGCAGCACTTAAGATACTCTTCCGCAAAAATACAAATTAATTCCTTTGTGCCTCTCACAATTAAATATTTATTTTGCAAACAGAAACAAAAACCTAATGAATTATGAACAAAACAACATTTATCTTAACGATTAGTATTACATTACTCTGTAGCACTACCCTACTCACAACTACCAGTTAAATTGAGTTTTTCTGTTCATAAAGGAGTAAATAGTTCCTACTTTTCAAATATGTTTTATTAACTTGTGATAGTACAACTCATTCCCTACAAAGAAGTTGCTTCCTTCACAACAAGACTGAGAATTATAATTTAAATCATCAAACTTATGATCAGAGGTTATATGACTTTCAGATGCGACGACTGCAACAACACCTTTCGCGCATTAGATATTGAATATGGAGCAACTGCTATGTCAGTTCCAATGCCCTGCCCAAATTGTAATAGTCGCCACACTTACCCTCATAACTGGCGTATTCTCGGCTTTTATCCCTTCGGCAACAACCGTGACATATATAAAAATATATGGGAAGAAATGGATGAGAGAGGAAGTCCGCAAGATACTTAATAAACAGTTAATTCAAAATCTTTGTTAGACAAACATTAATAAAGGAAAACATTATTATAATTAAAAATAATTATAAAAGACAGAGTCCTCTTATCACCTTGCAGATAAGAAAGACTCTCAGCTTTTACATCTTATTTGCTTTAGAAAAAATAACAAGTACGATATCAATCGTAAATATTCAACGTTTATTATCGCTGAATAGTTATAAGACAAGCGGTTTAGATTAAATATAATCAAATATAAGCATAATTTTAAATAAAAATATTATCTTCTTGAAAACATTTGATATTATCTAATTTTTTGTTATATTTGCATAAATTTTTACCAAAAACTAACAATTAATGAATACTAACGAATTTGCAAAACTCACACAATTAGTAGATACGACATTAAATAAATATCGTACAGTCCGAAAAATTTGTGGAATTGCTGATGATGACTGGCATAGCCGTAGCATAGAACGTATGGCTAAGCCGTTTATCAAAGGCTATTTCACCTTAGCCATTGTTGGAAAAGTAAGTTCCGGCAAGTCTACATTTATCAATGCTCTTTTAGGATGCAAGGATTTGCTTCCTACAGGACATGATCAGACAACTTGTGGAGTAACCTACATTGAATATGGTGAGACTCCTGAGGTAACTATAACCTTTGGTGATGGTAATAAAACGACTATCAAAGACAATATTAGTAGAAAAGTTAAATCTTATGTTGCAATTCCAGAAAAATATCATAACCTACCTGTCAATAATATAGATGATATGATCTTGGGAGGATATGATTTCGAAAAAATATGGGAGCGACATGAACAGCTTGAGAAAGAAACTCTATGTGCCAAAATTGACAAAATACTATTAAAGAACTATGTCGATAATAGAAAAAAGAAAGATATAGCTATTGAAGTACGTATGAGATACCCTTTCAATAAGGAATTAAAAGGTTGGCGAGTAATTGACACTCCAGGAATTGGTGCTATTGGTGGAATAGAGACAAGGACTAAGCAATTACTTGCTACTCAAACAGAAGATGGTTCGAGAGAAATTGATGCCATTATATTTTTACAAAAAGGTAGCGAAACTCTCGACCAGACTGATAGCAAAAAATTTGTAAATGAGCAATTAGATAATTTATCAGAATCCGATAAACGTCGTCTCTTCTACGTACTAACGCATAGCAGCTCTACAGATTTTTTAAACCACAAGGAGTCTAAACTTGATTTTATCAAACAGAATTATGGTGATAAAATTAAGTGTTTGACCTATGTAGATAGTCTACTCTACACATTCATCTCATATCTGGAAGGAAGCAAAGTAGACTTGAAAGGTTACGATGATTTCGTAAAACCTGAAGGGTGGGCTAAAGACGAATGGGATACTATTATGACTATATTAGATCATGCTAAGCGGCACTTAAAAAATAAAGTTGATGCCTTTAATAATGACACTATGCTGAGAACAATACAGTCATGGGCTAATTTTGATTCACTTAAATCAGAAATAAATCAGTTTGCTAAAAAAGAAAAGCAGAAATGTCTTCGTGAATTTATAAATCTCATTAAAAAAGACTATTCTGGGTTTATAAAAAGACTTAACAAGGAAAAAGAACTTATTGATGGGGGTCTCAGCAAAATTAACAAAGAGAGAGACATTGTCGAAGCAAGACGATCAAATTTTAATGCACTTGCGAAAGAAGCTGATAAGAAGTTCAATATTGACAAATTAAATTCCAAATTTAAATTTATTGATAAAGAGCTTGACAACTTTCAAACTCTGGAATCTATTAATAATGTCCGCACAGCAATAACCAACCTTTTTGACAAGGTTCAAGAAGCAGAAAAAGAGCTTTTTGAAGAATTTTCAAAAACCTTTTCAGATTTTTTAAAGGAAGATGACTTAAATGACATTATATTAGAGTCGTTAGATTTTGGGAATATTTTACAGGAAGCAACATCTGCTAGTCAAGAAGTATACGAAATATCCCCCGAACAAGTCATCTATCACACTTCTAGACCAGATGAAAGAATTCCAGCTAAATACGGCACAAGAACAAATGAAGCCGATAAGCTTCGTAATTTCATGGCCTTAACACTTCAACGCGTTAGAAAGAGTAGGGATAAGTTTCTCCCTCAGGTGAAACAGAAAGCTTATCAGATGCGTCAACTTGTATTTGATGAACTTAATAAAAAATTAAAAGAGGAAGAATATAGACTCGAAGAACTTAAAACAGAATTGTCAAATAAGGAAAAGTTCAAGGGTGAAAAAGACAAAATTATTACAGAATCTCATGATGCAATAAAGGAACTAAACAAGTTAGTAAACGAATATGGAATTTAACACAAGAAATCATGTAATGGTAGACTTTTTTCGATTAAAAGAAGAAGTTCGTGCAAAAGCAGCTGAGTATCTTGATGATATCACAGAAGAAAACTTAAAGGCATTTGCTGAGTCAACAAAGTTTATTGCACAATCGATTCTTGAAAAATTTTACTTTGATGTTGATGACCTTTACACAGATGGGGTCTTAAAGCTACAAGATGAGAAACAGCTGAATGCTTTCTCTGATTTTCACGATGGTTACCGTGCCAAGATGCGTTTATGGTCAAATAAGAACCTAATATCCATCAGAGAGGTGAAAATAGATGCATCATTAGAAATACCTCATAAAGTACAAGACGTAACAGCGCCCCCTGTTGCTGTTGCTAGTGTCGGAACCTTAATCGCTGTAGGATTGGCTATTGCAGGAGTAGAGTTATGGATAATTGTCGCAGCGGAACTTTTAGTCTTGGCAACTGCTACATATCTATACAAGCAAAAGAAAGCTCAAAATAAGGCCGACTATAACTTCAAACTTAAACGATATGAAAATCAAATAGAGCGAGAAAAGGCACGACTAGTTAATGGTCTTATTGAAGACCTAACAAAATGGCTTAATAATGCAAAAAATCATTCTGATAGTTTATTAATTTCTTTCGGTATAAATTAATATGAATAAATTACATTATAAAAGAAATCATCCTGCTGTAGAGGAATCGCACCTACAGCAAGAACAAACGTTAGTTGAGCAACCTACACACAACTTTGATGAGACTTCTATTGATCCTAAACAGATAATTACGGCGAGTAAACAAGTGTTCGATAGCATGGTAACACGTGAGTATCTGCATGAATTAAGTTATTGTCAGGTTTTACCTATGCAAAAGAGTAATTATTCACCTATTAGGTGGTATAGAGTTAACAAGGTTGTTATCGAGAAGAATGTATTTTTCGCTGATAAATTGTCAATGTTGTATATGTCTCTTCATAAAAAAGCCAAAAATGTTATATTGGTTTTGAACAAGCAAAATGATGGAGATGTTGAACTATATCTTGGTGCTAGGGATTTTTCTGGATCAAGTCATATATCGGGCGAAATTCTTGAATCTGGACTAGAAGGCTACTTCCCAGGGGTCGGCTATAAAATGCAAGCCATCCCAGCTTTGGACTTTGAAAGTCCGGCGGTAGCATCCGTGTCTGCTATCGCCTCATTACGAGATGACAAGAGGGAAGGTTTTGTTCAAGGAATAGAACGACTTATAAATGCCACATCCTCTATACCTCGTTTCAGAACCTATTTCATTGCAGATAGTGTTAGCAACAAAGAAGCCAAAGATATGGTTAATTCGTTTAATAATCTATACACTCGACTTTCACCTGCAGAAAACCTTCAAATGACCTATAATGAGAGTGAAAGTGAAAGTATCTCTGAATCATTTACAGAGAACTTTTCTAGATCAATCGGAGAGTCTATTTCTAAAACAGTAACTCATACAGACGGATATTCTGAGAATTCTACAACAGGGAAAAGCACAACTGAAGGAACCAGCGAAAACTACAGTCGTAACATTCTTACTTCAATATATAAGGGTTTAGTTGGTGGTAGAATAGGAAATGGTACTAGTCATAGCGAAAGCACAAATTTTTCAGATTCTATAGGAAAAAACTTTTCAGATTCTGTAGCTAATCAGAAGGGAACAAACACAACAGAACAAAAGGGAGAATCTACTCAAAATGGGACAAGCCAGACAAAAACGACTGGAATATCTAAACAAGTGACCTACCAAAATAGAACAGTTAAGTATTATCTTGATATTTTGGACAAGCAATTGAAGCGCCTCCAGAAAGGCAGCCCATTTGGTTTATGGTCGGTAGCAACGTATTTTATTGCCAATGACGCTACTACAGCTCAACAGTTAGCTAATATTTATCGTGGTTCAATAATTGGTGAAGAAAGTGGATTGGAAACATGTGCAATAAACACATGGCAAGATTTCAATGACGTAAAAGACATTTGTAAATACTTAAAGAACTGTTTAAATCCGAGATTTGATTATTATTCTCTCGATGTCTCTGCAGGCTCTATTGTAACCAGTAAAGAACTAGCTATTCATTTATCATTGCCACAAAGCAGTGTACCAGGGATTATCGTTGAAGAGAGAGCCTCATTTGCAAGAAATGTTTTCTCCGAGAAGATGTCTAAGGAAAATATCAATATAGGCCATATAATCCATTTAGGCAATGAGTCAGAAACACCTGTGTCTCTTAATCTTGACGAACTAACAAAACATATATTTGTTACAGGCTCAACTGGTAGCGGTAAATCTAACGTCATGTATTTACTATTACAGCAGATTCGAGAAAAGGGTAAACATTTCATGGTTATTGAACCTGCAAAAGGAGAATATAAGCATGTATTTGGTTGCCTTAAAGATGTTACTGTTTACAGCAACACTCATAAGGTTGGCGAACTACTGAGAATAAATCCTTTCAGTTTTCCTTATAAATATATAGATGTATTGGAGCATGTAGACTGTCTTGTGGAAATCTTTAATGCATGCTGGCCTATGTATGCGGCAATGCCTGCTGTGTTGAAACACTCAGTTATTACAGCTTACGAGAAGTGTGGATGGGATATTGAATCTTCTGAACACAAACTCTCTACACCTATTTTTCCTACTGTAGAAGACGTTTTGGTCTGCCTATCAGAATACATTGACAATTCAAACTATTCTGTTGACACAAAGGGTGATTACAAAGGAGCCCTTGAAATTCGTTTGCAGGAATTGTGCGAAGGTATGTTCGGAAATATGCTGAATAGTGAATCAATACCTGATGCAAAACTTTTCAATGAGAATGTTATTATAGATTTAAGCCGCATTAAATCGACAGAAACTAAGGCTCTACTAATGGGATTCCTCGTCATGAAAATTAATGAGTTTAGAATGTCAGAAGGAGGAATGAATAAGCCTTTACAGCATGTTACAGTTCTCGAAGAAGCTCATAATTTATTAAAAAAAACATCATTAGAGCAATCTCAAGAGTCCTCGAATCTCACAGGTAAATCCGTCGAGATGATTTCCAATAGTATTGCAGAAATGCGTACTTATGGAGAAGCCTTTGTTATCGTAGACCAGTCCCCATCTATGCTGGATGCTTCTGCAATAAGAAATACAAATACCAAAATAGTACTAACTTTACCCGATAGCGAAGATAGAAAAGCCGCTGGCGGTTCAATGTCTCTTAAAAATGAACAGATTGAAGAAATAGGGAGACAAAAACAAGGTGAAGCTGTTATCTATCAAAATATTTGGGAAGAGCCTGTTCAATGCAGGATTTCAAAATTCAATGAATTTGAGTCTAACTTCTGCTATAATAAGGCCTCAAAACCTTCACCTAAACTGAACAATAAACGCAGCTCTGAAGTTATAAAATTTCTACTTAAACCATATATAAAAGAACCTTTTGATACTGAAATAATTCGTGAACATATTTCAACAACATCACTGCCAACATCAATAAAGTATGGTCTAAGTGAAATGCTTATAGAGTATGAGAACAAAGGAAACTTATCTATTTGGCAAGATTGTCAAATTGCAAAACTATCAGAGGTTGTTAAATTATATCTCCATCTTGATGCAGAGTACAGGAATATGACAGAACAGCACTCTAATATGAATCAGGTAAGAGTTCTTCTTGACAAGTTACTAAAAGATAAACTAGACGGGAACATAAGCAGAGAGTTTTTATATTATACAGAACGTTGTTTCGTAAGAAATAATGCGATGTTTGACCAATGGAGAGAAACTTTTAGAGTTAAATAGAATATATGGAACCAGTAACAACTGCAATTAAGGTGGCTGAAATAGCTAAAAAAGGTGTTGAAGTTGCCAAAAAAATTCAGAAGGTTTACGACGTGTCACAGCAAATGAAGAACGTTGCAGAATCCGAAGGAAAAGAGAAACTTCAAGCAATTTCTAAAGTTGCTACATCCGCTAGCAAATTCTTTATTAAAGAAATGAAGGGGTTAGAAAAAAATGGCAACATGCAAGGTTTTAATAACTTACAATCAAAATTAGAATCTCAGTCTATGCATGGTCTCTCTAAACCAGATATGCTTGAGTTAAAAGGGGAATCCCCAAATGAATCTCTAAAAGAGAGGCATAGTGTTTTTGACAAAGAACTTCCTTCAGAAAACGAATACTTATCAAAACAAGAAGTCTATGATGAAAGCAAAACATTAGAAAAAAAAGAAAATAGTATCTTTGTAGAAGATATGCCTTCAGCAAAAGATAAGCTCCTTAAGTCAGATGATTTAGATGAAAGTATGCCTATTGAAAAGCTGGCTTCTTCTGAAAAATTAGATGTTAATATAAACGTTTCTCAAAGTGAGGTAATACCTCAACCAGAAAATGTTGCAAACTCAGGATTAACAGAAGAAAGAAGTAATAATACTAACCCGATAGAAACTGCAGAAAAACAGTCCCACTTTCAAGAAAATACTGAAGCACAACATTCTATAGAAATATCGAAAGAAATTGAGCAAAGAACAGAGAGACTAACCGATGAACAGAAAATAGAAATTAAATTGAAAACAGGATGGTCTGATGCCATTATAGATTCTATTAGGTCTATGGATGAAGCACAAATCTACATAGATGCAGGGCTTCAGGAAGGTGAAGTTAATGGGAAACTAGCTCTTTTACAATCTAAGATTGATGGAAATGCTTGTAATGAGCCAAAATGGCCAGATTGGACAAACAAAGCTTTGGCTGAAGATGGATATCCGCCACGTGATGAAACGGGCAGACCTTATGAACTCCATCACGTTGGACAAAATCCAGAATCGCCATTGGCAGAATTAACTTACGACCAACATCATTGTAATGGAAATTTTACAAAATTGCATACTTTCGATGAATCATCAATAGATAGACAACAATTTAACAAAGAAAGAAAAGAGTATTGGGAGACTCGTTCACAAACATTATAATTATGAATATTACAAAATTAATTAACTCTTTTCCTCGTAAAAGAGCAACTGGAGGAGTATCAGAAGATAAGATAGTATCTGCTGAGAACGTATTAGGCCTGCATTTTGCACAGGAATACAGAGAAGTATTAGCAAACTATGGATCACTTTTCCTAAAAGGAGAAGAAATCTTTGGCATAGATGTTGTAGATATAACATTAAAAGCAAAAGAAAAAAATCCTGATTTTCCAAAAGATATGTATGTAATCTCAAATACATACATTGATGGTATCTTGTTAGTTCAAGACACTACGGGAGTGATATACACATATCAACCTTTACATGGAATACAAAAGGTAGCAACTTCCCTGTCAGTGTATATAAGTTTACTTTTAAAGAAGTAAACTTCCATATAAATAATAATATTGCTGTACGCTAAAACTTAAATAGCATATATATCCTTGCGGAATTGCCTTTATATAGGTAATTCCGCATTCATTTTTGACCTCTTAATCAAATAAAGCAAATTCTTGTGGTGATGAATTTATTTTTTCAGACATTATGATAAGCTCATCATTCTGGGGTTTTGCAATAAATGAGATGAAATCGATAACGTAAATCTTAATAAAAATTTTAATAATAAATACGACCATACAAGCTTCAGCATCTTCGATTTCATTTATGTTAGGGACTTCTACACAAAGTTTGAACTAAAATTTAATCAGAATACTTAAACAAGAATAAATGGAAAGAAAAGAGTTATGCATAACCTCCGACTCAGACATCCCATCAGGTTCTGGTGGTATCAACGGAGAAGGCTATACATACGGACAATTGCGCCATCAACCCATTATCACAGAGATATTACAACGTATCACCCACCCTATTGCGCGCCAAATGGCAGAGGACTGTAATGAACGTAACCGTAAAGATGGATTTACGATGTATAAAGTAGATGGGGAATACTGCTTTGAAGGACTACGGGTAGGACCAAAAGTAAAAATCCCTTCTAAAGAAGAATTATTAGCTCTGTTAGGTGATCAACCCGTCAACGCAGCCTCTATCCGTAACATCACGTATACGCTTATACGCGAAGAATTAGCACGTTTATACGGAACATCTGTACAAGAAGCTGCAGACATCATAGGTAACCAACTTGATTGCGCGCCGCACGAAGACATTTCTGGCTATATCTTTATGGTACCTAACTGGGCACATAAATGGTTCCGCCACAATGGCTATGTGTCAAGAATGTTAAAGTAAAAACACTTATAGAAAAATAATCCCGAAAGTTTATAATGACCTTCGGGATTGCTAATTCTACTCTTTCCGCTTTCTCATGCGGACAAGTTTAATTTCTTTCTATTCAACTACTACAACTTTTGAATAGCCCTTCGTTTTAACAATATAGATACCCGATGGTAGACTAACCGTCTTATGCTCTCTTACAATAGTAGAGAACATCAATTTGCCACTTAAGGTATAGACTTGCAAGTGTGTAGGCGTTCCTGTCATAAAACTTAGATAATTCTTACCTCCAGAGACTTTAAGGGTATCAGTAGTAGAAGCATCTATTTGTGACGAAACTGTGAAGATTCCTCCAATAGTCACAGAAGAAATAACCTTAAAATTAGGAGAATCTACTTCTTCATCATTAAGTGTCAAAGTTTCAAGTTTATATCCAGATGCGGGTATCGCTTTAATGACAAGATCTGTATTCTTAGCCACCTTTGTACCTGTCAGAACCTCAACGCCATCTGTTGTAAATACCTTTAACGTTCCATATTCTGGCTCCTGTATTGTAATATACGCCATGTTACAACCTGTTCCATCGCCCTCATAATCAATCGTCCAACCCTTCAACTTAGCGATAGATGATTCTGCATGCTCAGCGTCATTATACTCTCCAGCTTTCTCACCATGAACGAAAAGCGTGTTACCACGTGGCATCTTTCCACTCTGAAGTTTAGGATAACGAGAAAGGCTATAATAAAGATCATTTAAAGTACATGCATCCCATCTATTACCTCCTACATTCAGATAGGTCAATCGTTCATGCCCCATAAGGTCCAACCCCTCTAATCTATTGCCATCAACAGTAAGTGTCACAAGTTGAAGATTATTCTTTAAGTCTAAGTTTGAGACTGAATTATTAGAAAGCTGCAATGTCTTCAATGCAGGGTTCTTGCTAACATCAAGAGTCGTAATTTTGTTATTTGAAACATAAAGTTCTACAAGTTCTGGCATATCCTTCACGTCAACTGCCTCTATCTCATTACTACTTATATTCAAATAAACAAGTTTCTTGTTTTGACTTAAATCTAAGCTTTCTAACCAGTTATTTTTGACATCAAGATAAGCTAAATCGACAGCACCTGTAATATCTATATTATCAACTTGATTACCATAAGCACGTAAATTGATAAGTTTGCTGTTCTTGCTTACATCCAAGGAAGTAAGGTCTGAATAAGAACAATCAAGGGATTCAAGATCCAATAGTTTAGAAACATCTATGGACGTAATTGGATTCATATACGTAGAAAGAGAACGCAAATGAATATTATGACTCAAATCAACAGCAGTTATCTTATTATCGACACCTACACCTGGATAACTTGAGAAATCAGCTCCTGTAACAGCACCATATATCGTTACAGTCGCTCCAGACGTTTGCCCCTCTACTGTTGTTGGAGTCGATTTAACCTTCACTTTTACAAGTTCGCCATCTCCCCAGTCAATTGAAACATCTTTATCCTCACCGCTAACAGAAAGGAAGTACTGTTGATCTATACCTGTAGGAACTGTTAGTTTGATATAATCGTCATCACCAGAAACACTAAAAATAGGTTTTACAACCGCCGCTTCAGACACGACAAATATACTGTCAGCTATTAATTTTCCATTCACCTCTACCCCAACGAACTTTGAGCCAGCAGGTGCTTTAACATCTATCTTAATTGGAAAACCAGGCAGAACTTTCCCAGTAACAGGTTCATAAGTTGCAAAATACCCATCATCAGGGATTTGACTTAGTGTATAACTACCTCCATTTTCGGATGTTTGCATAGTTATAGAAACAGAATCCATAGAAGCAGTAGCATCACCATGAACATCTAATTTATAAGAATTGTCGGCATCATCATCTAAAATCCCAGTATTGGCGTGTTCGTAGTTAGCCCCTGATAGGAAAACATTTGTACGATAAGAATTACCGGTATGTGACGGCATTGCTTTGAATGTGAAGTTAAGTGACTGAGGAGTAGTATTCTTACAGTCACGCATATCAAGGTGATTAAGTCTATTAGTACCGATAGCACCATGCATATCAAGAAATTGTATTCCAGTATTCCGTACGCTCACACTACGTAAAAACCGTTGGTGGGATAAATCAATACGTTGTATCTTCGTATTATCAATATTAATTGTATAAAGATTTGCAAGATTAGACACATCTAAACGAGACAACTTCGTATCACTAAGTTCAAGCGTTGTTACATTCTTGTTACCACTTAAGTCAAGCTTTGCAATGTCGGTATTAGACGCATCAAGCATGATAAGCTCTGGGGTATTAATAAGGTTTAGCTCAGTTATCTTCGTTCCCTTTATAAGAAGCTTTTCAAGTTTAGTTTGTTGCGTAACATCAATAGATGTTACTCCAACATTCCCTGTGATATCAACATCACGTAACTCTGGATAATTATTACCCAATTCTAACTCTAACAAACTACCGTTCGCAAGATTAAGATAACGGAGGTTAGGAAGACTAACAGGATAAAAGTGTGTAATATCTCCATCTGACATGTCGATATTTCGTAGTTCTGTACTGCCATCTGGAAATAAAACAGTTGCCAAAATTGTATTATGATTAGCTGTAAAGTTAGTTAACTTCTTAAAATTACGCAGGTCTAAACGCGTAATTTTGTTATAGCTAAGGTCAAGTGTAACAAGATTAGGAGCACCTAATAAATCAATACCTTCGTAGGTTAATTCATTCCTCTTAGCTTCAACTTGCTTTAAATTAGGCTGATTCTTAAAAGCAAGATATGTTGCTTTTGCCTCAGAAACTTCAACAGCAGAAAAATCACCATAAACAATAATTGTGTCTTTCAGTAACTTTCCTGTTACCTTCTTATTATTACTCCATCCTTCTAACGTAGCCTCTTGTTTATTACCATCTCCCCAGTCAACAAACACTTTGCTGGTTTCATCGGTTCGAGTAACACGGAACACAAAGTCTTGCCCTACGGCTGTAGATGTTGCAATCCTCATTTCACCATTTGT
Source organism: Prevotella melaninogenica (assembly GCF_013267595.1). Taxonomy (NCBI): domain Bacteria; kingdom Pseudomonadati; phylum Bacteroidota; class Bacteroidia; order Bacteroidales; family Prevotellaceae; genus Prevotella; species Prevotella melaninogenica. Next base: position 181,302 of record NZ_CP054011.1, on the reverse strand, counting down.
TTGTGCAAACGTCACTAAAGACACAAACAAAGAAAACATCAGTAAAAATTTCTTCATAAGCTGTAATGTCTAAGCACTTTATAAGAAAGGTTTATCAAACGACAGAACATAGAAATTAACCATAGTTCTGTCTACCAAAGCGTAAAGAACATCGTGATAGTGCTATTAAACCACAATATAAATCACACTTTTGGTTGCAAATATAAGTAAAATAAATATAACATGCAATATATTGTAACATTTACTATTATCATTTATTACATACCACAGAATAAGAGTCAGGTGTAAGTCCACAACGAATACTTAGATTTTGACATTAACGAATAAAGGAACATGAACTATACTACATCACCTGAAACATCTGAAAAATCGAGATTTTTAGGTAACAAAGTCTATTGTCGCATGGTAGAAGATTAGGGAATTGTAAGGCATTACTGATTGTAAGTAGCTGATTAGCCTATTCTCTCTACTTCGTTACAAATAATCATCTTAGTCATCTTAACCAAAGGACAACTCTTTCCGACCCACTCTCTTGTCTACTTATCTACTTGCGAGCACCTCATTTTATCGCCTTTACATATTTACAAAAATTAATCGCCATTTTTATTGCTTAATATATTTATTTTATTTATATTTGCTCACATAATCAATAGTCCGTTAAATTTTCGCAGTTTGCGAAGCTTTTACCCAAAAGCCAACAGGAATTGTGGCAGAAAGAAAACATGATAAGTCTCTGAGAAAGAGATAATTAGGCAATAGAATATAACAAAGTATAACATAATAAAATCGGCTATCTCATTGAATTTCAGTAACTTTATAGATGTAAAAAGACAATAAAGTTTATGCTGATAACCAACTTGATTAGCCGATATATGAAGCTCTGCAAAGCAGCATTTAGTGCTGAAGATGGAGCAAAGTTAAACAAAAGTATTCAAACAAACGTCATGGAAATGCTTTTTCTTTTGATGGTCATCCCAAGGAAATGTAATTTTACGCAGATGGGACGCTATGGAAAGCGTGGCGAACAATGCTATCGGCAGACGGCAGAGCGCAGCGTGAACTGGCTCGAAATAAATATGTGGCTGAGTGCTTTCGCCTTCAAGCAGGGTAAAGGGCTCAATGCCATCGTTATTGATCCAAGCTTCATCAAGAAGGCTGGGAAGCATACCCCATACGTGGGTACGTTTTGGTCGGGCTGTGCAGGTGCGGTAAAGCACGGTCTTGAGATCCTCGGCATCGGTGTGATAGACGTGGACTTGCATGAGTGTATGATGCTCAAGGCTGTGCAGACCACATTGGAAAAAGGGGAGGAGAAAAAAGAGATGAGTCTATACGACTGGTATACCAAGGTGTTGGAGGACGACAAGGTAACCTTACAGCGTATTTGCAAGGTTCTTGTCGCTGACTCAGCCTTCTCCAAAAGACCTTTCATCGACAAGGTAATGAAGATGGGCTTCCATGTTGTGAGCCGCTTGCGTCATGACGCAGCCTTGTTCTACACATGGGATGGGGAACCCACGGGAAAGCCCGGCCGTCCTCGTATCAAAGGTGACAAGATTGACGTAAGGAACATCGACATATCCAAAGGCAATGAGCTTGATTTAGGAGAGACCAAAGGCAAAGCCTATGCGCTCAAGGCGTGGTGCAAGTCCTTGCATAGGGTCGTGTCGATTGTCATCCACGAGTTGCCCAACGGTGTCCGCCGTTTGTACTTCTCTACGGATGAGAGCATGAGTGGACGCGATGTGATGGAGTACTATACCACACGTTTCCAAGAGGAGTTTTGCTTTCGCGACGCAAAGCAATTCCTCGGTCTTACCGATTGTCAGGCACGCGACAAGAGAAAACTTGAATTTGCTTTCAACTCTTCATTCACAGCACTCAATGTGACCAAAATCATGTGCAAGGAACTTGGCACGTCCATCGGTCGACTTAAAGCGCAGATGGTCAATGCCTACTATGCACAACGAATTATTGACGTGTTCGAGAAGAACCCGAACACGCCATTAAATAAAGAAAGGATAAATGATATATTTAGTTTCGCTGCTGATGCAGCATAATATTTAACGGACTATTGATAATAAAAACTATATAAATAACCCTTAAGCAACACTTTATGTGTCGTAAAACATACTAACACTAACCTACAATCGAAATTACAATATCTACAATACTTAAAAACCATCTTTAGAGTATCAATCTGTTTACTCAAAGATATCAGAAGTTATTAATAAGAACCTATAACTAAACAAATAAAAGTCTCTCTCAATAAGAGTTACAAGAGCGATAAATTCATTGCGGTAATAGCTGCTACACATAGCTAATATTCAAAACAACAAAACCTAACACAAAGAGCTGATACAGAATGAAAGTGAAATAGAGACATATATAAAACCTAAACAATAAATTTTACATATTAATCTTTAACTATAAGCAAAATGAACAACAAGCAGAACAAAGCGCAAGTCTTATGGCGAATCTGTATGATGGCACTGATATGGATGTTCGCTACTGAGCTTTATGCGCAAAATGTCACGGTTAGTGGCATTGTGAAAGACCCAACGGGCGAGCCTGTAATCGGTGCTTCGGTAACGGTGAAAGGTACAAATATGGGTACTGTGACTAATATCGACGGGCAATACACCCTACAATGCCCCACAAAAGGCACGTTAGTATTCTCATACTTGGGAATGAAGCCTAAAAATGTAGATATTAATGGTCGACAACAGATAAACGTTGCCCTTGAAGAAGAAGCCACTGCGCTTAATGATGTGGTGGTTACGGCATTGGGAATTAAACGACAAACAAAAGCATTGGGTTATGCTGTCACCGAACTGAAAAGCGATGAACTGGAACGAGCCAACACGGTTTCTCCTGTTACAGCATTGCAAGGTAAGGTGGCTGGTGTAGAGATCAGCCAGTCAGACGGTGGAATGTTTGGTTCTACTAAAATTCAAATAAGAGGTGCATCTACTCTTAACCCAAGTTTAACCGGCAAAATTATTTTTCATAAATTTTCGGGATGTTTTGTGTAGTATCAATTTGATAAATGATTGATAATCAAGTATAGGGTATTGTAACGAGGAGTAAAATCTGATTTGTAGGACACAGCCATATCAAAAATATTTTGTTACTTTGCACTCATGCACGCAAATGTACAGACACGATTCAACCCTGCCACAGGCGACATGGCTCCTTATTATCGCATCAAGGAGTCATATCGTGACGTGCAGGGTCATGTACATTCGCTAATTCTGTTGAACATAGGTTTTGAACCTTCACTTACTGCTGTACAGGTTCGAAAAATTGCATACGCTCTTACCGAACGCTTCAAAACCAGAAGTACACCCTCGCTTTTCAAAGAACGCCTTGAGGGACTTACTCCTATTGAACAGGCAAAGGCTGACGAATGGTGGAGCCGTATGGAGAAAGAAGGTGGAATCGATCGGTTTAATAAGGAAGAGCAGAAGTCGCTGAGAAAATATGAGAACTACATTGACCTCGAGACGGCAAACTATACTGACGCAAGGAATGTTGGTGCAGAGTGGCTCTGCAAGCAGACGATAGACAAGCTGCAGTTAGAGGGTTTTCTGCGCAAAAACGGCTGGACGGAGAATGCGATACACACGGCTTTGTCAGCATTGATTGTTCGCACGGTATATGCAGTCTCTGAACGTTCATCTTATTATTATTTGCGCGATAACTCAGCTGCTGGCGAACTTTACAGTGGAGTTCCTGGCTGGACACCAGGGATCAATTCTCTGTATAAAATCACTGACAAGTTGTATGAACTAAAGGAACAGTTAGAGCGTCATCTGTGCAGCGTTACTGACGATCTCTTTAATATAGACAACAAGTTGATGCTCTTCGACTTAACCAACTTCTATTTCGAGGGTAGTAAGCGTAATAGCGATAAAGCCAAGTTCGGTCGTTCAAAAGAAAAACGCTCTGACTGTAAGCTACTTGTACTTGCATTATGTATCAATAAAGAAGGTTTTATACGTTATTCTTCTATCTTGGAGGGTAATACAGCAGATCCCAAGTCTCTACCCAATATGATTGATACGCTGGCAAAGAGGAATCCATCACGAACCAAGGATACGCTCGTTATCATGGATGCAGGTGTTGCCACGGAAGAGAACTTGGAGTTAATAAAGAAAAAGGGTTACAATTATCTCTGCGTATCTCGTACGAAAATGAAAGACTATACGCTCAGTGATGATAACAAGAGCGTTACAGTAATGGATGCCCGTCGGCAGAAGATAACGCTGAAAGAGGTTAAGACAGAGGATGATGAGGATTATTATCTCGAAATAACATCTCCTTCGAAAGCTATGACAGAGTCGTCCATGAACAGGGTTTGGAGAGAGCGTTTTAAGATGGAACTGCAGAGGATAAACGATGGAATCTCCAAGAAAGGTGGAACAAAGACCTATGAAAAGGTTGTTGAACGTACAGGACGTGCCATACAGAAGTACCCTTCTATAGCGAAATTCTACCAGATAAGCTACATAAAAAATGAGAAGAAACTCAAGGAGATGCTGCGTGTAGACTGGGAGATAAAAGACCTCTCGGCAATGGAATCTGGTCACGGAGTCTATTTCCTCCGCAGCAATGTCAGGACACTTTCTGAGCGTGTGACATGGGAATACTACAATCTCATTCGTGAGATAGAATGTACGAACAGACAACTAAAGAATGAACTCAACCTCCGTCCTATCTATCATCAGAAAGATGAGCGAAGCGACGCACACCTCTTCTTCGGTTTATTAGCCTACTGGGTGGTAAACACTATCCGTTGTCAATTAAAACGAGAAGGAGAATCCTGTTACTGGACCGAGATAGTACGACGTATGAGTACCCAAAAGCTCGTCACCACAAAAGGGAAGAATCCATTAGGTGAAACCATCGAGATGCGCCAATGTAGTAGTCCTTCGAAGCAAGCAAAACAGATATACGATAAGTTGAACTTAAAACACTCACCATTCAAAAAGAATAAAATTTGTAGGACACAGAGCCCATAAGAAAAACGAGAAAAGTACGGTGACAGTAACAATTAGGCGAAAGTGGGTGTTAAACTTGGGTTAATGCCAACAACCAACCTATCTTTGTAGTAGATGGTGTGATATTAGATAATGCTACAAGCCAATCAGGGGACGCTGACTGGAATAGCAATATCAACGACTATGGTAACCAACTAAAGAACCTTAACCCCGACGACTTTGAGAGTGTGAGCGTACTAAAAGGCGCTGCAGCAACAGCATTATATGGTTCACGTGGTTTGAATGGTGCTGTAGTAATTACCACTAAAAGTGGGAAAGCAGGCAAAGGTGTTACTGTAAAGGTTTCGCAAACTATAGGATTAGAAACAGTCTATCGTTCTCCAGATCTACAAAACACCTATATGATTGGAGCTTTCCCTGGTGCTGTAGATTACGGAGACGAATACACTGCCACGGGCAACCTTTGGAGCGATAACATGACATCGTTCGCTCGTAACTCTAAAGGTGAATACTCGCTCATCGAACAATATGGGAACTATGCTTGGGGACCTGATATCTCATGGGCTAAGGGTAAACAGTTTGAACAGTACGATGGGACAATGGGAACAGCGAAGATGTTCCCAAACAACTATAAAGATGCTTACGACACAGGCTTTAATACCAATACGAATGTATCATTGCAAGGTGGTAATGATCGTACACAATTCTACGCTTCAGCATCTTATAAATACAATAAGGGTACTACACCACGCAACACCTTTAACCGTCTGTCGTTCTTAGGAAAAGCTTCACAAAAGATTGGGAACATCGTGACGGTAGATTTCAGCGTAAACTTTACGCAATCACAACCTCGTAATGCACCTTTAAACATCGGAGAATACTTTGCAAATAGTACGTTCCCACGTGAATACGACGTTAATCGTTATCGTAACCTTTACAAAGGGGAACATGGTGGACTTGCCAGCGAAAGATATGGCGATCTCTATCGTGCTGTACCTGGCAAGGAGCTGTGGTGGAGTATCTTTGAAAACGATTACAAACAAACAGAAACCATGTTTCGCCCTGTGCTTAACATCAATATTCAAGCACTGCCTTGGCTACAGCTTTCAACTGGTGGTTCGCTCAACTATTATGCCATCGATGGCGAGCTAAAAGCCCCTGGTAGTGGTTATGCCAACGAAGGTGGTTCTTATGCTCTCTCTCACACGCACACTACACAAGAGAACTTGTACCTTGCGGCCAACCTAAACTATCAAATTAATAAGGACTGGGAAGTGCACGGGTTCTTACGTGAGGAATATTTTAACCAATATGCACAGTATAATAGCGAGAGTACGAACGGTGGACTTATTGTGCCCAACCAATTCTTTATCAAGAATTCAAAACAACAAGCCAGCTTTAATGCGTATAAATTCAACACCAAGCGTATCGTCTCTACCATCTTTATGATTGGAACAAGCTGGAAGAATCAACTATTCTTGGACATAACGGGACGTAACGACTGGTCCTCAGCCTTGGTTTACAGCTACGGAACAGGTAATTTCTCTTATTTCTATCCTTCTGTTTCGGGCTCATGGATCATCACAGAAACCTTCAAAGACAAACTTCCAAAATGGGTTAGCTTTGCAAAGGTACGCGGTTCTTGGGCGCAGGTGGGAAACGACACCTCTCCTTATTATATAAATTCGGGCTATTCTGTGGCAACATATCAACGTGGCGACAAGAAAATCTATGGAATGACTATCCCTGAGAATATGAAGAGTACCAACTTAAAACCTGAACGTAAGAATGCTTGGGAAGTGGGACTTGACTGGCGTTTCCTTGACAGTAGGATTGGGGTAGACCTCACCTATTATAAGGAGAACACTCGAAACCAAATTATGACTATCAATGTACCTTGGGAATCGGGCGTAAAAGAAAAGCTAATCAACGCTGGTAATATACAGAACTCAGGTATAGAAATAGCACTCAACACAACTCCTATAAAGAAGAAACAATGGCAATGGGACCTAAATTTCACCTACACTCGCAACCGCAATAAGATTGTAGAACTAAGTCCTGATGTAACCTCTTACATTAATCTGGATGGTGCAGCAAACTATGGTAACTACCGCATAGCATCTGTTGCCAAAGTAGGCTCCGACTATGGTATGCTAATGTCTGACTCTTGGATAAAGACCGACGAAAAGACTGGCAAACCAGTGGTGGGCTACACTAACAAATTCCGAACAGTGTATTATAAGCGCGGAGGTACTGTGAAAGAAGTTGGATCGATGTTGCCTAACTTCCTTGGATCACTAAACTCTACCCTAAGATGGAAAGACCTTAGTCTCTATGTGCTATTTGACGCACGCTTTGGAGGATACGTTGCTTCGTATAACTCACGCTACGCAACTGCATACGGTTTCTCTGGAGAGACCGAGAAATACCGTAAGGGGATGACCTGGACCAGCAAATACGCTAATGCGCAAGATAAGGTGTTTACTGATGGCTTTATCCCTGATGTCGTTTTCGATGCTGGTACTATTGTTACCACACCAGGAGGAACTAACCAAGACGTTAGTGGAATGACCTATCAGGAGGCTTATGAAAAAGGTTATGTAGAACCTGCACACCTACAAAGTGCTGCATACTTTAAGAATAGCTGGGGAACAGGTGTTATTAACGATGATTGGTTTAAGAAAATCAACTACATCGCTCTGCGAGAAATAACTCTCTCGTACAACGTTCCAACCAAAATTAGCAGCTATATCGGTGCAAAGAACTTATCCCTTAGTTTCACCGGACGTAACTTGGCATACCTACTGAACACTGCGCCAAATCACGAGAATCCTGAATCGGTACGTGGAACAGGAGCTGCGCAGTTCCGTATGCGATCATTTATGCCTTACACAGCAAGCTATCTCTTCACATTAAACGCTACATTCTAAATGCCTTTCATTATGAAACAGAATATTATAAAATTCAAGTCGCTCGCCTTTGGTATATGTGCCACATGCATGGTACTGGTAACAGGATGCAGCGAAAGCGAATACGCAAAAATAAATACTGACCCATCGACTATCGCCGAAGGAAATCCTGTGTTCTTGTTTACTCAGGAACAGGTGCAATACCAACCCTTCGATTACCTGCTGTGGTATTACGATGGGGCTTACACGTCAAAAATAGTTCAGGCATATTCACCATCAAGTAGTTTTAATGACTTGTATAACAAGTTGGCTGAACTGGGCGGTGTGGGTTCTCAACTTATTTATGTTAAACGATACGAGAACGATATTAAAGCTACTATCGATAAGATGCCAGCTAACAAAGCTGCTCAATACTCACACCTTTCGGCTATGGCAAACGCTCTAACAGTTTACATGGGACTGTTCGATACCGACCTCTTTGGTTCAAGACCTTACTCTGAAGCTGCACAAGCCAAGTATGAGGGCACATTAACTCCTAACTACGAATCGCAAGAGAGTCTATTCGACCAATGGTTGACTGAACTAAACACCGATCTGGATAAGCTGAAGTCAACGATAACGCAGATAAGTGTTGGAGACAATGACTTAGCCTACGGGGGAGATACTAAGAAATGGGTGAAATTTGTAAACGGCATAAAACTTAAAATTGCAGTAAGACTTCTTCACCAAAACAAAGCTAAAGCCTTAAAAATAGCAGAAGAAGTGGGTGCTGATGATGCAAACGTAATGCAATCTATTGCAGACGACTATGTATATAATAAAGGTACAGGTGGAGATGGTGGCAACAACACCTATGGAAGTGATAATAGTGTGAACTTAGGTATTAGCAGCAAAAACGTTATCGACTTCATGAAACGTAACAAAGATCCACGTATGCTGGTGATGTTTACCAAAAACGATTTCAACTCTGAGGTAGTACAAGCATTCTTTGATGCACAAGCAAGAGGGGATAATAACTGTGCTATTCCTAAATATATTTTAGACCAGGTGAACTATACCACAGATGCTTCTGGCAAGAAACATTTCGACAGTTGGAAAGGTGATGGGGAACCATGGGTGCGCTATCAGGGATTACCTATCGGTATAGCTATATCTGAAAAGACAGAATACACTGGCGTCAACAATTATTTTGTAACAACCAGATGGAAAGTAACTGACGGAGAAAAAACGAAAACCTACTCACCGCTATCGTACTTTAACGAGGAATTAGTGCGTGGTCGCGTTGACTTCACTTTCCCAACAGCTCCAAAAGGTAAGGTGGTACAAGACACTGAAGATAACCCACTTTACGAGATGACCCTTTCCACAGCTGAAATGAACCTCTATCTGACTGAGTTTAAGTTACTGGGTGCTAACTTGCCTCATACTGCAGCCGAATATTTCAAACTTGGCGTTGAGGCTTCAGCTAAGGCTTATAACCGTTTAGCGATACTGAACAAAATACCTTATTATGATAAGGCACATTGTAACGACAAGTTAGACGAGCCTGTTATCTACGATGATGCAGCCATTGCTACGATGATGGCTAATTCTGACTACCAACTAACAGGTAGTGTTCCAAGCGATTTAGAGAAGGTTTACATCCAATTGTATCTACATTTCTTCTATCAACCACTTGAGCAGTTTGTAACAGTGCGCCGCTCTGGCGTTCCTAAAGTTGGTAGTTCGCTCATTCCTTGGATTACAATGAAGCCCAACACTGAGTTGCCTCGCCGATTCTATATCGCTCAACCCGATCCAGCCGATAAAATGCGTACTATTATTGAAACTGCGATGACGCAGCAAGGATTCACCTTTACAGATGGACAAAGACCTGAACTGCTTAACTCTGAAAGGGTGTGGTACGACAAGGGGGCTCCAAACTTTGGCGAAGGTCCTAACTACTAATAGGGAGACTTGCAGAATAAAGAGGCATCAATAAACGCTATGAAGAAGCAAGTGGGTAAAAACACCCAATAAACTTGTGCTCACCTGCCTCAAGATTGTTTTCGTTAGATTATTGAAAGAGGGTGTGTCAATTATGAACACACCCTCCTTCGTGAAATAAATGGATTACAAAAGATTTTAGGTCTCTTTTTGTCACTTATACCAAAATCTCATCTTTAATCGTCGAATGCACCTTAACCAACTATTCAAGCCAACAGCTGAAAACTATCAGCTGTTAAAGGAATTCAACGAAACACTGAAAGAAGTAGTAATTAAAAACTATCAACAAAGTAAAGAGTTGTATTACAACACAAAGAAAATGTTGGCAGATAGCGGTAGTAGTTTGCTGTTTGGGGTGTAGAGTGTAAGATATTCTTAGGAAAAGATAGACAATACTCGAAAAGTAATCCTTTCCAAGCAGAAGATTCAGAAATGATTTGGGAGATTCTCAATGATGAAAGTTATAACGACATCTATTGCAAACATGGTTGCTGTATGAGTTTTTACGGATATCATGGAGAGGAAGACGACAAGACAGATATGGAACTCATGGGAATGCAAGATGCGGATGATTGTTGGAATGAAGGGTTAGACCGAGAATGGAGTTACGACTTACACCTTCATCAGCATTTCCACAATCTATACGACCATACAAGCTTCAGCATCTTCGATTTCATTTATGTTAGGGACTTCTACACAAAGTTTGAACTAAAATTTAATCAGAATACTTAAACAAGAATAAATAGAAAGAAAAGAGTTATGCATAATCTCCGACTCAGACATCCCAGCAGGATCTGGAGGTATCAACGGAGAAGGCTATACATACGGACAATTACGTCATCAACCGATTATAACTGAGATTCTAAAACACATCACCCACCCTATTGCACGCCAAATGGCAGAGGACCGTAACGAACGTAACCATAAAGATGGATTTACAATGTACAAGGTAGATGGTGAATACTGCTTTGAAGGACTACGAGTAGGACCAAAGGTAAAAATCCCTTCTAAAGACGAATTATTAGCTCTGTTAGGTGATCAACCCATCAACGCTGCAACTATCCGTAACATCACTTATACGCTTATACGTAAAGAATTAGCACGTTTATACGGAACATCTGTACAAGAAGCAGCAGACATCATTAGCAACCAACTTGACTGTGCCCCACACGAGGACATCTCTGGCTATATCTTTATGATACCTAACTGGGCACATAAATGGTTCCGCCACAATGGCTATGTAGCAAGAATGCTAAAGTAAAAAGCTTAATCTACAAAAAAAACTCCCAATACATTAAGTACCGGGAGTTCTTTATATAGAGATAAAATCTATTCGGATTATTCAGCCTTTGCTTCTTCAGCAACGTTCTCAGCAGCCTCTGCAGGTGCATCAGCCTTCTTTGTAGAACGACGGCTACGGCGAGTCTTCTTAGCTTCAGCCTTTGGAGACTTAGCCATATTCTCATTGTAGTCAACAAGCTCAATAAATGCTATCTGAGCAGCGTCACCCTGACGAGTACCGAGCTTGATAACGCGAGTATAACCGCCTGGACGATCAGCTACCTTAACTGAAATCTCCTTGAAAAGCTCAGTAACAGCCTCTTTGTTCTGAAGATAACGGAATACAACACGACGTGAGTTAGTTGTATCATTCTTAGAACGTGTGATCAGCGGCTCAACATACTTCTTAAGAGCCTTTGCCTTAGCAAGAGTCGTAGTGATTCTTTTGTGCTGATTCAGAATCAAAGCAACTGCCAAGTTTGAAAGCAACGCAGCGCGGTGGTCAGCAGTACGACCCAAATGGTTGAATTTCTTATTATGTCTCATTTTGTTTTTAACTTGTTGTGGATAAACCCGTCAACTTGTCGTTTAGACAACTCGTCAACTATTCTTTATCCAATTTATACTTTGTAATGTCGGTTCCAAACGACAGATTCAGACTCTCGAGCAAATCATCAAGCTCAGAAAGCGATTTCTTACCAAAGTTACGGAACTTAAGAAGATCCGTCTTATTGTACTGTACGAGGTCGCCTAATGTCTCTACATCAGCTGCCTTCAAGCAGTTGAGTGCACGAACACTCAAGTTGAGACTTGCGTCGGTCAACTTGGTCTTCAAGAGCTGGCGCATGTGCAGAACCTCCTCATCAAACTCCTGGTTGCCCTCCTGATCTGGATTCTCGAGAGTAATCTTCTCATCAGAGAACAACATGAAGTGATAAATAAGAATCTTTGCAGCCTCTTTCAGTGCATCCTTTGGGTGGATGGAACCATCAGTCGTAACTTCAACAACCAATTTGTCATAGTCGGTCTTCTGTTCAACACGATATGGTTCAACGGCATATTTTACGTTACGAATTGGGGTGTAGATGGAATCGATTGGGAGTACGTTTACATCAGTGCAGTATTCGCGATTTTCCTCAGCAGGAACGTAACCACGTCCCTTGTTGATGGTCAAATCAATCTGCATAGAAGCCTTGGAGTCTAAATGACAAATCACCAAATCAGGGTTTAACACTTCAAATCCAGTCAGATACTTACCGATATCACCTGCTTTGAATTCGGTGGAATTCTCTACGGTGATACTAACTTTCTCATTCTCGAATTCTTCTACTACTTGCTTGAATCGAACTTGTTTGAGATTCAAGATGATGTTGGTAACATCTTCCTTTACACCTGGAACTGAAGAGAATTCGTGCTCAACACCAGCTATACGGATGGTGTTGATTGCGAAACCTTCCAGCGATGAAAGGAGGATGCGGCGAAGAGCGTTACCAATGGTAACACCAAAGCCTGGCTCAAGAGGACGGAATTCGAACTTGCCGAAATGGTCATTGGCCTCCAGCATCACTACTTTATCAGGTTTTTGAAATGCTAATATCGCCATTAATTTAATGAATTTTATTGTTTAGAGTACAACTCAACGATTAACTGCTCCTTAATGTTCTCAGGGATGTCAGCACGGTCTGGACGATGGAGGAACTTACCGCACTTAGCGTTATCATCCCACTCGAGCCAAGGATACTTGCTGTGGTTGAAGCCTGCCAATGCTGCCTCGATAACCTCAAGTGACTTAGCCTTCTCGCGAACGCCAACAACGTCACCAGCCTTTACCTGATATGAAGCAATATTTACGACATTACCGTTAACAACAATGTGCTTGTGGCTAACGAGCTGACGAGCAGCTGCACGAGTAGGAGCGATACCAAGACGGAACACTACATTATCCAGACGGCTCTCAAGGCTCTGAAGAAGAACCTCACCAGTAATACCCTCTGCCTTTGCAGCCTTATCGAACAGATTACGGAACTGACGCTCCAAAACGCCATAAGTGTATTTAGCCTTCTGCTTCTCTGCAAGCTGAGCACCATACTCAGACACCTTGCGACGACGGTTATTACCGTGCTGTCCAGGAGGGAAGTTTCTCTTAGCTAATACCTTATCTGCGCCGAAAATTGGCTCACCGAAACGGCGTGCAATTCGTGATTTTGGACCTATGTATCTTGCCATAATTAATATGAATTCTTTTAATTGTTATAAGATGTGATTATACACGACGACGCTTTGGAGGACGGCAGCCGTTGTGTGGCAATGGAGTAACGTCAACGATTTCAGTTACCTGAATACCTGCTGCATTCACCGCACGGATTGCGCTCTCACGACCGTTACCTGGACCCTTAACGAATGCCTTAACCTTACGAAGACCGAGATTGAAAGCTACCTTAGAGCAATCCTCTGCTGCCATCTGAGCAGCGTAAGGAGTATTCTTCTTTGATCCACGGAATCCCATCTTACCAGCCGAAGACCAAGAGATAACCTGACCCTCGTTGTTAGCCAAAGATACAATGATGTTATTGAATGAGCTGTGTACGTGGAGCTGTCCCAACGCATCAACTCTTACATTTCTTTTTTTAGATGTTGCTGATTTCTTTGCCATAATTAATTTCCTCCTTAGAATTACTTAGTAGCCTTCTTCTTATTAGCAACAGTCTTCTTCTTTCCCTTACGGGTACGAGCATTGTTCTTAGTACTCTGACCGCGAACAGGAAGACCATTACGATGTCTAACACCACGATAGCAACCTATATCCATGAGGCGCTTGATGTTCATTTGGATCTCAGAACGGAGATCACCTTCAACTTTGAATTCAGCACCGATAATTTCACGGATCTTGGCTGCCTGGTCATCAGACCACTCGCTGACCTTCAGGTCACGGCTAATACCAGCCTTATCCAATATCTTTGCTGAACTACTTCGACCAATACCATAGATATAGGTCAATGCGATTTCGCCACGCTTATTCTGGGGCAAATCTACTCCAACAATTCTTATTGCCATTGTTTGATAATTAAATAATTAAATGTCATTTAACGCTAAAAAGCACGCAAAGGTAAGCATTAATTACGAGAAATCTTACTCTTTACGCTTTTTTAACTTAACCCTGACGTGTTTTGAACTTAGGGTTTTTCTTGTTAATAACGAACAGACGACCCTTACGACGAACGATCTTGCAGTCAGCTGTACGCTTCTTTAATGATGCTCTTGTCTTCATATCTCTATGTTGTTTATTTGTATCTGAAAACGATTCGACCTTTAGTTAGATCGTATGGACTCATCTCAACCTTCACCTTGTCACCAGGAAGAATCTTGATGTAGTGCATTCTCATTTTACCGGAAATATGAGCGGTGATGTCAACACCATTCTCTAATTCCACTCGGAACATTGCATTTGAAAGTGCTTCAAGAATTGTTCCATCCTGCTCTATTGCAGTTTGCTTTGCCATATACTAATTAAAAATTTTGTCCTTCTAAATGTTCAACTTCCTCAAAAGAAGATAAAATATCAGCCTTACCAGCCCTAATCGCAATAGTATGCTCAAAATGGACTGCCGGATAACGATCACGTGTAACGATACTCCAACGATCAGGTAATAAACCAATTTCTCGTTTACCCATAGTTACCATCGGTTCTATCGCAATACACATTCCTGCCTTAAGCAATACTCCACTTCCACGCTTACCATAATTGGGAACGGATGGTTCCTCATGCATCTCACGGCCAATACCATGTCCTGTTAATTCACGAACTATACCATAACCTTGTGCTTGGCAATAATCCTGAATCACTTGACCAATATCACCTACATGATGACCTGCTTGTGCTACCTCAATACCCTTATAAAGGGATTCCTTCGTTGTACGAAGCAACTTCTTGACATCTTCACTTACTTCCCCAACACAAAAAGTATAACAACTATCTCCGTTGAAGCCATTAAGTAAAGTCCCACAATCAACAGAGATAATATCTCCATCTTTCAAAACAACATCCTCACTTGGCACCCCATGTACCACAACATCGTTTACAGACGCACAGATACTGCCAGGGAAAGGAGGTCCATAAGAACTTGGATAACCTTTGAATGTGGGTATAGCACCATTGTCACGAATAAACTCTTCAGCTATTTTATCTAACTGGAGAGTTGTGACACCAGGCTTGACATGACGACCAACTTCTGCCAACGTTTTACCGACCAGCAGGTTGGCCTCACGCATGAGTTCAATTTCATCTTCAGTCTTTAGAAATATACTCATTTCTTAAGAAAAAGATTTAATAGGCTGCAACACCACTATTGCCACGTGTATGTCCAGAATTGAGAAGTCCATCATAGTGACGCATCATCAAATGTGACTCAATCTGCTGGAGAGTATCGATAACAACACCAACAAGAATCAACAATGAAGTACCACCAAAGAACTGACCAAATGCATCAGCAACATTTAAATATCCTGCTAATGCTGGCATAATAGCAATAAAAGCGATAAACAAAGCTCCTGGTCCCGTAAGACGAGACATAACAGTATCAATGTAATCTGCAGTATCCTTTCCAGGTTTAACGCCAGGGATAAAACCGTTATTACGTTTCATATCCTCAGCCATCTGAGTTGGATTAAGTGTAATCGCAGTATAGAAATAAGTAAACACTACGATAAGAAGCACATAAATACAGTTATATGCCAAACTTTTCGTGTTCATCAAAGACTGAAGTACTGAACTTGTACTATCAGATGAATACTGAACGATTGCCAACGGAATAAACATCAATGCTTGCGCAAAGATAATAGGCATTACGTTAGCTGCAAAAAGTTTTAATGGAATATACTGACGTGCACCACCATATTGTTTATTTCCAACAACACGCTTAGCATACTGCACAGGAATCTTGCGAGTTCCCTGTGTAAGAAGTATAGCCGCACATACAACAGCATAAAGGATGATAATCTCAATGATAAGCATCACAATACCACCACCAATAGCTTCTGAAACACGATTACCGAATTCCAAAATAAGCGCCTGTGGCAGACGTGCAATGATACCAATCATAATGATAATAGAGATACCGTTTCCGACACCCTTATCCGTAATACGCTCACCGAGCCAAAGAATGAACATTGAACCAGCTGCAAGAATAATTGTAGCTGGAATCATAAATGTAGTCCAATCAATACCTGATGCCAACGCACCAGCGGCCTGCATTTTTAAGTTCATCAGGTAAGACGGTGCCTGAAACAGTAGAATCACTACTGTCAGGACACGCGTATACCAATTTATCTTCTTATGGCCACTCTCGCCTTCACGCTGCATCTTCTGAAAATAAGGTACAGCGACAGCAAGGAGCTGCATAACGATAGAAGCTGAGATGTATGGCATAATTCCTAATGCGAAGATTGACGCATGAGAAAATGCACCACCGGAGAACATGTCCAAAAGTGACATAAGACCGCCCTTGGTCTGTGCCTGCAATTTTTCCAACAGGGTGGGATTGATGCCAGGAAGCACCACAAACGACCCAAACCGGTAAATAGCTGTGAACAGAATAGTAATGAGAAGTCGCTGACGCAAATCCTCAATTTTCCAACAGTTCTTCAGTGTCTCAATAAACTTTTTCATTAACTTAGATTATAGTTGTGTTACCACCTACTGCCTTGATAGCCTCTTCAGCAGTCTTAGAGAAGGCATTTGCTGAAACTTCCAACTTAGCCTTCAATTCACCATTACCGAGAACCTTAACAAGTTCCTTACCATTGGTAAGTCCAGCAGCCTTAAGCTCCTCAACACCAATCTTAGTAAGATTGTTCTTCTCAGCAAGTGCCTGAAGCGTAGAAAGATTTACAGCGAAATATTCCTTGTGGTTGATGTTCTTGAAACCAGCCTTCGGTACACGACGCTGGAGAGGCATCTGACCACCCTCAAAGCCAATCTTCTTCTTATAACCAGAACGTGACTTTGCACCCTTGTGACCACGAGTAGAAGTACCACCGAGTCCAGAACCTGGACCACGACCAATACGACGACGTGAATGTGTAGAGCCAACAGCTGGTTTCAAATTATTTAATTTCATAATTACTGTTTTCTTTAAAAGATTAATTAATCAATTACTGATACCAGGTGATGCACCTTACGGATCATACCGCGGCAGCTTGGAGTATCCTCTACCTCAACAACTTGAGAAATCTTACGAAGTCCCAATGCCTGCAAAGTTTCCTTCTGGTCCTTAGGAGCACCAATACGGCTCTTAATCTGCTTAATCTTAATTGTTGCCATAATTTAATACCTCCTAAAATTAACCGTTAAATACTTTATCCATGCTGATACCACGCTCACCAGCGATTGTATATGCGTCACGCATATCAGCGAGAGCAGCGATAGTAGCCTTTACAAGGTTATGAGGGTTAGAAGAACCCTTTGACTTTGCAATCACGTCAGTAACACCTGCGCTCTCAAGAACAGCACGCATAGCACCACCAGCCTTCAAACCAGTACCGGCTGCAGCTGGCTTAAGGAGAACATGAGCACCGCTGAAGCGAGCTTCTGCCTCATGAGGAACAGTACCCTTCAAAACAGGAACCTTAACAAGGTTCTTCTTTGCTGAATCTGTACCCTTCTGGATAGCAGCAGTAACCTCACCAGCCTTACCAAGACCCCAGCCAATAACGCCCTTACCGTCACCTACAACGACGATAGCTGCGAATGTGAAAGTACGACCACCCTTTGTAACCTTAGTTACACGGTTGATAGCAACCAAGCGATCTTTCAGTTCTACATCACTATTTACTTTTACTCTATTCATTGCCATAATCGTTTAGAATTTAAGTCCTCCCTCACGTGCAGCATCAGCCAAAGCCTGTACACGTCCGTGATAGAGATAACCGTTACGGTCAAAAACAACCTGCTCTACGCCAGCAGCCTTAGCATGCTCAGCAACAAGTGCACCTACCTTCTTAGCCTGATCTATCTTAGCCATCTTCTCAAGGCCAAGTGAAGAAGCAGAAGCGAGGGTTGTTCCTGTCAGATCGTTAATAACCTGTGCATAAATCTGCTTATTACTGCGGAAAACACTCAAACGTGGGCGCTCAGCAGTACCGTTCACACTCTTACGAATGCGGAACTTTATCTTAATTCTTCTTTGTTCTTTCTTTGTTGTCATAATCGTAATGATGAATTAAAGTTACTTAGCTGCAGCTGTCTTACCAGACTTTCTGCGAATAACCTCACCCTGGAACAGGACACCCTTACCCTTGTAAGGCTCAGGCTTACGGAAAGAACGAATCTTTGCACAGATGAGACCAAGCAGCTGCTTGTCAGCTGATTCAAGAGTGATGATTGGATTCTGGTTACGCTCGCTCTTTGTCTCAACCTTAACTTCTGAAGGAAGCTGAATAAAAATTGGGTGAGTATAACCAAGAGAAAACTCTACCAAGTTGCCCTGGTTAGAAACACGATAACCTACACCAACAAGTTCCAATGTCTTTTTGTAACCCTCACTTACACCAACAACCATGTTGTTTACAAGTGAACGATAAAGACCGTGGAAAGCCTGCTTCTGCTTGTAGTTTACTGGGCTATTCTCATCAATTTCGAATGTTACCTGACCTTCCTCGATGATAGTCTTAATAGAAGAATCTACCTTCTGAGAAAGTTCACCCTTAGGACCCTTTACTGTAACAACACCATTGTTAAGAGCAACTGTAACGCCAGCTGGAACACTAATTGGTAATTTTCCTATTCTTGACATATTCAATCCTCCAATTAATAAACATAGCAAAGAACCTCACCACCGATCTTCTCTGCAGCAGCTTCCTTGTCTGTCATTACACCTTTAGACGTGGAAAGGATAGCAATTCCAAGTCCGTTAATTACTCTCGGCATGTCTTTGTAACCAGTATACTGGCGAAGACCTGGGGTAGAAACACGCTTCAACTTCTTGATAGCGCTCTGCTTTGTTACAGGATCGTACTTAAGTGCGACCTTGATTGAACCTTGGGGACCATCCTCGATGAACTTATAGTTCAAGATGTAACCCTTCTCGAAGAGAATCTTAGTAATAGACTTCTTCAAGTTAGACGCAGGAACCTCAACAACACGGTGATGAGCCATGATTGCGTTTCTGAGTCTTGTCAGATAATCTGCTATTGGATCTGTCATAAAATATAAATGTTTAATTAATCGGGACTACCCCGACAATATTAAAAAATCGCTTGAAAGCGGATAATGAACTGCAAAGATACAAAATAATTTTCACAATTCACTATCCGCGTCGATATATTTGCTTACCAGCTTGCCTTCTTAACTCCTGGAATGAGTCCCTGAGATGCCATCTCACGGAACTGGATACGAGAGAGACCGAACTGACGAATGTAACCCTTTGGACGTCCTGTTATCTTGCAACGATTGTGCAAACGGATTGGATTAGCATTCTTAGGAATAGACTGCAACTTGCGAGCAGCCTCATAAGCCTCTTCAGGATCATTTGAAGTAGCGATAATCTTCTTCAGAGCAGCGCGTTTCTCAGCATAGCGAGCAACAAGTTTTGCACGCTTTACCTCGCGAGCTTTCATTGATTCTTTTGCCATATCAATTAATCGTTTTTAGCATTCTTGAATGGAAGTCCGAAGCCCTTCAGCAAAGCATAACCCTCTTCATCAGTCTTAGCTGATGTTACGAAGGTAATGTTCATACCCTGGATGCGGTCAACCTGATCGATATTAATCTCTGGGAAAATAATCTGCTCGGTGATACCGAGAGTATAATTTCCACGACCATCGAACTTGCTCTCGATACCCTTGAAGTCACGGATACGTGGCAAAGATACGCGAACGAGTTTCTCGAGGAACTCATACATACGCTCACGACGCAGAGTTACCATAACGCCAATAGGCATCTTCTTACGCAACTTGAAGTTTGCAATATCCTTTTTAGAATATGTTGCAACAGCCTTCTGACCTGTGATAGAAGAAATCTCGTTCACTGCAACCTCGATAAGTTTCTTATCCTGAGTTGCATCACCAAGCCCCTGATTGATAACAATCTTCTTCAAAACAGGAACCTGCATAGCTGAAGAATAGTTAAACTGCTTCTGCAAAGCAGGAGCAATCTGCTCCTTATACTGTTTCTTTAACTGAGCTGTATTCATTACTTAATTTCCTCCCCTGACTTTTTAGCGATACGCTTAACAGTCTTGCCTTCACGCTCAATCTTGATACGTGTAGCCTTACCGCTCTTCGGATCGATGAGACTTAAATTTGAGATATGAATTGCAGCCTCCTGCTTAACGATACCACCCTGAGGGTTAGCAGCAGAAGGTTTTGTGCTCTTAGAGACCATATTCACGCCCTCAACGATAGCACGCTCCTTGTCTGCGATGACCTTAAGCACCTTTCCAGTCTTGCCCTTGTCCGCACCGGCAAGAACAATGACCTGATCGTCTTTCTTTATATGGAATTTTGCCATTTTATTATTCTATTTAATAATTAAAGAACCTCAGGTGCCAAAGAAACGACCTTCATGTTCACTGCACGCAACTCACGAGCAACAGGGCCGAAGATACGGCTACCACGAATTTCGCCAGCGTTGTTCAGCAATACACATGCATTATCATCGAAGCGGATGTATGAACCATCAGCACGACGAATTTCCTTCTTTGTGCGAACGATCAAAGCCTTTGATACTGCACCCTTTTTCAATTCACTTGATGGGATGACGTTCTGTACAGCAACTACGATAACGTCACCAACACTTGCGTAACGACGGCGAGTACCACCGAGTACACGAATGCACTTAGCTTCACGAGCACCGCTGTTATCACATACTGTAAGTTTTGATTCTGTCTGTATCATAATTACTTAGCTTTTTCTACAATTTGAACTAATCTCCATCTCTTTGTCTTAGAAAGAGGACGAGTCTCCATAATGAGAACTGTATCACCTACATTAGCCTCATTCTTCTCGTCATGAGCATGGTACTTCTTTGTCTTCTGGACAAACTTACCATAAATAGGGTGCTTCTCCTTGAACTTAGCTGCAATAACGATGGTTTTATCCATTTTGTTGCTGATAACGACACCCTGTCTTACTTTTCTTAAATTTCTTGTTTCCATCTGGACCATTGTTATTTATTAAGTTCTCTCTGAGAAAGTTCTGTTTTCATACGTGCAATATCACGACGAGCGGCCTTAATCTGAGATGGATTCTCAAGCGGAGTAATCTGATGATTCAGCTTCATCTTTGCGAGAGCTGTCTCAGCGTTCTCAATTTTCTCAACCAAATCCTTGGTCTCGAGTTCTTTTACTTCTTTAATCTTCATCTTTCTTAAGCGTTTTTATCGAAATCACGTCTAACAATAAACTTTGTCTTAACAGGCAGCTTCTGTGCAGCGAGGCGGAGAGCCTCCTTTGCAATATCAAAGCTTACGCCCTCTACTTCAAAGAGAACACGACCTGGAGTAACTGGTGCAACCCATCCTGCAGGATCACCCTTACCCTTACCCATACGAACATCGGCAGGCTTACGAGTGATTGGCTTATCAGGGAAGATGCGAATCCAGACCTGGCCCTGACGGTTCATATAGCGGTTTACTGCTATACGAGCGGCCTCAATCTGACGGCTGTCGATCCACTTAGCCTCAAGTGTCTTGATGCCGAATGAGCCGAAAGCCAGCTGTGTACCTCTGTGGGCGTTGCCTTTATTGCCACGTCCGTCTTGAGGTCTTCTATATTTTACTCTTTTTGGCTGTAACATGATAGCTTCTTCTTTTAACGGTTATTGTTTCTTCTACGATTACCTCTTCCAGAACGGCCACCATTGTTAGAACGGCCATTGCTCTTCTCCTGAGTAAAGT
Organism: Prevotella melaninogenica; assembly: GCF_013267595.1. Taxonomy (NCBI): domain Bacteria; kingdom Pseudomonadati; phylum Bacteroidota; class Bacteroidia; order Bacteroidales; family Prevotellaceae; genus Prevotella; species Prevotella melaninogenica. The sequence continues at coordinate 159,232 of NZ_CP054011.1, read as the reverse complement.
TAGGAGTAAGATCTACCTTGTTGTAAACTTCACCACGGCAAATCCATACCTTAATACCCAGCAGACCAACCTTTGTAAGGGCTTCTGTCTGACAATAATCGATGTCTGCACGGAATGTATGCAGAGGAGTACGACCCTCCTTAAACATTTCCTTACGAGCCATTTCGGCACCGTTCAGACGACCTGTAATTTGAACTTTGATACCCTCAGCACCAGCACGCATAGTGTTAGCGACTGCCATCTTGATAGCACGACGGTAAGCAATCTTACCCTCTACCTGGCGAGCGATATTGTTACCAACGATGTTTGCATCAAGTTCAGGTTTCTTAACCTCGAAGATATTAATCTGAATTTCCTTCTTGAAAAGGTTCTTCAACTCTTCTTTAAGCTTATCAACATCCTGACCACCTTTACCGATAACGATACCCGGACGAGCGGTGCAAATAGTAATGGTGACGAGCTTCAATGTGCGCTCAATGACAATACGGGAAACGCTTGCTTTTTCCAAACGCTTGTTCAAGTAAGTACGAATCTTACGATCCTCTACGAGATTATCCCCGAAATTCTTGCCACCGAACCAATTTGACTCCCAACCGCGGATGATACCAAGACGGTTGCTAATTGGATTAACTTTCTGTCCCATTCTACTATTTATTTATCATCATTATTAGCGTCATTCTTTGAATCAACGAAAAGAGTGACGTGGTTAGAACGTTTGCGGATTCTGTAGCCACGGCCCTGTGGTGCAGGACGCATGCGCTTCATTGTAACGCCTTCATCAACGAAGATCTTAGAGATATAAAGTTCACCGTCTTCAGCCTTGCGGTCATTCTTTGTCTCCCAGTTGTTGATAGCTGAACGCAGAAGTTTCTCAACGTTCTGAGCAGCTGCCTTCTTGGAGAATCTCAGCACGCCAAGGGCACGATTGACTTCCATACCACGAACCATGTCTACTACATAGCGCATCTTACGTGGAGAAGAAGGACAGTCCTTGAGCTTTGCAAAATACTGGCTTTTCAAAGCTTCTTTACGAGCTTCAGCCTTTATATGTTTTCTTGCTCCCATTATATTTTTCTATTTTCTAAATGGATTATGACCTGCTTACCTCTTATTATTACCAGAGTGACCACCGAAACGGCGTGTAGGGCTGAACTCTCCGAGCTTGTGACCTACCATATTCTCAGTAATGTAAACAGGGATAAATTTATTTCCGTTATGAACTGCAACAGTGTGACCCACAAAATCAGGGGAAATCATTGATGCTCTGGCCCATGTCTTAACTACATTCTGCTTACCACTCTCATTCATAGCAAGAATCTTCTTCTCGAGTGATACGTTGATGTATGGACCTTTTTTTAATGAACGACTCATAATTTACTCTTAATTACTTTGATTACTTCTTGTTAGCTCTCTCAATAATGTACTTGTTTGAAAGCTTCTTAGGTGCACGAGTCTTAAGACCCTTAGCGTACAAGCCCTTACGTGAACGTGGGTGACCACCAGACTGGCGACCTTCACCACCACCCATTGGGTGATCAACAGGGTTCATAACAACACCACGGTTGTGAGGACGACGTCCCAACCAGCGAGAACGACCAGCCTTACCAGACTGCTCAAGAGCGTGGTCAGAGTTACCTACACTACCTACAGTTGCCTTACAAGCTGACAAAATCTGGCGTGTTTCACCAGAAGGGAGCTTAATAACACAATAACTGCCTTCACGAGAAGTAAGCTGAGCAAAGTTACCAGCCGAACGAACGAGCAATGCACCCTGACCTGGACGTAACTCAATATTATGAATTACAGTACCAACAGGAATGTTAGCCAAAGGAAGTGCATTACCAACCTCAGGTGCTGCCTCAGCACCAGACATCAGTGTTGCACCAACCTGCAGTCCGTTAGGAGCAATAATGTAACGTTTTTCACCATCAGCATAGTATAACAGCGCAATGCGAGCTGATCTGTTAGGATCATACTCGATTGTCTTCACTACAGCTGGAACACCATCTTTCTCTCGCTTGAAGTCGATAAGACGATACTTCTTCTTGTGACCACCGCCCATGTAGCGAACAGTCATCTTACCGGTGTTGTTTCGACCACCGGTAGAACGTTTACCGTAAACGAGAGACTTCTCTGGCACGGATGCAGTAATATCCTCGAACGTGCCAATAACCTTGTGTCTTTGTCCCGGAGTAACCGGGTTTAATTTACGTACTGCCATTTTTTATTTAAATATTGCTGTAAAAATCGATTGAATCGCCATTCTTCAAAGTGACGATAGCCTTCTTGAATGCGTTCTTCTGTCCCTTAACGAGACCAGCCTTGGTATAACGTGCCTGACGTTTACCTGCGTAACGAATCGTATTCACATCTACTACTGTAACGTTGTACAAAGCCTCAACTTCTTTCTTAATCTCAAGCTTGTTGGCCTCAGGCTTAACGATAAAACCATACTTTGGCTGAGCCAAAATAGTTCTCTTCTCACCCTTGTGCTTTACAACCTTATCCTCAGAAGACTTGTCAGTCAACTTGGTCATCTTCTCAGTGACCACTGGTTTAATGATAAATCCCATAATTCTTCTTGTCTCCTAATAATTACTTGGTTAAGATTTCGTCGATAACCTTCAGAGAGTTCTCTGTGATAACAACTACGTCAGCATTCAAAACTTTGTATGAATTTACCTGAGCAGCTGTCATAACCTCAGCTTTCTGTAGATTACGAGCCGACAAATATACGTTTTTCTCTACTTCTGGCAAAACAAGAAGAACTTTCTTGCTATCAACTTTAAGATTTTTTGCAATATTTACAAAATCTTTAGTCTTTGGAGCGTCAAGATTGAAATCTTCAACAACAACGATAGCATTATCCTGTGCCTTATAAGCCAATGCAGACTTACGAGCAAGAACCTTTACCTTCTTATTCAGCTTGAAGCTGTAATCACGTGGCTTAGGACCGAATACACGACCACCACCTACGAGGACTGGAGAATTGATATCACCACGACGAGCACCGCTGCCGCCCTTCTGACGACCCAACTTACGAGTAGAACCAGCGTGCTCACTTCTTTCCTTTGACTTAGCTGTACCCTGACGCTGATCAGCGAGATACTGCTTAACTGCGAGATAGAGGACGTGATCGTTAGGCTCAATTCCGAAGATATTCTCGTTAAGAGTTACCTTACGGCCGGTCTCCTGACCTTTGATATCTAATACGTTAATATCCATTACTTCTTAATTATTACGGTTGAACCATTACATCCAGCAACACTACCCTTAACAAGGATAAGATTGTGCTCTGGAATAACCTTTAACACCTGAAGGTTCTGAGTAGTTACTCTGTCGCCTCCCATCTGGCCGCCCATGCGCATGCCCTTGAAGACCTTAGCTGGGTAAGAACAAGCACCAATAGAACCCGGCTTACGTGCGCGGTCATCCTGACCGTGAGTAGACTGACCTACACCACCGAATCCGTGACGCTTAACAACACCCTGGAAACCTTTACCCTTAGATGTACCTACAACGTCTACGAACTTAGCATTGCTGAACAATTCAACAGTAACAGTGTCACCGAGGTTATACTCCTCGTCAAACTTGAACTCGGCCAAGTGCTTCTTTGGTGTTGTGCCGGCTTTCTTAAAGTGTCCCTGCTGTGGCTTAGAAGTTCTCTTCTCCTTAGCCTCGCCGAAACCTAACTGAACAGCCTTGTAACCATCCTTTTCAACGGTTTTAACCTGGGTTACAACACAAGGACCAGCTTCGATAACAGTGCACGGTACATTCTTACCGTCGGCACTGAAAACGGATGTCATTCCGATTTTCTTTCCTAATAATCCTGGCATTTCAACTAATGATTTAAAAATGAATGTAAATGCTTTTTGTATTAATTTGTTTCTTATTTGTCAACAGATGACTACACCTTGATTTCAACCTCTACACCTGAAGGCAACTCAAGCTTCATCAAAGCGTCAACAGTCTTTGCTGTAGAGCTGTAAATATCGATGAGACGCTTGAAATCTGAGAGCTGGAACTGCTCACGTGACTTCTTGTTAACGAATGTAGAGCGGTTTACAGTGTAAATACGCTTGTGTGTTGGCAATGGAATAGGACCGCTAACAATAGCGCCAGTAGCCTTAACAGCCTTCACAATCTTCTCTGCTGACTTGTCAACCAACTGGTGGTCGTAAGACTTCAGCTTAATACGAATCTTCTGACTCATGTTTAACTTTTTATTTATTATTGAATATACAGAAAGGTTGCTCTCTCATAAGAGTCATTCGCTATGAGAGAGCAGAACCTTACATTATTTACTTAATGAGGTCTGAATTACCCTTCAACTCATCAAGAATCTCCTTAGCGAGAGTACTTGATACTGGTGAGTGGTGATCATACTCCATAGAAGAAGTAGCACGACCAGAAGTAATAGTACGAAGAGCTGTTACGTAACCAAACATCTCTGACAATGGTACCATAGCCTTAACGATACGAGCACCGCTACGAGCCTCATCCATACCCTGTACAAGACCACGACGCTTGTTCAAGTCACCGATAACATCACCCATGTTCTCCTCTGGAGTAACAACCTCTACCTTCATGATAGGCTCCATAAGAACAGGACCTGCCTTAGGACAGAGGACCTTGAATGCCTGGTGAGCTACGAGCTCAAATGACAACTGGTCAGAGTCAACTGGGTGGAAAGAACCATCAGTCAAAGTAACCTTAAGACCAGTCATTGGGAAGCCACCGAGTACACCATTGCCAAGACAATCCTTGAAGCCCTTCTCTACTGCAGGGATGAACTCCTTAGGCACGTTACCACCCTTAACAACGTTTACAAACTGCAAGTCGCCCTCCTCGTAATCCTCATCCTTAGGCTCGATAGTTACGTCAATACAAGCGAACTTACCACGACCACCAGACTGCTTCTTATAAGTCTCACGGCTCTGAGCGGCCTTAGTAATAGCCTCCTTGTAGTTAACCTGTGGCTTACCCTGGTTACACTCTACCTTGAACTCACGCTTCAAACGGTCGATAATAATATCGAGGTGAAGCTCACCCATACCAGAGATAATGGTCTGACCACTCTGCTCATCAGTACGAACGGTGAATGTTGGATCCTCCTCAGCAAGCTTAGAAAGACCGTTATCAAGCTTAGCAACGTCAGCCTGGCTCTTTGGCTCAACAGCGATAGAGATTACAGTGTCAGGGAAGGTAATAGACTCGAGGATAATTGGTGCGTTCTCATCACAGAGAGTATCACCAGTACGAATATCCTTAAAACCTACACCAGCACCGATATCACCTGCATCGATTGACTCCATAGGAATTTCCTTATTAGAGTTCATCTGGAATAGACGGCTGATACGCTCCTTCTTGCCAGAACGTGTATTGAATACGTAAGAACCAGCAACAACCTTACCTGAGTAGACACGGAAGAATACCAAACGACCCATGAATGGGTCTGTAGCAATCTTAAATGCCAAAGCAGATGTAGGCTCGCTCTCACTTGGCTTACGATCCTCTTCCTCCTCTGTATCTGGATTAATACCAACTATAGCTGGTGTATCCAATGGAGAAGGTAAGAAAGCACAAACGTAATCGAGAAGAGGCTGTACACCCTTATTCTTATAAGAAGAACCAAGAAGCATTGGGCAGCACTCCATAGCGATACAACCCTTACGGATTGCAGCAATCAGCTTATCCTCTGGAATATCCTGCCCCTCAAGGTACATCTCCATCAACTCATCATCGTAGTTAGCCGCACCCTCGAGCAACTTCTCACGCCACTCAGCAGCCTCATCAGCAAGATCAGCAGGGATTTCCTCAACATCATACTGAGCACCCATAGTCTCATCATGCCACAAGATAGCCTTCATCTTGATAAGGTCTACAACACCCTTGAAGTTCTCCTCTGCGCCGATAGGAATCTGAATAGCGATAGGATTAGCACCAAGGATATCCTTCATCTGCTGTACTGTCTCATAGAAGTCAGCACCAGAGCGGTCCATCTTGTTTACATAACCAATACGTGGAACATTGTACTTGTCAGCCTGGCGCCAAACAGTCTCAGACTGTGGCTGTACACCATCAGCTGCAGAATAAGTAGCAACTGCACCATCAAGAACACGAAGTGAACGCTCTACCTCAGCAGTAAAGTCAACGTGTCCCGGAGTATCAATCAAGTTAATCTTATAAGACTTGCCGAGATAGTTCCAGTTACATGTTGTAGCAGCAGATGTAATTGTGATACCACGCTCCTGCTCCTGTGCCATCCAGTCCATGGTTGCAGCACCATCATGAACCTCACCAATCTTGTGAGTCTTACCTGTATAAAAAAGAATACGTTCAGATGTTGTCGTCTTACCGGCATCGATGTGTGCCATAATACCGATATTACGAGTCAAATGTAAATCGTGATTTGCCATTTCTTTTACCTTATTATAATAACTTGATTAGAATCTGAAGTGAGCAAACGCACGGTTAGCCTCAGCCATACGGTGCATATCTTCCTTACGCTTGTAAGCACCACCCTGATTATTGAAAGCATCCATGATCTCAGAAGCAAGCTTATCAGCCATACTCTTACCACCACGCTTACGTGCAAAGGCAATCATATTCTTCATTGAAACACTCTCCTTACGATCTGGGCGAATCTCTGTTGGCACCTGGAAAGTAGCACCACCAATACGGCGACTCTTTACCTCTACCTGTGGAGTGATGTTGTCGAGAGCCTGCTTCCACACCTCAAGTGGAGACTTCTCTTCATCCTTCATCTTACCGCCTACGATATCGAGGGCAGCATAGAAAATTTCGTATGAGGTATTCTTCTTACCATCATACATCAAGTGATTTACGAACTTTGACACCTTCTGATCATTAAACTTTGGATCTGGAAGGACTACACGCTTCTTTGGTTTTGCTTTTCTCATTTTTATTTTAAACTTTAAGTCTGCGGAGGCTGTCGTCTTTCGTTCTTCAACGCCCTCTCTTGGGCATTTACTCAACCTTTGTGATTACAAATCTCCAGCAAAACTGTTTGTTTTTAGTTGCTTCTTTTTAAAGAGCCTCGGGGCATCGACCATCACCGGCCGTTGCACCTCGGCTTTATGGTTTGAAGTTTCTTAGCTGCCTTTAGGCAACTTGAATATTACTTCTTAGCTGCCTTTGGACGCTTAGCACCGTACTTAGAACGACGCTGTGTACGGTTGGCAACACCTGCGGTATCAAGAGTACCACGAACGATGTGATAACGTACACCAGGAAGGTCCTTAACACGACCACCACGAACGAGAACAATACTGTGCTCCTGCAAGTTGTGACCCTCTCCTGGGATATAAGAGTTCACTTCCTTCTGGTTGGTCAAACGAACACGGGCAACCTTACGCATTGCCGAATTAGGCTTCTTAGGAGTTGTTGTGTAAACACGAACACATACGCCACGACGCTGTGGACAGTTGTCCAAAGCCGGAGACTTGCTCTTGTCTACGATGTCCTTTCTGCCTTTTCTTACTAATTGTGAAATAGTAGGCATAATTTTACTTTTTATTGTTATATATTTATTTTGTTTATTTTCAAACCATTACAAACACAAGTGAGACACTCTAAAAACGATATAATTCACTCTGTTGTTTCGGGTTGCAAAGGTACGAATAATCCGTTAAACGACCTAATAATAAGAAAAAGAATAATCTGCCAAACGCTATTCGTTAACAATAAATAACTTTTTACTTATTATTTAACAGTTCAAAAGAACCCATTCATACCATTTTGGGACTGAAAAACACAACTGACAGAGACCTTTTTCTATAATTTTGGAGTGAAAAACACATTCAAAGAAGCTAAATTATGTCATATCTGCTGTAAGAGACATCTGATTCATCTACGGTCATAAAATGACAACAATGAGCACTATCCGACATACAACACAGAGTATTTAATGGGCAACAAACACCCTATAAGTCAAACACTTAACATTACATGACAAAGGTTTGTGATTTTACCAAAGGTGTTCTTTGTTGACTAAAACTAACTCTGCCTCTACAAAACAGCTATGTTACCACTTTTTAGCAAGCTTCTAAGGAGTGTTTATTAGGCTGCGCACATATGGTGCGGAGCATCAGCACCAATGGTGTTTACGAACAACACCACATGTGCTGAGCAGCTATACTTAGAAAGAAGACAACCTACTGAAGTCTTGGCAATTAAAAGAAGACTCCTTATATCAGAAGATTCCCATCTTACTTCGTACTGAATCAACATATTTATGAGCGCAACTATACTACTTACAAATAAAAATCACAATTTTTAGGTATTGTAGTATCATTATTTAAGAGGTACCTTTGCGCCACCAAATTCGGCTACACCTTATATAATGTAGTCATTACTTAATATTACTCCTTAGGAGGATAACAACAGAATCATTTCATGTTACAAAACATTAAGAGAAGTATTGCCATGCTATCGGTAGCCTCTGCTATCAATTTAAGTGCGCAAACAACCTACAAGGCACGAGTTATTAACCAAGATACAGGAGAGCCTATTATTGGTGCTGTGGTCAAAGGAAATAAAGGTGTAGAAGCAGTAACCAACGAAGACGGTTACTTCTCACTGAACACAAATGATGACCAGACACTGCACATCAGCTATATTGGTTTCAAGGAACAGGACATAAAGGCACAAGCACTAAAAGGACAGCCTACTATCAGTCTTATTCCTGGTATCGACCTTCAGGAGGTACAGGTTACAGCCAGTATCTCCAGCGCACGTAGTCAGAAAGCACTTGGAAGTAAGGTTGACCATATCGACATTGATAATCTGAGTAAGAATGCGCATACAAATTCTCTCAGTGACATGCTTGATGGTAAGATTGGTGGTGTACAGATGTACCAAAGCAATGGTAAAGTTGGTATGCCAATCCGTTTTAACATGCGTAGCGGTGCTACAATGAGTATGGAGCGTGACCCAATCATCTATGTTGATGGTGTGAAATACAATAGCTCACATATCTCTGACATCAATAGTTCACAAGATGCACTCAGCGCACTCAATGACTTGACCATTGATGACATTGCAACTATCGATGTCATAAAAGGTCCTTCTGCCGCAGCCAGTTATGGAGCAGAGGCTGCCAATGGTGTTATTGTTATCACAACCAAAAGAGGTAAAAATAACAATCCAGAAAACAGAAAGGCTGACATACAAGTGAAGATGTCGTTAGGCGCAGCTACATTGGCAAGAAAATATGATCAGTTTGTAAATAATGATCCTATCAATAATTTCTTCCAAACTGGCTGGCAGAAAACTATCTACACCTCTGTTTCAAAAGCCTTCAAAGGGAATCAGAACCTTTTCTTCTCTTACAATATGAATGACATTGCAGGTATCGTACCTGGCAATAAGGACAAACGACATAGTGCGAAGATGGCTTATGACCTTCGCTCTGGTCGCTTCTCACTCGGTGCTACTGCTTCCTACATACATGGTAACATCAGTCTTCCACAGACTGCAATGGGTAGATATGATGCGATATGGAACTTAATGATTAACCAGACGCCATGGCCATATGTCGACGAAAGTACGTGGCGAGCACAGAGTTGGACCTATGGCAACGACCGTTTCATCGGTAACCTTCGTCTTAGCTATATGCTTCCAGCAGATGTGAAGATTGAGACTATCATTGGCGCAGACGTAAACCATACAGAAGGAATCTATCGCCTACCTTTCGGTTATAAGTTAGGAAATAATGCTGAGGGTGCAAAAAATATAAGCAACCGCAGAAACTCTAACTTCAACTGGGACATAAAAGCTACTCGTAAGTTCCATCTTGCTGACAAATGGGACCTTACAGCAACCCTTCTCTAACAGATTGCACGCCAGTATGAAACACTGAATAGTATTTCTGCATCTCGCTTTAGAAGTGATATCGACAATATCTCAGCAGCAACGGAACGTACAGTAACAGAGTCAAGCTTCGAACAACGCACATGGGGTCTTTATGGTGAGGCTTTTCTCAACTATGATAACCGTTTCTTTGTGAATGCAGGACTCAGACGTGATGCATCTAATCTTATCGGTAGTAATGTGGCAAGTATCTATTATCCCTCTTTGAGTGCATCATACAACCTCAAGAATCAGAAGTTCCGCATTGCCTATGGTGAGAGTGGACGCCTTCCCTACCCTACAGATGCCCGTACATCTTATGTCATGGACGGTATCAGTGCTTATGGCCCAATTGTTAAACCTCAGTACAAAGGTAACCCTGATATCAAACCTGAGCGTATGCGAGAGATTGAATTAGGAACAGACTGGACTATTCGTAACAGACATACATTAGCACTTACTCTGTATGCACAATACACTTCTGACGCCATCATCTACGATGACCTTCTTTCAAGCGATGGCTGGATAGGTAGCGTTCCACGTAACGTAGGACGCATCAAGGGTCATGGTATTGAGTTCAGCTATAATGGTAACCTCTGGAAACAGGCTAACCGTCATTCTCTTGACGTGTATGCAAACATTAATTATCAGGCAAACAAAGTGATTGATACTGGCGGAAAGGATATCAATAACTATCCTAACGTTGTAAAAGAGGGGCAACCTGTCTATGCTTTCTATTATCACACCGTTGAGAAGCCTGCCTTCAATGCTGACGGCACATACAATCAGAAAATAGGTGCCATAGAGAGTAATGACTACCAGTATCTTGGTAAGCCATTCCCATCTGTCAATGGTTCGTTTGGATTCGACCTAAAACTCTTCAGCCACTTCACCTTCGGAACAAAGTGGAATTATGCTTTGGGTGCATCTATCTATAATCAAAGCTTCTATAATGTATCTGGTTTGGGTGATAACTTGAAGAAACGTAACGACCAGCTGCAGGCGCTTGCTAATGCTACCGTAGGTACTGCAGAATATAACCAAATTGCCGAGGACTTGGCACACAGCGCACGCTTCAGAGCTAACTACATCGAGAAAGCTAACTTCTTGCACTTGTCAACGCTCTACTTAGGTTATGATTTATCATCACTCTCTCGCAAGTGGACACGCAACGTGGTGAATGGAATGCGTTTCTCTTTCGCAATACAAAATGTATTTGTCCTTACCAACTACTCTGGTGCAGACCCACAAGTAGAAGGCAACGGTGGTAATCGTAAGCAGAGAGGTATTGGAAGTTTGTCACGTGACATTACCAATACTCCACATCCACGCACTTACACAGCAACTTTAAGTTTCACATTATAAAAAGAAGACGATAAAATGAAAAAATCAATATATGCCATTCTCGCTCTCTCTGTACTATGCGCGAGTTGCGATTCATGGGTAGAAAATGCGGAGACACCAAGTAACACACTTACAAGAGACCAACTGAATAAATCAGCAATGGTTGCTAATATTCAAAGCAATAGTATTACTGATGGTCCTTTGATAGCCTACGTAAAGACGCTTCAAGGCGATGCCTCTGCTGCAGCCTTCCTCGCTTTGGGTACAACCGTTGACGAATTGACCGAAGGAACGATTCCTAATGCGCTCCTTTATCGCCAAATTGCGACAGATAACCTCACTCCTACTTCGGGCACGCAAAACGATCTTTGGAATAAAATCCATAACTATTACGCTCGAAGTATTGAACTAACAGAGATTGCTGTACAGATAACAGGAGCAAATGCTGAGCAGACTGAGATTGTAAAAGCATATGGTAACTACGTTGGACATCTCCATGCTGGCTATGCTCTACAATTGCTTGCAGAGTCTTTCTCTACAACTCCGGCAGCAGAAGGTGGGTCTGTCATCCTGAATAAGGCTGTTATCCCGCACGAGACACTACTAAACCAAGCTAAGGAGCAATACGAAGCTGCTGAGAAAGCTGCAAAGTCTGATGCACTAAAGTCCTTCAAAGGCTTTGACCAAGACGCAGCTATCCGACAGATAAAAACCTACGAACTCAAACTGGCTATGCATCGTGGACAATACGCAGACGCTAAGACTTTCGTAGAAGGTGCACTAAAGGATGGTGAGACTGTGGAGGTAATCTATAACAATGATGGTGGTGACAACCCACTTTACAGTGCTATCGGTCCAAACAGCCGTGATGTACAAGTAAGCCCTTCTCTTGAAGCTGCAAGAACAACAGATGCTGAAAAGAAAGCCTTACCACTGGCTCATGCGAGTGTAGATAAGAAGAATCCTAATCGCTATAACATTTATGCGTCAGGGCTAACAAGAAAGGGTTCGATGATTATTTCAAACGATGATGACATCCACCTTATCAAGGCTGAACTCATTGTAAGAGGTGTTATGACTGGTGATGCAATGACAGAGGTTAACAAGGTCATTGGTAAATATGACACAGCCAGTCAACTGTCAACTGCCCCTACCCTTGCACAAATAGCTGAGTTACGTCGTATCTTCCTTGCTTTCCGTGGTGAACGCACAGCAGATATCCGTCGTGGATTGGAGCAAGGTTCTGCCGCAACAACTTGGGCAAGCCGTAAAATCAAGTGGTTGCCAATACCCGAGAAAGAATTGCAAAGCCAAGGACTATAAAGCATATCATTTAACTATATTGTCTGTAAGAGGGTGTGTCAAAATATACACATCCTCTTTTTTATGCACAAAGCCCCGACTTTCTCAAGCCAGGGCTTTGCTATTTCCTAAAGTTTTTGCACCTTTAGGCATACAAAAAATCTCATTATGACAAAGGTACACTTTCGTTCTTACATACACAAGAAAATGATTCTTTTTCCTCAAAGAATCGATAAGGATATCGCAGAAGATGACCCTGTTCGTCTTTTAGACGCCTTAGTGGATAATCTTATGTTGGATAGTGTCTACAAACTTTATAAGCCCAGTGGTCGCAAGCCTTATCATCCACAAATGATGCTCAAGGTGATTCTTTACGCCTATATGAATAATATCTATTCCTGCCGTCGTATAGAGTGACATTCATTTCATCTATCTGGCAGGATATGAGCTGCCTGATTTTATTACCATCAATCGTTTTCGTAATCGTGTGAAAAAGGAAATCAACAATATATTCACACAAGTGGTATTAGTACTTGCAGCCAAAGGTTTGATAAGTCTTGACGTTGAATATATTGACGGTACAAAAATAGAATCGAAAGCCAACAAGTATACCTTCGTTTGGAAGAGAACCGTGGAAAAGAACCGCGCCAAGTTGCAGGAACAAATACGCACACTTTTGCTTCAGGTTGATGATGTCATAGCGCAGGACAATGCCGCTAAAACAGAAGGTGTCGAGTTCACTGCAGCTCTGCTCGATGAGATATCCGAGGAATTGAACAAGTCTTTGGAATCTATTCATGAAGCTAAGACAAAAGAAGAAAAGCAGGCTGTTAGAACCAAGAAAAAACAACTTAAGGAGCTTGAGAAGAAACGTAATAAACTTCAAGAGTATGACCAACACCTTGAGATAATGGGAGAAAGAAACTCTTATAGCAAGACCGACCCTGATGCCACGTTTATGCACATGAAGGAGGACGCTATGCGGAACGGACAGACTAAGCCTGGATATAATCTGCAGATAGCAACTGAGAACCAGTTCATCACTGACTTTGCACTCTATGCCAATCGTACCGATACACTCACACTACCTTCTTTCTTGGAGTCTTTCAAATCACGCTATCATCGTTATACCAAGACAGTCGTAGCCGATTCGGGGTATGGCTCCGAGGAGAATTATCTGTTCATGGACGTACATAATATAGAAGCCTATGTGAAGTATAACTACTTCCATAAAGAGCAGCGTCCACGCTACACACCTAACCCATTCAGTCCCGCAAGCCTTTATTATAATAAAGAACAGGATTTCTACGTCTGCCCTATGGGACAGCATATGAAACGTATAGGCATGAAGCGTTCCCTAACCTCTAATGGGTTCGTTACTTACAGCGTACGTTATCAGGCAGAACGCTGTGAAGGCTGTCCGCTGAGAGGCTCATGCTTTAAGGCAAGAGGGAACAGAATTATAGAAGTAAACCACCAACTACAGCACTATAAACAAAAGGCACGGGAACTACTGACCTCGGAAGAAGGCATCAAGCATAGAGGACGAAGGTGCATAGAACCTGAAGCTGTTTTTGGACAAACAAAATATAATAAAGCCTACAAGAGGTTTAGACATTTTGGGAAAGACAAGGTCAATATGGACTTTGCCTTCTTCGCTATTGCCTTTAACATAGGGAAAATGTGTAGAAAAACCAAACTCAAGGAACTAAAAGCCGTTATGGAGCTACTTTTAGTCACCTTCAGACGCTTTATACAAGTTTATATAGGTTATTTAAAGCCTAATAAATCATTTTATATGAAATTAGCAGCATAGCTGCAGTAAATAACGAATTATGTGGTACACAAAGTAAAGGAAGAATAAAAAAGAGGATGTATCAATTTTGACACACCCTCAAAGCTGCTCCAATGACATAATGAAAGTCGATACCGAAAACTAAAGTGAGCAGAGGAATGACGATTACTCCTCCCCCCAAACCTGTCAAGGAGCCTAACAATCCTGCACAATAGGCACCTAACCCAAGTTTAACCGGCAAAATTATTTTTCATAAATTTTCGGGATGTTTTGTGTAGTATCAATTTGATAAATGATTGATAATCAAGTATAGGGTATTGTAACGAGGAGTAAAATCTGATTTGTAGGACACAGCCATATCAAAAATATTTTGTTACTTTGCACTCATGCACGCAAATGTACAGACACGATTCAACCCTGCCACAGGCGACATGGCTCCTTATTATCGCATCAAGGAGTCATATCGTGACGTGCAGGGTCATGTACATTCGCTAATTCTGTTGAACATAGGTTTTGAACCTTCACTTACTGCTGTACAGGTTCGAAAAATTGCATACGCTCTTACCGAACGCTTCAAAACCAGAAGTACACCCTCGCTTTTCAAAGAACGCCTTGAGGGACTTACTCCTATTGAACAGGCAAAGGCTGACGAATGGTGGAGCCGTATGGAGAAAGAAGGTGGAATCGATCGGTTTAATAAGGAAGAGCAGAAGTCGCTGAGAAAATATGAGAACTACATTGACCTCGAGACGGCAAACTATACTGACGCAAGGAATGTTGGTGCAGAGTGGCTCTGCAAGCAGACGATAGACAAGCTGCAGTTAGAGGGTTTTCTGCGCAAAAACGGCTGGACGGAGAATGCGATACACACGGCTTTGTCAGCATTGATTGTTCGCACGGTATATGCAGTCTCTGAACGTTCATCTTATTATTATTTGCGCGATAACTCAGCTGCTGGCGAACTTTACAGTGGAGTTCCTGGCTGGACACCAGGGATCAATTCTCTGTATAAAATCACTGACAAGTTGTATGAACTAAAGGAACAGTTAGAGCGTCATCTGTGCAGCGTTACTGACGATATCTTTAATATAGACAACAAGTTGATGCTCTTCGACTTAACCAACTTCTATTTCGAGGGTAGTAAGCGTAATAGCGATAAAGCCAAGTTCGGTCGTTCAAAAGAAAAACGCTCTGACTGTAAGCTACTTGTACTTGCATTATGTATCAATCAAGAAGGTTTTATACGTTATTCTTCTATCTTAGAGGGTAATACAGCAGATCCCAAGTCTCTACCCAATATGATTGATACGCTGGCAAAGAGGAATCCATCACGAACCAAGGATACGCTTGTTGTCATGGATGCAGGTGTTGCCACGGAAGAGAACTTGGAGCTAATAAAGAAAAAGGGTTACAATTATCTCTGCGTATCCCGTACGAAAATGAAAGACTATACGCTCAGTGATGATAACAAGAGTGTTACGGTAATGGATGCCCGTCGGCAGAAGATAACGCTGAAAGAGGTTAAGACAGAGGATGATGAGGATTATTATCTCGAAATAACATCTCCTTCGAAAGCTATGACAGAGTCGTCCATGAACAGGGTTTGGAAAGAGCGTTTTGAGATGGAACTGCAGAGGATAAACGAAGGAATCTCCAAGAAAGGTGGAACAAAAACCTATGAAAAGGTTGTTGAACGTACAGGACGTGCCATACAGAAGTACCCTTCTATAGCGAAGTTCTACCAGATAAGCTACATAAAAAATGAGAAGAAACCCAAGGAGATGCTACGTGTAGACTGGGAGATAAAAGACCTCTCGGCAATGGAATCTGGTCATGGAGTCTATTTCCTCCGCAGCAATGTCAGGACACTTTCTGAGCGTGTGACATGGGAATACTACAATCTCATCCGTGAGATAGAATGTACGAACAGACAACTAAAGAATGATCTCAACCTCCGTCCTATTTATCATCAGAAAGATGAGCGAAGCGACGCACACCTTTTCTTCGGTTTATTAGCCTACTGGGTGGTAAACACCATCCGTTGTCAATTAAAACGAGAAGGAGAATCCTGTTACTGGACCGAGATAGTACGACGTATGAGCACCCAAAAGCTCGTCACCACAAAAGGGAAGAATCCATTAGGTGAAACCATCGAGATGCGCCAATGTGGTAGTCCTTCGAAGCAAGCAAAACAAATATACGATAAGTTGAACTTAAAACACTCACCATTCAAAAAGAATAAAATTTGTAGGACACAGAGTCCATAAGAAAAACGAGGAAAGTATGGTGACAGCAACAATTAGGCGAAGGTGGGTGTTAAACTTGGGCTAACAATAAAAGAATAGTAAATACTATAATACTCATTAAGATTTAATTTTGAATGTAAAAGTAAGCAAATACTTCGAAAGTAGATAGTCTCTTAAAAAATAAAGTTGAACCTTATCTAAAAACAAAGAAACACCATCGACAAATAGAATCATATTTATCATTCCAAGGATCTAACATTCTCAAACACGCGAGCGCAATTACTGCCTAAAATATGTCTGAACCTCATCTATAATTATTAACTTTGCCGAAAAATAAGCAAACGATGGACAAAAGAACAAATGTAATTACCAAGAATCCTATTAATTTCATTGGAACACGATTTTTAAAACTGTATCTACTCATTGGATTCATCCTAAGAATTATCTTAATGTGGAATGTCCCCGAAGATTCTTCTTTCTCTTTCTGGGAGATAATCAGATTCTTAAGTGTTGGCTTCGTAACAGACATTTGTATGGCAATTTTGCTTGCCTTACCATTGCAAATTATAAACCTTGGGCTAAATGAAGCTAAATATCATCGCGTCACAGGATGGATCATTGAACTTCTACTAACTATCGCCTTTGCCTACGTATTATTCTTCCATACCATCTTCCACGAATATAGAGGCGGCGCACCAAAGATTGCACGAATATTCCTCGGATGGAAACTATTCAGTTTCTCCATACGCTTTTTCATTCCAAGAACAAGAGAAGCATGGCGTAAGATCTCCCTCTATATAACTTGGGCTGTATATGTTTTCTTATTACTTTGCGTCACAGCAGGAGAATACATCTTCTGGGGAGAGTTTGGCGTAAGATATAATTTCATTGCAGTAGACTATCTCGTCTACACTCACGAAGTTATTGGGAACATCATGGAGTCTTATTCTATTGTTCCGTTGATTGGCATTACATTACTCTTAACAGCTGCAATTATCTTCCTTCAATCGCGACATTACAAGCTAAAGGTTACTCATCTTTACAATGCGAAGAAGTTTCTTATACACCTTTCTATATATATGGTCTTAGCAATAAGCTCATATTTTATCTTACAAGGCACCCATGCTCTACAAAGTAACAATCAATACGTTACTCAACTTGAACAAAACGGAGCCTGCGACTTTGTCATTGCTTTCCAGAGTAACATGTTAGAGTATGATAAGTTCTATACCATGTTACCCAAACAACAATGTGTGTCTCAGTATCGTCAATTAAGTGGACTTAATGATGAGGGAAAGAAGGCGATTGGAGAGTCCCTTGCGCCACAACGCCCTAACATCGTCTTAATAACAGTAGAAAGCCTAAGTGCTGATTTCCTTACTCGATATGGAAACAAAGAGAACCTTACCCCACAACTTGACAAGCTCATGCAAGGGAGTATTGTCTTTGACAGTCTATACGCAGCAGGAAACAGAACTGTTAGAGGATTAGAAGCATTATCTCTTTGCATTCCACCGAGTGCAGGAGAGAGCATCATCAAGCGAAAAGCTAATCGAATGGGGAACTTATCAATAGGTCGTATCCTTTCTCACTTGGGGTACAAACCGCAATTCATCTATGGCGGAGATAGTTATTTCGATAACATGGGCGACTTCTTCAGTCATAATGGCTACGAGGTAATAGACCGAAAGGACATACCGAACAATCAAGTAACATTCGCAAACATTTGGGGTGTCTGTGATGAAGATATCTTCAACAAGAGCTTACAAGTATTCGATAAGAACTATCAGTCGAAGCTTCCTTTCTTCGCACAGATTATGACCACGAGCAACCATCGCCCTTACACCTATCCCAGTGGCAGAATTAAAGTAGACGGTGACCCTAACACAAGAGAAGCCGCAGTAAAATATACAGACTATGCAATCGGTAAATTCATTAATGACGCCCGAAAGAAAGCATGGTTCCAGAATACTGTATTCGTAGTTATTGCTGATCACTGTGCATCCAGTGCTGGAAAAACATCACTTCCTATAGACCGCTACCATATTCCATGCCTCATCTATGCGCCAGCTATTCTCCAACCAAGAAAGATTGAAACTATATGCTCGCAGATTGATGTCATGCCTACCCTACTTTCTCTCCTCAAGTTACGTTGCACTGTAAGTTTCACAGGACAAGACATCCTCGCACCAACCTATCATCCTCGTGCATTCATGGCAACTTACCAAGACCTTGGGTATCTTGAAGGTAACCGACTAACTGTTTTATCGCCAGTCCGCAATATACGACAATACATCGTTCGTCCATTACACGATGGTACATTTGAAGAGCAACCTACAAAGCAGATGAATCAAGAACTCATCCGCAAGGCGCAGGCTTACTACCAATACACAAACTTATACGTGAAAGCGCAATAGCTTAACCAAAGTAGTGACCTTGTAACATGCTTACAAGCCCCCTCTGAAACAGAAAGTCGCCCCCAATATGGAGGCGACTTTCAAGTATTTTAATCTTAAAGGGATTGCTTATGCTTCAACCTTACCATTGCCAAATGGAGCGATGGTGCGTGGTCCCTGCTCTTTTGGTTCGTGGCGGTCAATCTTACCAAACTCTTTCTCGTAGCGTACTACATTGTCCTGCAAAGCTGCAAGGAGACGCAATGCGTGCTCAGGAGCAATAAATACTTTCTTCTTTTACGCAAAGATAATACATTAAAGTTATTTGTCCAAATCTAACTACAAAAGTTTTACTCTAAACCTATTAGATTTCCACCTCAAAATAACACTACTAACAGAACTTTCTTTAGGCTCTTCCATTAAAGTCAAATCAACCAATAGAGCCTCATGACATTTTGTTTTATTATTGATATATTTCCGTCTTCTGCGAGACTACTTATTCCCATATCAACCAATACTTGTAAACTATTTTCATACAACTCAAAACCAATACATGCTCTTTTGGTTGCTAAAAGACGCCTAATTGACTTACAAAAGATGCCCTTTAGAGGTCTTACTAACGCCCTTTTGAAGTCCAATTAAGCACCTTTTCTTACACAGAATCATAACTGACTGATTTACCATTGGTTACAAACTTATCTTTTACATATATTTTTGCCGTTATTTGTAGATGTTTTATCCGAGATTATGTAATAATTTTTCAAAATAATTATCTGCAACGCTTTGTTTTTACAGCATTTTTATTTATCTTTGTCTTTCAAAAGCAATTCTTATTATGTGGATATTTATAGATC
The DNA here is from genome assembly GCF_013267595.1 of Prevotella melaninogenica. NCBI lineage: Bacteria > Pseudomonadati > Bacteroidota > Bacteroidia > Bacteroidales > Prevotellaceae > Prevotella > Prevotella melaninogenica. The sequence continues at coordinate 139,419 of NZ_CP054011.1, read as the reverse complement.
TCATTATTACACTTGTACTTATGCCCTTTGTCATAAAGTGGAGAGATTGGGGCTGGCTATCGTGCTTCACATTTATAGGACTAAGCCTTGCTTTCACACCTCTTGTTGGTATCTTTATTTATAAATATGCTTTTCGAGGTTAAATCCATTACGCCCAAATGGTCGACGAACAGATTTCCTACCATTGCTATAGATACAAGTAATTCGATAACTGCACATTCTATATCTCTCGAGATTATCAAAAAAACGAAAGCCGCCCGATTGCTCGAACGGCTTCATAATTTATTCTTTAAAGAGATGCTTATGCATCAACCTTACCAGGACCGAATGGAGCAATCGTACGTGGTTCCTGCTCTGGCTCGTGGCGATCAATCTTACCAAACTCTTTTTCATAGCGAACTACATTGTCCTGCAACGCTGCAAGGAGACGCAATGCGTGTTCAGGAGCAATAATAACACGACTTGTTACGGTTGCCTTTGGTACACCTGGAAGAAGCGTAGCAAAGTCAAGTACAAACTCTGAACTTGAATGAGAGATTATTTGGAAGTTTGTATAAACACCTTTAGCGATTTCTGGTGAGAGATCAATCTGCAACTGCTGTCCCTCTTGATTCTGATTGTTATTGTCCATTTTGTTAATATGATTTAGATAATACTTTATTTCTCTTATGCAAAGATAATACATTAAAGTCATTTACCCAAATCTAACTACAAAAGTTTTTACCTTGACTGTCTTAGCTTACACCCTCAAAATAACACTACTGATATAGTTTTTTAAGCCTATGGCTGCACCTATTCCTTGTGCATTAATTTTGGAAGTCTTCATCTTTTTGATAAAACTCTTTTGCTTTAATATATCTTTGCTTTTCTATATTATCTAACTCTTCAGTTTACCCATTAACCAATTATTATACTCTCTCTTTATTCAGTTCGGCAATAGGTAAGATACTCTTTTACACTATATATATAATTTCTTTCAGGAACTCTATTAAACTTACTAATCAGGACGTGTGTACCACAATAATGCAGGAACAGGCTTTTCCTTGCTTCCTAATTTTGGATTATGCAAATCATCCTTATTAACAACAAGATAAATCTTAGGACACCTTCGTAAAAGTTCTGCATCTACCGATATTCTGTAGGGAGATCCATAAGACTCTAAAACAAAATTTTTCTTACTGTCTGGTGAATAAACTTTTGCTATATCTTTATACAGTGTACTATGGTTGCGTCTCAAAGGTTGTCTTGCATATACTACCATGTCTTCCACATCGAAAAAAGTAAAATCTGTCAGTTCCACAACTTCTGAGTTTTGAATATATGCGTTAATCTCTTCCCCGCTTGCTGGTGTACGATGGAAAATCAGATAAACTATCCCATTTACCAACAATAAGCCTATGGCCGCACCTATTCCTTGTGCATTAATTTTGAAACTCTTCATCTTTTTGATAGAACTCTTTTGCTTAAATCTATCTTTGCTTTTCTATATTATCTAACCTTTCAGTTTTCCCATTAACCAATTATTATACTCTCTCTTTATTCAGTTCGGCAATAGGTAAGGTATTCCTTTACACTATATTTGTAATCGTCTTCAGGAACTTGATTAAACTTACTATCTGGACTTGTGTACCACAATAATGCAGGAACAGGCTTTTCCTTACTTCCTAATTTTGGATTATGCAAATCATCCTTATTAACAACAAGATAGATCTTAGGACTCTTTCGTAAGATATCCGTGTCTATTGGTATTGAATATGGGGCTCCGTAAACCTCTAAAACGAAATACTTCTTACTGTCAGGCGAATAAAGTTTTGCTATATCCTTATACAATGAACTATTGTTGCGTCTCAAAGGCTGTCTTGCATACCTTACCATGTTTTCCTCATCGTAAAAGGTAATATCTGTCAGTTCCACAACTTCCGAGTTCTGAATATATGCGTTAATCTCTTCCTCGCTCGCTGGTGTGCGATGAAAAATAAGATAGACTATCCCATTTACCAACAATGAGCCTATGGCTGCACCTATTCCTTGTGCATTAATTTTGAAAGTCTTCATTTTGTTGATAGAACTCTTTTGCTTTAATATATCTTTGCTTTTCTATATTATCAAACCCTTCAGTTTACCCATTAACCAATTATTATACTCTCTCTTTATTCAGCTCGGCAATAGGTAAGGTATTCCTTTACACTATGTATATAATTTATTTCAGGAACGTGATTAAACTTACTATCTGGACTTGTGTACCACAATAATGCAGGAACAGGCTTTTCCTTACTTCCTAATTTTGGATTATGCAAATCATCCTTATTAACAACAAGATAAATCTTAGGGCGCCTTCGTAAAATTTCTGCATTTACAGATATTCTGCCAGGGACATCGTAAGTCTCTAAAACAAAATTTTTCTTACTGTCTGGTGAATAAACTTTTGCTATATCTTTATACAGTGTACTATGGTTGCGTCTCAAAGGCTGTCTTGCATATACTACCATGTCTTCCACATCGAAAAAAGTAAAATCTGTCAGTTCCACAACTTCCGAGTTCTGAATATATGCGTTAATCTCTTCTTCGCTTGCTGGTGTACGATGAAAAATTAGATAAACTATCCCGTTTACCAACAATAAGCCTATGGCTGCACCTATTCCTTGTGCATTAATTTTGAAAGTCTTCATCTTTTATTATTTAATGGTTGTTATATTATTATCTAAGCAAAATATTTAATAAGCGTTATATTAATAACAAACTTACAACAAAGTTAAGCTTTTTGACGTTCTTATAAAATACCCATTTTAATTTAACTATATTTTCTTAGCTATAATATCACTATTTGGATTTATTTGTTGCATAATAGCTGTTTCATTTTTCTTTTTCAATTTTTCTTCTTCCGCATCAATCATATTGTTTAATATTAATTGTGGAATGCCGACAGCTGAACCTTTTATAAGTCCCTTGCCTACATCTTTAATAAGCGACGTAGGGCTAATTAATTGAAGGGTTAATCTTGGGCTTTTTTTAAGACAGCCCAAAATTCTGCTGTAAATATGCTACTTACTATCTCTTTTGATAGAGCTCGCTCAGCAGGTGCAGCTTTTAATATCGTAGTAGTTGCATCTTTGCCTAATCCAACTCCAAACCATGTTTCTCCACTTACGATATTATTTTCTCCAAGATATTCTCCAGCCAATTCAAATGTAACATCTACTGCTGTGAAAGAAAAACCCATAAGACCATCAATCATTCCATTCAAGAGATGTTGTTCGATATTTATTACATTTGCTTGCCAGTTATTCAGAGCCATCTGATTAGAAATACTATTTGCTTCATCGAATGTCTCACTCGCAATGAGAAGTCCTCCATTACTGCATTGTAACCGAGAATAATTGTATAATATGACATCTTGTCCGCCTATTTTTACCGTCTCATGTGAAGGATTCCACTCTATTCCTTCTAAACACCCATTACAAGCGTGAGACGTTACAGATTGAATAGTAATCGCTACAGCAGCTACAGCACACGCTCCCAAAGCTATCCAACCCACAGGACCAGATAAAGCAATTGCAATACCTACAGCAAGTGCAGCCAAACCCGTCCAGAATTTAACAGGAGAATTACAAACAAATTGTTTATCAATAGCTGTATCTATTTTTGTTAATAAGATTTTACCATTATGCCGTTTAACCTGAGCATCACGCCGTGCTACTAACTGTCTGGGAGTTCCGAAACTATCCATTGTGCAAGAAACCCAGCCTCCCTCTTCTATATAACCTTTCATGACTCTATACGCTTTAAATCAAAACTGATATCACAAATTAGATTATTTTTAATTTTTTCTGTAAGACTTAGAGTTAGGTTCTCTAACAATCCGTCCTCTTTGTTTAATTTCATGGTTGCTCTATATTTATAATCATATTCTGTAAAGTCATATTTAATTTTTGTTTTATATAATTTATTGTATTGTTTTACCATCTCTATCTCATCAAGCTTATTACGGTCAAGTTCGCTTTCTTTCACTATAAATATAAATTTCTCGTCCTCTTTCAACTTTGAATATGTGAGATCTGCTTCTATAACAATATCTTTAAAAAAGTTAGACATTGTTTGTAGTTTCTCAAATTCATAATTCTCTGGTGATTTCATTAAGTATTGTCCAAATAGCTCTCTAAAAAAAGATTCGTTCTATAATTGCGTATAAATAAGCTCATATCCTGAAACTCCGTATCTCCAGCTTGAATAATCTTTTTATACTGTTCTTTATCCAAAGAGCTCATAAACTCATTGTTAGGAAGAAGTTCTTTCTTAGCATTTTCCCAACTTTCCTTCAACTCTCCCTCATTCAAAATACGTAGAGGTTCTCCATTTTTATCTATACGCCAATATACCTCTTTTCTAATTTGATCAGAAAGGCTCAGAAAATCGCCAATTTTGTTTTGCTGTGGTGTAAAAGTATAATAACTTTCTTCACATTTAGTATGGACATTATGATTTGCGCGTTCAAAAAGATATTGAGCGCGTATTGTAGAATTACTTATAGGAATATCTTCATAACGGATAACATTAATCTGTTTAAAACGATAGTGTGCAGAACTATCCAAGGACTCTATATGATTCTCAGATAAAAGATCCAATGCATTCTTCTTCTCCAAAGTGGAATGATGATCTTTGACCTCCCATTTATTATGTAAATCTATCATTTTCTTATTAAATTATTATTAGTTAATTTCTACAGTACCACCATTTATATCTACTTTTGTACTATCAATATTTACGGCTGCTGTTGGTAAAAAGTAAGCATTACCATCATCTGGTGCTTGTGGTTGTACAGGCTTTAAATTAATAGTTGTACTTGTTATATTTGTTGTTCCACCTTGCATATTTATTGAAGGACTATTTACAGTCGTAGATGTAGTACCATTCACCTCTATTTCTGAACTTTCAAGCGTGATTTTGTCCTTGGTTATAATTATTTTACTACCCTCTATCTTCAATGTTATTTTCGTATTAGCTTTCAATTCTATGTTACCATCCTTGTCCATTTGTAAAAGGCTGGTATCTTTACCAACAGTTGTTGTTGCAGAAGCTTTGGTGGCTAAAGTTTGATTTCCTGCACCATCAAAATTCATTTTTACACCACCCTTGTCGTGCAATGTGACGCTACCTGCAGAATCATCAAGCTTGAGAGAACTGCCACTTCGTGTGGTGAGGCTCTTGCAGTTGTTACCTTGACCACCGCCACCACCAGTAGTTCCGTTAAAGAGGCTACCCATAACGTATGGTCTTGCTGGGTCACCATGGCGGAAGCCGAGGAGGACTTGGTCGCCTACCTCTGGGATAAATACAAAACCACGGTTGCTCTTTACGTCCTTACTACTACCGCCATCTGGGGGCATCACACGCACCCAACTTGTCTGCATACCATCTGTCTGCCAGTTCATACGCACACGGCCCTTACCCTGTGGGTCAGCATTACTAAGCACAGTTGCCATCTGTGTCTCTGCTAATGGCATACGTACCTTTGGACTTGGCAGTGCCTTTATTGTTGCAGGGATAGCCTTGAAGCGGTTTTTGTAGTAGCTGCCTTGGCTCACCTCATGGGTTATCTCGATAATGATAAAGTTACCCAAACTCTCTTTTGATATGTTTCCTACACGTTCCAAGAATGAGCTGTAGAGACTTACGACAGAACCGACACGCAGGGTAGGCACCTGACTCTCAGCCGTGATGTAATGTGTTTCTGCCGTCTCAGCCGCCTGCTTACGCCCCATGTAATTAATAAGTTCCGACTCATCGCTGATACGTGGCAGTGCATGCTGTCGTGCGGGTTTTGAGAACATACCTAATGATGCACGGAAAGCATCGCCCGCAAGTTTGTCATGACCATAGGCCAAGTCTGGTGTCATACGCTGCATCTCATGGTCAGCACCAGAGTGGTAAGAGAACACCTGCTCAGAGCGTGCGAGGGTCTGTAAACCAATGTCAAGTGACGACAGCGTCGTTCCATATTCCAATATTATAGGGTCAGCCAATCTCCTTGGTTTACCAAAGATGAGTTTTGTTCCATCGAAATACATCCACTCCTGATACTGATGAGCAAGACGACGGATAAAGTCGAAGTCCGACTCTTCATACTGGCAGATAAAGTCCTTGGTTTCCTTGAATGCAGGATTTAATTCCAACTGCACCTTAGCTTGTTCGCACAATTTCTTAACTACGTCACCAATGGTTCTGTCATTCCATGAGAAGCAGCTGTGTGCCGTTTCCATTCTGTAAGTAGCAGAGTAGCCAGAAACGATAATACACCCAAAAAGAGGGAACCAAGCACTGAAATTCCAAATGCTTGTAATCCATATCTTCCCCAATTACCTTTATTACTTCCTATCATAATGCCCCTTTAGATTATTTTTCTTCAAACAATCTTTCAAACTCGTCTTCGGGTAGAAGATAACGCAAGTAATATTCTGCAAACTTATAGTTAACAGAGTCTGGTGTGTTGCGCATACGTTGAACAGCCTTGGGGGGGAGATAAAAATCTACCATAATTTCTCTAGGGAAAAGACTATCTTGCCTTAACGCATTCTTATTCCGCTCTTCTATATCATCACCTGAGATAATTCTATGTAGAAAGACTGGCATAGGTTTTTCTTTTGTTCCGTATGATTTATCCTTCCATTGCTTACGATTGACATAGACTGAAAGCACCATGTTTGGGCACATTAAGTCATTTTGCACACCAGCTGCATCATAATGACGATTGTAAAGCCCAACAATTTCATCAACACCTTCTATCCAAATTAACTCAAAATATTTCTTATATTGTGGAATATAATATATTTCGTTTGCTGCAACTATTCGATTTTTGTCTCTGTAGGATGACAACATCTTAATATGACTTGAACCTTCCTTTATCGATTGTTCTAACAAGTCATTAGGTAGTATGAGCTTTATACTATCCCATTGACTTACGTATGTCCTTGTATATGCTACAGCATCACGGTTTCCCTTAAAATGTTCAATAATAGAATTAATAAGATAAAACAAAAGTGGTCCAAGCACTGAAATTCCAAATGCTTGTAATCCGTATCTTCCCCAATTTCCTTTACTACTTCCCATCATAATGAACTTTTACATTATTCTTCTTCAAACAATCTTTCAAACTCGTCTTCGGGTAAGAGATAACGCAGGTAATATTCTGCAAACTTATAGTTAACAGAGTCTGGTGTGTTGCGCATACGTTGAACAGCCTTGGGTGGGAGATAGAAATCTACCATAATTTCTCCAGGAAAACGTCTATCTTTCCTTAACGCATTCTTATTCCGCTCTTCTATATCATCACCTGAGATAATTCTATGTAGAAAGACTGGCATTGGCTTTTCTATCGTTCCGTATGATTTATCCTTCCATTGTTTACGATTGACATAGACTGATAACACCATATTTGGGCGTATTAAATCATTTTGAACACCAGCTGCATCATAATGACGATTATAAAGCCCAACAATTTCATCTATACCTACGATCCATATAATTTCAAAATATTTCTTATATTGTGAAATATAACACTTTTCAAAGCTTGCATATATCCTTTGTTTTTGCTTACCATCACCAGTCAAAACTTCTGTTCGATGCGTAAATTCACCAGATGAGAAATCAAATAGGTTAGGGGGTAGCACTATTTTTATACTATCCCACTGACTTACGTATGTCTTTGTATATGAGACAGCATCACGATTACCCTTAAAATGTTCAATGATAGGATTAATAAGATAAAATAAGAGGGGACCAAGCACTGAAATTCCAAATGCTTGTAATCCGTATCTTCCCCAATTACCTTTATTACTTCCTATCATAATGCCCCTTTAGATTATTTTTCTTCAAATAATCTTTCAAACTCGTCTTCGGGTAAGAGATAACGCAAGTAATACTCTGCAAACTTATAGTTAACAGAGTCTGGTGTGTTGCGCATACGTTGAACAGCCTTAGGTGGGAGATAAAAATATACCATAATTTCTCCAGGGAAAAGACTATCTTGCCTTAACGCATTCTTATTCCGCTCTTCTATATCATCACCTGAGATAATCCTATGTAGAAAAACTGGCATTGGCTTTTCTATCGTTCCGTATGATTTATCCTTCCATTGTTTACGATTGACATAGACTGATAGCACCATGTTTGGACGCATCAGTCGACATTGTATACCTGCAGCATCATAATGCCGATTGTAAAGCCCAACAATTTCATCTATACCACCTACAATCCATATAATCTTAAAATATTTCTTGTATTGTGTAATATAATATTGTTCAAAGCTTGCATATATCCTCTGTTTTTGTTTACCATCACCTGTCAAAACTTTTGTTCGATGAGGTATTTCACCAGATGAGAAGTCGTACAAGTTAGTGGGTAGCACTATTTTTATACTATCCCACTGACTTACGTATGTCTTTGTATATGCGACAGCATCACGATTTCCCTTAAAATGCTCAATGATAGGATTAATAAGATAAAATAAGAGGGGGCCAAGCACTGAAATTCCAAATGCTTGTAATCCATATCTTCCCCAATTTCCTTTGCTACTTCCCATCATAATGAACTTTTACATTATTCTTCTTCAAATAGCCTTTCAAACTCATTGTCAGGTAGGAGATAACGCAAGTAATACTCTGCAAACTTATAGTTAACAGAGTCTGGTGTGTTGCGCATACGTTGAACAGCCTTGGGTGGGAGATAAAAATATACCATAATTTCTCCAGGGAAAAGACTATCTTGCCTTAACGCATTCTTATTCCGCTCTTCTATATCATCACCTGAGATAATCCTATGTAGAAAAACTGGCATAGGTTTTTCTTTTGTTCCGTATGATTTATCCTTCCACTGTTTGCGATTGACATAGACTGATAGCACCATGTTTGGACGCATTAAGCCATTTTGAACACCTGCTGCATCATGATGACGATTGTAAAGTCCAACAATTTCATCTATACCACCTACAATCCATATAATCTTAAAATATTTCTTGTATTGTGTAATATAATATTGTTCAAAGCTTGCATATATCCTCTGTTTTTGTTTACCATCACCTGTCAAAACTTTTGTTCGATGAGGTATTTCACCAGATGAGAAGTCGTACAAGTTAGTGGGTAGCACTATTTTTATACTATCCCACTGACTTACGTATGTCTTTGTATATGCGACAGCATCACGATTTCCCTTAAAATGCTCAATGATAGGATTAATAAGATAAAATAAGAGGGGGCCAAGCACTGAAATTCCAAATGCTTGTAATCCATATCTTCCCCAATTTCCTTTGCTACTTCCCATCATAATGAACTTTTACATTATTCTTCTTCAAATAGCCTTTCAAACTCATTGTCAGGTAGGAGATAACGCAAGTAATACTCTGCAAACTTATAGTTAACAGAGTCTGGTGTGTTGCGCATACGTTGAACAGCCTTGGGTGGGAGATAAAAATATACCATAATTTCTCCAGGGAAAAGACTATCTTGCCTTAACGCATTCTTATTCCGCTCTTCTATATCATCACCTGAGATAATCCTATGTAGAAAAACTGGCATAGGTTTTTCTTTTGTTCCGTATGATTTATCCTTCCACTGTTTGCGATTGACATAGACTGATAGCACCATGTTTGGACGCATTAAGCCATTTTGAACACCTGCTGCATCATGATGACGATTGTAAAGTCCAACAATTTCATCAACACCTTTAATCCATATCAATTCAAAATTCTTTTTATACTGAGGAATATAATATCTTTTATTGCTGGCATATATTCTCTGACTTTGTTTTTTATCATATTTTATTACTTGGACATAACTTGTCCCTTCTCGTTGCAAGGTTTGATCAAATAGGTTTTCTGGTAAAACGAGTCTAATACTATCCCACTGACTTACGTATGTCTTTGTATATGCGACAGCATCACGGTTTCCCTTAAAATGTTCAATGATAGGATTAATAAGATAAAACAAGAGGGGGCCAAGCACTGAATTTCCAAATGCTTGTAATCCGTATCTTCCCCAATTTCCTTTGCTACTTCCCATCATAATGAACTTTTAGATTATTTTTCTTCAAACAGTCTTTCAAACTCGTCTTCAGGTAGGAGATAACGCAAGTAATACTCTGCAAACTTATAGTTAACAGAGTCTGGCGTGTTGCGCATACGTTGGACAGCCTTGGGGGGGAGATAGAAATCTACAAATCTTCCTCCAGGTTGAAGACTATCTCTCCAGAGTGCAAATTTGTTTCGCTCTTCTATATCATCACCTGAGATAATTCTATGTAGAAAGACTGGCATTGGCTTTTCTATCGTTCCGTATGATTTATCCTTCCATTGTTTACGATTGACATAGACTGATAGCACCATGTTTGGACGCATCAGTTGACATTGTATACCTGCAGCATCATGACGACGTTGATAATGCGCAATAAATTCATCAACACCTTCTATCCAAATTAACTCAAAATATTTCTTATATTGTGGAATATAATATATTTCGTTTACTGCAACTATTCGGTTTTTGTCTCTGTAGGATGACAACGTCTTAATATGACTTGAACCTTCCTTTATTGATTGTTCTAACAAGTCATTAGGTAGTATGAGCTTTATACTATCCCATTGACTTACATATGTCTTTGTATATGCTACAGCATCACGATTTCCCTTAAAATGTTCAATGATAGGATTAATAAGATAAAACAAGAGTGGTCCAAGCACTGAAATTCCAAATGCTTGTAGACTATATCTTCCCCAATTACCTTTATTACTTCCTATCATAATGGCCCTTTAGATTATTTTTCTTCAAACAGTCTTTCAAACTCGTCTTCGGGTAGGAGGTAACGCAAGTAATACTCTGCAAACTTATAGTTAATAGAGTCTGGTGTGTTACGCATACGTTGAACAGCCTTAGGTGGGAGATAAAAATATACCATAATTTCTCCAGGGAAAAGACTATCTTGCCTTAACGCATTCTTATTCCGCTCTTCTATATCATCACCAGAGATAATTCTATGTAGAAAGACTGGCATTGGCTTTTCTTTTGTTCCGTATGATTTATCCTTCCATTGTTTGCGATTGACATAGAATGATAGCACCATGCCTGCACGCATTAAGCCATTTTGAACACCAGCTGCATCATGATGACGATTGTAAAGTCCAACAATTTCATCTACTCCATCTATCCAAATTAATTCAAAATACTTCTTATATTGAGATATATAAAAAATCTTATTATCCGCTACTATTCGATATTTACCTTTGCTATCAGAAACAAGTGTTTTTACTCGAATAGATCCTTTTTGCATCATCTGTTCGAATAGATTGTTTGGCAGAGTAATTTTTATACTATCCCACTGACTTACGTATGTCTTTGTATATGCGACAGCATCACGATTTCCCTTAAAATACTCAATGATAGGATTAATAAGATAAAATAAGAGGGGACCAAGCACTGAAATTCCAAATGCTTGTAATCCGTATCTTCCCCAATTCCCTTTATTACTTCCTATCATAATGCCCCTTTAGATTATTTTTCTTCAAACAATCTTTCAAACTCGTCTTCGGGTAAGAGATAACGCAAGTAATACTCTGCAAACTTATAGTTAACAGAGTCTGGCGTGTTGCGCATACGTTGGACAGCCTTAGGAGGGAGATAAAAATCTACAAAGTCTCCACCAGGTTGAAGACTGTCTCTCCAGAGCGCATGCTTGTTTCGCTCTTCTATATCATCACCTGAGATAATTCTATGTAGAAAGACTGGCATAGGCTTTTCTATCGTTCCATATGATTTATCCTTCCATTGTTTACGATTGACATAGACTGATAACACCATGTTTGGACGTATTAAGTCATTTTGAACACCAGCTGCATCATAATGACGATTATAAAGCCCAACAATTTCATCTATACCTACGATCCATATAATTTCAAAATATTTCTTATATTGTGAAATATAACACTTTTCAAAGCTTGCATATATCCTTTGTTTTTGCTTACCATCACCAGTCAAGACTTCTGTTCGATGAGTAAATCCACCAGATGAGAAATCAAATAGGTTAGTGGGTAGCACTATTTTTATACTATCCCACTGACTTACGTATGTCTTTGTATATGAGACAGCATCACGATTACCCTTAAAATGTTCAATGATAGGATTAATAAGATAAAATAAGAGGGGACCAAGCACTGAAATTCCAAATGCTTGTAATCCGTATCTTCCCCAATTTCCTTTGCTACTTCCCATCTGATACTATTTTGGAATTATTTTTATCAATAGTATTGATTCTTTTTATCTCTGAAACAATATCACGTGTCATTTTAAATTCTTCTTCTTTATATCCCTTGTCAATAAGCATATTAACCGCAGAACCACCAATACCCATTCCAAAGCCAATTAATCCTCCTATAAACTTTCCTTTGGCATATTTAGCCTCTTGAGTCGCCTGCTTTGCAACATTTCCCTTGTGGTTTGCCCTTTGGCGTTCACCTTTAGCTCGTCCTTTCATTTTATCACTCGACCTATTAGAAATCTTTTGCTCTCGTCTTGCTGCCTTGCCTTCTGCTTTTTGGTGCTTTTCGATAGCTTTAGCTTCGTTCTGTTTACTTTCTTTATATTTACCCCAATTCTCCTTAGCGTCATTATATGTTCCTTTTCCTCTTTTCTTTTCAATACCTTCTTCCTTTGCAATATCATAAGCTTCGTCCTCAATCTTTCCTTGGTAATCATATTTAAATTCTTTGTCTTTGTGTAGCATCTCATACTGATTTATATTCAGGTCATCATCAGCATATCCGTCAAAGCCATCTTTTAAAGTCGCAATCGCCGTTATAGCCATAGAAACAGGGTTAGCAGCACCTGTTGCACCACTTATCATACCTTGGTAAAATTGCCCCCACCATTCTTTATTTATTATCTCACTATTACGATCAGCTATCATACATGCAGCATGTTCAGCTAAACCATCATCAATGATGAGCGTAATGATTCCTCCCTGTGGACATGGAATAAAAGAACTTGATAATATGGCTTGTTCTCCTTCAATGATTGTACTTGGAAGTCCCATATCCCATGTAGCCTCTAATGATGCGTCACATAAATGTTTTAAATCATATCCCAACTTTAGTTTACTACCTATTAGAATCGCATCTGCAATATAGACAGATACCGTAAGTGCGGCTAATGATTCAGGTAATATAGCTGCTCCGATGCCAGCAACAATACCTGCTGCTAAACCTCCTGTTGCAACCGTTGCAGCTATAAGAGCAATAGCTCCTGCTACAATAAGAGCCCCTGCTATGATACCAAGAATCGAAGCCCTAACTCCTTCCCATTTCATCTGTGGCACTCTACATTCAAAACAATTGCTGATTTTGGTGTCTACAATACGTAGCACTGGCTTGTCTTCCTTTGTCAATGCTGTACAAATTCTTGAGGGTGTACCGATTCTCAATGGAGAAGGAAATGTCATATTGGTACAAACAACGTTTGTTCCCATTTTAATATATTGTTTGCTCATCTTGCTAAACTATTTTACGAATTTTACAGTGGATTGTTAAGCTCAGATTATTAACAATTTCTTCAATGATATAGCATTCCGCCTCCTGAACATATCTTTCCTTCTCATTTAATAACACATGAGAATTAAATTGTGCATCATATGAAGAGAAACTATATTGAATAGTAGGTTTAAAACGTTCGTCATACTCCTTCTTAATACGTTCAGAGAGTTTTACAGAATCTGAAACAGAACTCTTAAGTTCATAAATAACAGACTCTACGGATTCTTTCTGTATACAAGGCGTAAGTGTCATCGGAAACTTTACACCTTGAAATAGTTGTGATGGAAATTCTATATCTGTTGTTGCTGCGTAGTTAGGCTTACCAACGAGATAGCCATCAAATAACAGCAGGAATATCATTTTTCCATAGAACTCAGCCATTAGGAGTTTTTCGTCTACGATAACTTTTTCCATCGAGTCTATAAAAGCATTTACATTCTCTTTTGTATCAGCTGACCGAAGGAAACTGTAATTATCCAGCATGTTCTTCTTATACTCCTGCCATTTCTCAACAATCTCATTGTGATTGACAATACCTGCCATTTTACCAGTTGCCATATCAATATCAAAAACAGACTCGAATTTTAGTTTTTCTAAGTCTATAATCATCTCTAAAGGCTTCTGATAGCTTGGTGGATAAACAGAAACAAACTGCTCCAGTAGCTTACAATAAGCATTCATTGCTGGGCGTTTAAGATTCTCTGCCCACTCAAATTGATAATCTGACTTTGTTCTGATAGTACAAGCTGGTACACCATTTAGTTTTGTAATGATGGTTTGCTCACATCTATATTTAGTTGTTTTTAGGCGCATATTATCTTTTTCTGCGCACTGTTCATGTACCTCTTGCCAATATGTTTTTTTCATAAATGAAAACAAAATGTTAGTTAATCTTCACAGGGTCACCCTTCAAGGACAGTTTTGGTCCTTCAATATCGGTTTCACCGTTAATCTTATTGTTAGTTCCTGTTACAGTGTTGTTAGTTCCTGTTATAGAATTATTCTCAGCCTCCAAGATTATATTCTTACTACTGATTCGTACTTCGTCTCCTTTGATTGTAATTGTACTACCACCAACGGTCAATGTAATCTGCGTTTTACCAGAAAGGTCAATGTTTCCACTACTATCCATTGTGAGAACACTTGAACCACCTTTTCCCACAGATGTTGTAGCCTTAGAAGCTGCATTAAGGCTTTGATTTCCTCCACCATCAAAATTCATTTTTACACCGCCCTTGTCGTGTAATGTGACGCTACCTGCAGAATCATCAAGCTTGAGGGAACTACCGCTTCGTGTGGTGAGGCTCTTGCAGTTGTTGCCTTGACCACCGCCACCACCAGTAACTCCGTTAAACAGACTACCCATAACGTATGGTCTTGCAGGGTCACCATGACGGAAGCCGAGGAGGACTTGGTCGCCTACCTCTGGGATAAATACAAAGCCACGGTTGCTCTTTACGTCACTACTGCTACCACCATCTGGTGTCATCACACGTACCCAGCCTGTCTGCATACCATCCGTCTGCCAGTTCATACGCACACGCACACGGCCCTTACCCTGTGGGTCAGCATTACTAAGCACAGTTGCCATCTGTGTCTCAGCCAATGGCATACGCACCTTTGGACTTGGCAGTGCCTTTATCGTTGCAGGGATAGCCTTAAAGCGGTTTTTGTAGTAGCTGCCTTGGCTCACCTCATGTGTTATCTCGATAATGATAAAGTTACCCAAGCTCTCTTCTGATAGGTTCCCTACACGTTCCAAGAATGAGCTGTAGAGACTTATGACGGAACCTACACGCAGGGTTGGTACCTGACTCTCAGCTGTGATATAATGTGTCTCTGCCGTCTCTGCCGCCTGCTTACGCCCCATGTAGTTAACGAGTTCCGTCTCATTGCTGATACGTGGCAGCGCATGCTGTCTTGCAGGTTTTGAGAACATACCTAATGATGCACGGAAAGCCTCACCCGCAAGTTTGTCATGACCATATGCCAAGTCTGGCGTCATACGTTGCATTTCACGGTCAGCACCAGAGTGATAAGAGAACACCTGCTCAGAGCGTGCGAGGGTCTGCAAACCAATGTCAAGTGAAGACAGTGTTGTTCCATATTCTAATCTTATAGGGTCAGCCAATTTCCTTGGTTTACCAAAGATTAGTTTAGTTCCATCGAAATACATCCACTCTTGATACTGATGAGCAAGACGACGGATAAAGTCGAAATCCGACTCTTCATACTGGCAGATAAAGTCTTTGGTTTCCTTGAATGCAGGATTCAACTCTAATTGCACCTTAGCTTGTTCACACAGCTTTTTCACTACATCCCCAATGGTTCTATCATTCCATGAGAAGCAGCTGTGTGCCGTTTCCATTCTGTAAGTAGCAGAGTAGCCAGAAACGATGATACATCCAAAGTCACTTCCTTCTCTGTGTAATTGTACATTTGTCACCACACCAACGAAGATAGGAGTATTTGCAGCCTTTACGACGATGCTTTGTCCGAGCCACTCTTTACTACTGCTGATATTATGTACATATTTATTTCCCCCCGATTCGAGTTCAACAGACATTTGGAATCGGTGGTGTTTACCTATGTTTTGTTCGATTTGTAGAGAAATAAAAGAAGAAAGAGTCTTCTTTCCTACGCTGATAGTAATGGGGTTGAAAGGAATTGACATGGGTTGTTTGTTTTGAGATAAAATTAAGCTAATAGGCGTGTCGGGGTATAATATTCCCAGTCTTAGGAAACGGAATATAATTGCAATATAAAACTGATTTAAGTCCCCTTTGAGTATTGAAAGCGAAAAGGACTATGCAGAGCAAGGAAGCTCTGCATAGTCCTTTAAGTTTCCTAAGCTTATGTGCGAGGCCAACGGTTGTCGAGCTCAGCATTGCCCACGGTGATATTCTCAGCAGAGAAAGTCATAGCGATGGTCATCGGTGCCTCGTTGTTAACGTCGAGTGTCTCCTTGTAGTGAACGATGTAAGCATTCTTGAAAGAAATCTCCTTCATCTTAGCATCCTCTTCACTCTTCTTGTAAACGATCTTACCCTCAACAGGCTTGAACTGGCTGTTAAGCATAGCCTCGATAGTAGAAGTGTCATCAGTAGACTCGATGGTTACACTGATTCGACCGCCAGAGATGCTTGATGCAGGCTGACCCTTCTTGTCAGTTGTGCGGCTAAACTCGTAGTTAGAATAGAGTACGTCATACTCCTTACCACCCAATTCCAAAGTTGCTCTAAATGAACTCATAATTGATAATTTTTTAAGTTGTTAGAAAAAAAATGATAAACGAGGCACCCTTATCATCTCCTTAACCAGAAAACAAAAAAGAGAAAACCTCAACAACTTCTTGAAGTCCCCTCTGTACGGCTGATAAACAGTCTTGCTCTTGGAGAAAGAGGAAGATTAACAATCTGTTGTCTTATGGTGTCAAAAGTAGAAAGATATTTTTATAAAAGCAAAAGAAAAACATAAAATAACGCTATTTTAACATTTGGTAAGCTAAATCAAAATACTATTATAATTTTTAAGAATAAGAGAGTTAACTATGTTAGAATCTTCATCATTTAGAGATTTGGGATTAATGAATAAATTTGACCTTTACACCATCACCTTTCATCCTTATAATGAACTTAGACAGCCAAAGCAATATATAAAAAAGGGACTTGCAAAGTTATTGCAAATCCCTTTTAATCTTATGTATGAGAGGTTAGGATTACTCCTGTGTAGCCTCTGCCTCTTGCTTAGCGAAGTCAAGAACATTCTTCTTGTTAGCCTCCATACGCTCGTGTTCTTCTTGCGAACCAACAACGAGTTTCTGCCACTGACGAAGACCAGTACCGGCAGGAATGAGGTGACCACAGATAACATTCTCCTTCATACCCTCAAGGTTATCGCTTTTACCACGGAGAGCAGCCTCGTTGAGTACCTTAGTTGTCTCCTGGAAGGAAGCAGCACTCATGAAGCTCTTCGTACCGAGGGCAGCACGTGTGATACCCTGAAGAATCTGGGTAGCAGTTGCCTGAACGGCATCACGCACCTGAACAAGCTTGAGGTCACGACGCTTAAGGCTTGAGTTCTCATCACGTAACTTACGTACAGAGAGAATCTGACCCTTATAGCAGTTTTCTGAATCACCCGGATCGGTAACAACCTTCTTACCCCAGATACGATCATTCTCCTCAGCAAAGTCAAGTTTGTCAACAAGTTCTTGCTCGAGGAATGTAGTATCTCCTGGATCGTCGATACGTACCTTGCGCATCATCTGACGAACGATAATCTCAAAGTGCTTGTCATTAATCTTCACACCCTGCAAACGATATACGTCCTGAACCTCATTAACAATATACTCTTGAACAGCTGTTGGACCCATGATAGACAAGATATCAGCAGGTGTGATGATACCATCAGACAATGGAGTACCAGCACGAACAGCATCATGCTCTTGCACAAGAATCTGCTTAGACAGACTAACAAGATACTTGCGCTGCTCACCAGTCTTAGAAGTCACGATAATCTCACGGTTACCACGCTTCACCTTACCCATAGTAATCTCACCATCAATTTCAGATACGACAGCAGGGTTAGATGGGTTGCGAGCCTCAAAGAGTTCGGTAACACGTGGAAGACCACCAGTAATATCACCAGCACCACCGACAGAACGTGGAATCTTAACAAGTGTCATACCCGTCTTAATCTCAGCACCATCGAGAAGTACCTGTTCCAAGTGACCACCCACAGGGAGGTTATAAGTTCCGAGGATATCAGATGCAGCATAAAGACCATCAGCACCCTTATTAGCACCAACCTTGACAATATCAACAGTAGGGAGTTTTGTCTTATCACGAGAATCAATAATGATACGCTCTGTAAGACCTGTAGCATCATCGGTTTCTGCTTTATAAGTAACGCCCTCTATAACGTCATGTAGCCGAAGAACACCTGCATATTCACTAACAATAACAGCATTAAATGGGTCCCACTTACAAATCAGATCGCCCTTCTTAACAGTATCACCTGACTTGAAGTAAAGAGAGCTACCATATGGAACATTATCTGTAAGGAGTACAATACCAGTGTTAGGATCTACAAAGCGAATTTCAGCCAAACGGCTAACAACCATCTCACACTCCTTGTCATTCTCATCAACGAATGGTACGGTACGGAGTTCCTCAAACTCAATCTTTGCATCACTCTTAGCTGTAATAGTTGCATTAGCCGCAGCATTACCAGCCACACCACCAGCATGGAACGTACGAAGAGTAAGCTGTGTACCAGGCTCACCAATAGCTTGTGCAGCAATGACACCAACAGCCTCACCCATCTGTACCATACGTGCAGAAGCAAGGTTACGTCCGTAACACTTCTTACATACACCCTTCTTGCTCTCACAAGTGAGTACAGAACGGATTTCTACCATCTCAATTGGTGAATCTTCAATAGCCTGTGCCTTTGCCTCTGTAATCTCTTCACCTGCAGCAACGATAATATCACCAGTTGTAGGATTAATAACATCATGAACTGACACACGACCCAAGATACGCTCATAGAGGCTTGCAATTGTCTCATCACCATTCTTCAAGGCACGACACTCAAGACCACGGAGTGAACCACAATCCTCCTCATTGATGATAACATCATGAGAAACGTCAACAAGACGACGTGTCAAGTATCCTGCATCGGCAGTCTTCATAGCCGTATCAGCAAGACCCTTACGAGCACCGTGAGAAGCAATAAAGTACTCCAACACAGACATACCCTCCTTAAAGTTAGAGATAATTGGGTTCTCAATAATCTGAGCACCTTCAGCACCTGCCTTCTGTGGCTTAGCCATAAGACCACGCATACCAGCAAGCTGAGCAATCTGGTCAGCAGAACCACGGGCACCAGAGTCAAGCATCATATATACAGCATTAAATCCCTGATCAGCCTCTGTCATATGCTTCATAACAGCCTGCTTAAGGTTATTGTTTACGTGTGTCCACGCATCAATTACCTGATTGTAACGCTCCTTGTCAGTGATGAAACCCATTTCATAGTTAGCCTTCACCTGGTCTACCTCACTCTGACCCTTACCTACGATATCAGTTTTCTCAACAGGAACGATGATATCGTCGAGGTTAAAGGAAAGACCTGCTACATATGCCATACGGTAACCAAGGTTCTTGATACCATCAAGGAACTCACAAGCACGAGCCATACCAACTGCCTTAATAACGTCAGCGATAAGACCACGAAGTGATTTCTTAGAGATAATACCATTGAAGAATCCAATCTCAGTTGGGATAATCTGATTAACAATTACACGACCAACTGATGTCTCAACCATACGCTTCTGGAGTTTACCATCAACGAGGTCATCAACGATTACCTTTACTTGTGAGTGGAGGTCACACTTCTTCTCATTGTAAGCGATAATTGCTTCCTCTGAGCCGTAGAATGTAAGACCTTCTCCCTTAGCACCTGGACGAATCTTTGTAATATAGTAAAGACCAAGCACCATATCCTGTGAAGGAACGGTGATAGGTGCACCATTAGCTGGGTTAAGAATGTTATGGCTCTGAAGCATCAACACCTGTGTCTCCAACACAGCCTCATTACTCAATGGGAGGTGAACAGCCATCTGGTCACCATCGAAGTCAGCATTGAACGCTGTACATGCCAATGGATGCAACTGAATAGCCTTACCTTCAATAAGTTTAGGTTGGAATGCCTGAATACCAAGACGGTGAAGTGTCGGGGCACGGTTCAACATAACTGGGTGACCCTTCATTACATTCTCAAGGATATCCCAAATTACTGGCTCACGACGGTCTACAATCTTCTTAGCACTCTTTACAGTCTTCACAATACCGCGCTCTATGAGTTTACGAATAATGAATGGCTTGTAAAGCTCTGCTGCCATCAACTTAGGCAGACCACACTCACCCATCTTCAACTCTGGACCAACGACAATTACTGAACGCGCAGAATAGTCAACACGCTTACCGAGGAGGTTCTGACGGAAACGTCCCTGCTTACCCTTCAGAGAGTCAGAGAGTGACTTCAATGGACGATTGCTCTCACTCTTTACAGCAGAAGACTTACGGCTGTTATCAAAAAGTGAGTCAACAGCTTCCTGAAGCATACGCTTCTCATTACGCAGAATAACCTCAGGAGCCTTAATCTCCATCAAACGCTTCAAACGATTGTTACGGATGATAACGCGACGATAGAGGTCATTAAGGTCAGATGTTGCGAAACGTCCTCCATCCAATGGAACCAATGGACGAAGTTCTGGTGGAGTAACAGGGATAATCTTCATGATCATCCATTCTGGATTATTCACACCGATTGACTGACGGAAGCCCTCTACAACCTGCAGACGCTTCAAAGCTTCTGTCTTACGCTGCTGACTTGAGTCAGTTGTTGCACGGTCACGCAATTCACCTGCCAAACGATCAAGATCAATGCCTGTGAGGAGGTCATAAATAGCCTCTGCACCCATCTTAGCAATGAACTTGCTTGGATCAGAATCATCCAAACGCTCATTACCCTCTGGGAGTTTATTATCAAGGATATCGAGATACTCATCCTCTGAAAGAAGGTCGAACTTATGAGAACCATTCAAATCCTCTTCAGTATCGGCATTCTTCATACCCTCTACGACACCCGGCTGGATGACAACGTATTTCTCATAGTAAATAACAGCATCAAGCTTCTTAGTTGGCATACCAAGAAGGTAACCAATCTTGTTAGGAAGACTACGGAAATACCAGATATGAGCAACAGGGACAACCAATTCAATATGTCCAGCACGCTCACGACGTACTTTCTTCTCAGTTACCTCAACACCACAACGATCGCAGACAATACCCTTATAACGGATACGCTTGTACTTACCGCAGGCACACTCGTAATCCTTTGTTGGACCGAAGATACGCTCGCAGAACAAACCATCACGTTCTGGTTTATAGGTACGATAGTTGATAGTCTCTGGCTTGGTTACCTCACCAAAAGAGTTCTCAAGAATCTCCTCAGGTGAAGCCAGTCCGATAGTAATCTTGCTGAAATTACTCTTTACTTTATTATCTTTCTTAAAAGCCATGTTTTACTTCTATTATGGGGTGTACGTATTAATCAAGTTTGACACTGAGACCGAGACCACGAAGCTCGTGTAACAACACGTTCAGTGACTCTGGAATATCTGGAGTTGGCATTGGTTCACCCTTAACGATAGCCTCGTAAGCCTTTGAACGACCAACTACATCATCAGACTTGATTGTCAAGATTTCCTGGAGAACATGAGATGCACCGAAGGCCTCAATAGCCCAGACCTCCATCTCTCCGAAACGTTGACCACCAAACTGTGCCTTACCACCAAGTGGCTGCTGTGTAATCAATGAGTATGGACCGATACTACGAGCGTGCATCTTATCCTCAACCATGTGACCCAACTTCAAGAAGTAAGTGATGCCCACTGTAGCTGGCTGGTCGAACTTCTCACCAGTTTCACCATCATAGATATAGGTTGAACAGAGATTTGGCAGACCTGCCTTATCTGTCCACTCCTTCAAATCAGAGAGCTTAGCACCATCGAAGATAGGAGTAGCAAACTTAACACCCAACTTACGACCTGCAGCACCAAGGATAGCCTCGAAAATCTGACCAAGGTTCATACGTGAAGGCACACCCATTGGGTTCAATACCAAGTCTACAGGACTACCATCCTCAAGGAATGGCATATCTTCTGTACGTACAACCTTCGATACGATACCCTTGTTACCGTGACGACCTGCAAGCTTATCACCCACCTGAATCTTACGCTTCTTAGCAATGTAAACCTTAGCCATCTGAAGAACACCAGAAGGAAGTTCATCACCTATAGTGATAGCAAACTTCTTACGCTTCATCTCAGCATCCATCTGCTTGTACTTGCGGATGAAGTTCATAATCAACTTCTGAATAAGGAGGTTGGTATGCTCGTCATCAGTCCAGCCATTTGATTGGATTCCCTCATAATCGAGGTTCTTCAATGCAGCAACAGTGAACTTGCTTCCCTTAGTGATAATCTCAGCATCAGAGTAGTCCTTAACACCCTCTGAAACCTTATCCTCAGTCAGTTCGAGCAACTTATCAACCAAGAGGTCCTTCAAATCATTAATCTTTGCCTCTTGCTCCTCATCAATCTTAGCAAGAATATTCTTATCTTGACGCTTGCTCTCACGTGTCTTAATAGCACGGCTAAAGAGTTTCTTATCAATAACAACACCGCTCAATGATGGATTAGCCTTCAAAGAAGAATCCTTAACATCACCAGCCTTGTCACCAAAGATAGCACGGAGAAGTTTCTCTTCTGGAGAAGGATCGCTTTCACCCTTAGGAGAAATCTTACCAATCATGATATCACCTGGCTCAACACGAGCACCAATACGGATAATACCATTATCGTCAAGATCCTTAGTAGCTTCCTCGCTTACGTTAGGAATATCAGCAGTAAACTCCTCAACACCACGCTTAGTTTCGCGAACTTCGAGAGAATACTCATCAACATGAACAGAGGTCAATACATCCTCACGAACCATGCGCTCAGAAATAACAATAGCATCCTCATAGTTGTAACCCTTCCAAGGCATGTAAGCCACAACAAGGTTACGACCTAATGCCAACTCACCGTTCTCTGTTGCATAACCCTCTGTAAGGATATCACCCTTCTTCACACGCTGACCCTTATCACAAATTGGACGAAGGTCTACAACCATGTTCTGGTTAGTACGACGGAACTTAGGAATGCGATACTCTTTCAAAGCAGGCTCGAAGCTTACAAACTCCTCATCATCTGTACGATCGTAGAGAATACGGATTGTTGTAGCATCAACATACTCGATAACACCATCACCCTCTGCAGTAACCATAGTACGTGAGTCCTCACATACCTGCTTCTCAAGACCTGTACCAACAATAGGTGCATCATTATGAAGCAAAGGAACTGCCTGACGCATCATGTTACATCCCATCAACGCACGGTGACCGTCATCATGCTCCAAGAATGGAATCAAACCTGCTGACACAGATGCAATCTGCTGTGGAGATACGTCGATAAGAGCAACAGAGTCTGGAGTAACTACTGGATAATCAGCATCCTGACGACACTTAACAACATCACGGATAAATGTACCATCTGCATTCAATGGTGCATTACCCTGTCCGATAATCTGCTCTTCTTCCTCCTCTGCTGTCAAGAAGACTACATCCTTATTATCCATGTCCACCTTAGCATCCTTCACACGACGATATGGTGTAACGATAAAGCCAAGATCATTAATCTTAGCATACATACAGAGTGATGAAATCAATCCGATGTTAGGACCTTCAGGAGACTCAATAGGACAAAGACGACCATAATGGGTATAGTGAACGTCACGAACCTCGAAACCTGCACGCTCACGAGACAGACCACCAGGACCAAGAGCAGAAAGACGACGCTTATGAGTTACCTCTGCCAATGGGTTGGTCTGGTCCATAAACTGACTCAATGGATTAGTTCCAAAGAATGAGTTAATGACGCTTGATATAGTCTTTGCATTAATCAAATCCGTTGGCTGGAACACTTCGCTGTCACGAACGTTCATGCGCTCACGGATAGTACGATTCATACGTGCAAGACCGATAGAGAACTGGTTAGCCAACTGCTCTCCTACAGTACGAACACGACGATTTGACAAGTGGTCAATATCATCAACCGTAGCATTTGAATTGATAAGGCTGATAAGATACTTAATAATCTCAATGATATCGTCCTTTGTCAGTACACGTACATCCATATCCGTTTCCAAATTCAACTTTTTATTGATTCGGTAACGGCCAACCTCACCCAAGTCATAACGCTTGTCTGAGAAGAATAGGTTTTGGAACACCTCACGTGCACTTGCATCATCAGCAGCATCTGCATTACGCAACTGACGATAAATATAATTTACTGCCTCAATCTCTGAGTGGCTTGGATCTTTGGCAAGTGTGTTGAAGATGATAGAGTACTTACTTGCAGCATCCTCATCCTTATGTAGCAAGATTGAAGAAACTGAGCTATCGAGAATCTGATCAACATTTTCTTCTGTGATGATAGTCTCACGCTCAACAACAACCTCATTACGTTCTATAGATACAACCTCACCTGTATCCTCATCAACGAAGTCTTCAGTCCAAGACTTCATGACATTACCAGCAATCTTACGACCGATAGCTGCCTTCATATTCTTCTTATTCACCTTTACCTCTTCGCAAAGATCAAAAATCTGAAGAATATCACGGTCCGTCTCATAACCAATAGCACGAAGCATTGTGGTTACAGGCAACTTCTTCTTACGATCAATATAAGCATACATGACATTGTTAATGTCAGTAGCAAACTCTATCCATGAACCCTTGAATGGGATGATACGTGCACTATAAAGTACAGTACCATTAGCATGAACACCCTGACCAAAGAATACACCCGGAGAACGATGTAACTGAGAAACAACAACACGTTCAGCACCATTAATAACAAAAGTACCATTGCTGGTCATGTAAGGAATTGTTCCCAAGAATACATCTTGAATAAATGTACCGAAATCCTCATGATCTGGGTCAGTACAATACAGCTTCATCTTAGCCTTCAAAGGTACACTGTATGTCAAACCACGCTCCAAACATTCATCAATAGAATATCTTGGTGGGTCAACATAGTAATCCAGGAACTCAAGGACGAAATTATTACGCGTATCGGTGATAGGGAAGTTCTCTGCGAACACCTTATACAAACCGTCATTCTTGCGTTCCTCAGGCGGAGTATCCAGCTGTAGGAAGTCACGGAAAGACTTCAACTGCACATCGAGGAAATCCGGATATGGATACGGATTCTTAACGCTGGCGAAATTTACTCTGGGTTTATTTTCTAATGCCATAACTGAAATTAAATATTCGAATGTTTAAAGTCCAGCAGCGGACTAAAAAGGGAAAATCCCTATATATGTCAAAAGACACAAAAAGGTTAGGACTCACCTACTTGGTAAATCCTAACCGTATTTTTATTAATGTAAGGAAGAAGTAGAATTACTTCAACTCAACCTTAGCACCCTCAGCCTCAATAGCAGCCTTCAGGTTCTCAGCCTCAGCCTTAGCCATACCCTCCTTCAAAGTAGAAGGTGCACCGTCTACGAGGTCCTTAGCTTCCTTCAAACCGAGACCACAAGCCTCCTTAACAGCCTTAACAACCTTCAGCTTGTTAGCACCAGCGTCAACGAGAACTACGTCAAAATCTGACTTCTCCTCAGCTGCGCCACCTGCAGCAGCTGCAGCAGGACCAGCTACAGCAACAGCTGCAGCTGCAGGCTCAATACCATACTCGTCCTTGAGGACAGTTGCCAACTCATTTACTTCCTTAACAGTAAGATTTACTAACTCTTCTGCAATAGCTTTTACGTCTGCCATTTTATTCTAAATTTTTAATTTTTTGTTCTAAAAATAATATACCTTATTGACTTTATTAGATTTTTTACTCAGGACGCTCGCCTAAAGTCTTAAGCACACCATGGATGGTGCCAGCACCTGACTGGAGAGCAGAAACAACGTTCTTTGCTGGAGACTGGAGCAATGCCACAACGTCTGCAATAAGTTCGTTCTTGCTCTTGAGAGCTGCAAGTTCTTCGAGTTTGTCAGCACCAATAAACAGAGATTCCTCTGCGTAAGCTGCCTTAAGAGCAGGAATACCTTCCTTCTTATACTCCTTCAACAACTTTGCTGGTACATTAGCAGTCTGAGAAAACATAACTGCTGTATTACCTTTCAAAGAACCATACAGTGGTTCAAAATCTACATCTGAAGCTTCAAAAGCTTTGTGAAGAAGGTTATTCTTCACAACAACCATATTGATTTCGCTCTTGAAACACTTACGGCGAAGAGAACTTGTAGCCTCAGCATTCAATCCAGTTACATCAACCACATAGAAATGAGGATAGTTCTTTAACTTCTCACCGAGTTCAGCGATAATTGTATCTTTTACTTCTTTCTTCATTGTACAAAACTTTTAGAGTTATTCAGCTGATTTAGGATCAATCTTGACACCCTTACTCATTGTGCTAGAAATAAAGATACTCTTGATATATGTACCTTTAGCAGCAGCAGGCTTCAGCTTGATAACAGTAGAGATAAACTCCTTCGCGTTACCACAAATCTGCTCAGCAGTCATACTAACCTTACCGATTGAAGTATGGATAATACCAGCCTTATCAACCTTAAAGTCAATCTTACCCTGCTTAACGTCCTTTACTGCCTTAGCAACATCCATAGTCACAGTACCGCTCTTTGGGTTTGGCATCAAGCCACGAGGACCGAGTACACGACCCAAAGGACCTAACTTACCCATGCATGATGGCATAGTGATAATAACATCAATATCAGTCCATCCGCCCTTGATCTTTTCAACGTATTCGTCAAGACCAACATAATCAGCACCAGCTTCCTTAGCGGCAGCCTCCTGATCAGGTGTACAGAGACAAAGCACACGTGTAACCTTACCAGTACCATGTGGAAGTGACACAACGCCACGAACCATCTGGTTAGCTTTACGTGGGTCAACACCGAGACGTACATCAACATCTACAGAAGCGTCAAACTTAGTAGTGGTAATTTCTTTTACCAACTGTGCTGCTTCTGCCAATGAATATGCCTTCCCTGCTTCAACCTTCTCAGCTACTGATTTCTGATTTTTTGTCAGTTTACTCATTTTTACTTTTGAAGTTTAAAATTATTTACCAGGGAAGTCCCCTTTTACAGTGATACCCATACTACGAGCAGTACCAGCAATAAGCTTCATCGCACTCTCTACTGTGAAACAGTTGAGGTCTGGCATTTTGTCTTCTGCGATAGCTCTTACCTGCTCCCAAGTTACGGATGCAACCTTCTTGCGGTTTGGCTCTCCAGATCCACCTTTCACCTTAGCAGCTTCCATGAGCTGTACAGCTGCAGGAGGAGTCTTGATGATGAAGCTGAAAGACTTATCGTTGTAGTAGGTAATTACGACTGGAAGAACTTTACCAGCCTTGTCCTGGGTACGGGCGTTGAACTCCTTACAAAATCCCATGATATTAATACCCTTAGAACCCAATGCTGGGCCTACTGGAGGGGAAGGATTTGCAGCGCCACCTTTAATCTGTAATTTGATTAATCCAGCTACTTCTTTAGCCATTTCTTTTGTTAATATTAAAAATTAAACTATAGTAGAATAGTATCCGTAACAACACTATTCTTCTTTTGCGACTTGCATAAAACTTAGTTCCAATGGATTCTGACGACCAAAAATCATCACCATCACTTTCAGCTTATGCTTCTCGGCATTCACCTCTTCGATGATACCATGGAAACCACTAAAAGGACCATCAGTAACCTGAACAGTTTCACCAACCATATATGATACATTCTGAACCTCTTCAAGTTCAGTATCTTCCACATTACCCAACAGACGATTAATATCTGCTTGGCGTACAGGTGATGGTTCAGACATACCTCCGAGGAATCCTAAAACATTAGGCATAAAACGCAACGTAGAAGCTACGTCAGGTGTCATATTAGCCTGAACAAGCACATAACCAGGGAGACTTAATTTCTCCTTGACAACACGCTTTCCATCTTTACGCACAGTTGCGTGTTTTTCCATAGGTAATAAAACCTCAAAAACACGCTCAGCAAGTTTTTCGTTCAGACGTAATTGAGCATCGATATATTCTTTTACCTTTGCCTCTTTTCCGCTGACAGCACGAAGAACATACCATTTCTTTTCTGTATCTGCCATTTCCTAATGAATTATCTTGGATATACAAACTCCATAACGCGTTGGAACACAGAGTCCATTGCAAACACAACTAATGCAATGATAACGGAAGCAGAAATAACTACCATTGCACTATGTGTAAGTTGAGCGCGTGATGGCCATGTAGTTTTATGCGCAAGTTCGTCGTAGCAAGCCTTGCAATAATTAACTATCTTATTAAACATAAAATATTTTCTTTTTGCACGGGTTGAAGGGCTCGAACCCTCGACACCTGGTTTTGGAGACCAGTGCTCTACCAACTGAGCTAAACCCGTAGGTTAGTTCCCGATTCCCAAAAGAGTCGGGAACTAATATTTTGTAATCTTAAATTATCGATTACTTAACGTCCTCAAGAATCTCTGTGATCTGACCAGAACCTACTGTACGACCACCCTCGCGGATAGCGAAACGAAGACCCTCGTTCAGAGCAACCTTGTAGATCAATACTACCTCAATCTCAACGTTGTCACCTGGCATAACCATCTCAACGCCTTCTGGGAGGTGAATCTCACCTGTACAGTCCATTGTACGGAGGTAGAACTGTGGACGATACTTGTTACCGAATGGAGTATGACGACCACCCTCTTCCTTCTTCAATACATAGATAGATGCCTTGAAGTGATCGTGAGGAGTGATAGCACCTGGGTGCACAACAACCATACCACGCTTAACCTCAGCCTTATCGATACCACGGAGGAGAAGACCTACGTTGTCACCAGCCTGACCTGTTGGAAGGTTCTTACGGAACATCTCAACACCAGTGATAACAGACTTCTTGTCCTCACCGAGACCGAGCAACTGAACCTCATCACCTACCTTACAGATACCAGTCTCGATACGACCAGTAGCTACAGTACCACGACCTGTGATAGAGAATACGTCCTCAACAGGCATCAAGAATGGCTTGTCAATCTCACGCTCTGGCTCTTCAATCCAAGTATCAACAGTATCCATGAGCTCCATTACAGAGTCTACCCACTTCTCAACACCGTTCAAAGCACCGAGTGCAGAACCACGAATGATAGGAGTATCCTCCTCATAACCGTACTGCTCGAGGATCTCACGAACCTCCATCTCAACGAGGTCAAGCATCTCAGCATCGTCAACCATATCACACTTGTTCAAGAAGACAACCAAGCGTGGTACGTTTACCTGACGAGCGAGCAAAACGTGCTCACGAGTCTGAGGCATAGGACCATCAGTAGCAGCTACAACCAAGATAGCACCATCCATCTGAGCAGCACCAGTTACCATGTTCTTTACATAGTCGGCGTGACCTGGACAGTCTACGTGTGCGTAGTGACGGTTAGCTGTTTCGTACTCAATATGTGCAGAGTTAATGGTAATACCACGCTCTTTCTCCTCAGGAGCATTATCAATCTGATCGAAAGACTTAACATCTTCAGAACCGAAGCCCTTCTCGTGAAGAACCTTTGAGATTGCTGCAGTAAGAGTGGTCTTACCGTGGTCAACGTGACCGATAGTACCAATGTTTACATGCGGTTTGGTGCGCACGAATTCTTCTTTAGCCATAGCTTTTTCTTATTTAATATTAAATGAATAATCTGTGCTTTTAGTTACACTAAATTAACAACAATAATAGCAGAGCTGTAACTGAGAGTTGAACTCAGGACCTCTTCCTTACCAAGGAAGTGCTCTACCACTGAGCTATTACAGCAAAACCATAGAGCGGAAAACGGGGCTCAAACCCGCGACCCCCAGCTTGGAAGGCTAGTGCTCTATCAACTGAGCTATTTCCGCAAATTACATTTTCTGAAGTGGGTAGTGATGGATTCGAACCACCGAAGCAAGAAGCAGCAGATTTACAGTCTGCCCCATTTGGCCACTCTGGAAACTACCCGTCAGCAAATGTATCCCCCTTTCAAGGAGAGCCTCTTGTCGGATTCGAACCAACGACCCCGAGATTACAAATCACGTGCTCTGGCCAACTGAGCTAAAGAGGCATTACTTTGCAGCCGAAGGCTACTTGTCGTAAAACGGCTGCAAAGGTAAGACTTTTTATTTTAATCTCCAAAACATTTCAGAGATTTTTTAATGCTTTCTTTGTTTTTCCTTAAACTTGGTGAGCTGAACCTTCATCGCATCTAAGCACTGATCAATACCTTCTTCAAAAGTATCACAGGTTTTCTCCACAAATAAGGTATTACCAGGAACTACTACTGATAAACTTGTGGTTTTATTTAATGCTGTAGCAGGCTTCTCAACCTTCAATTGCACCTCTACTTTCTGAATGTCTTCGTAAGACTTTTCTAATTTTTCAGCCTTCTTGGTAATAAAGGCTTGTAACTTCTCGGTTGTGTCGAAATGAATCGACTGAATCTTAATTTCCATAGGTACCTCCATTTTTAAAAGGTTAAGCCCTTGGATGGGCATTTTTATAGACTTTCTTCAACTGCTCGAAAGTTGTATGAGTATAAATCTCTGTCGTTGACAGACTCTCATGACCGAGCAGTTTCTTTACACTTTCCAGTCCTGCTTCATGATTGAGCATTGCCGTGGCAAACGTATGGCGAAGAACGTGTGGCGAACGTTTTTTCAACGTTGATACCTTTGAAAGATTCTTCTTAACCAAAGTTCTTACCTGTGCAGTCGTCATCCTTTTGCCCTTTTCTGTTTGAAAGAAGGCTATGGAATCACCTTTTACTGTCGTGTTGCGTACTTCTTGGTACTGAGCAAACACATCAGCAAGTTCCTTACCAAAGGGAACAATTCGTTGCTTATTTCTCTTACCTGTTACCTTAACTTCACAAGTGACATTGTCAATATCTTTATCATCAAGACCAATCAATTCTGACAAACGAATACCCGTTACATAGAATGTTATAATTATGGTACGTTCAAGTACATCCTTATAACTATCTGTCCACATCTTAGAATCCAGCAGCCTTTCCATTTCCGACTCCTTTAAGAATTGAGGAAGAGGCTTTTGTTTTTTAGGACCTTGAAGGCCATGAACAGGGTCTTTTTCAATAAGTTTACGACGAAGTGCAAATTGATAGAAAGACCTCAGCGCACTGAGTCTTCTATTGACAGACGAAGCAGAATTACCTCTATCCATCATGTACTCCATCCAATTTCTGACAATATCAGAGTCTATAGACTCCCAAGAGAGCTGAGGTTCAAGTTCCTTGTAGAATCGTTCGAACTCCGTTAAGTCCTTACGATAGTTGATTACTGTCATCGGGGAATAATTCCTTTCAAACTTAATGTAATCTAAGAACTTTTCTACCATCGGCACATTGTCAAATCATTTATATGGCAACGAATTTACGAAAATTAATCCAAACCGCCAAATTTTTAAAGAAGATTTTACTCTTCTGCGTCGCGAAGCTGCTGTACGTAAACGGCACGTTCCATCTTCAGGCGCTTCTTAACAGATGGCTTGTCAAACTGCTGACGAGCACGGAGCTCCTTAACAACACCTGTCTTCTCAAACTTTCTCTTGAACTTCTTGAGCGCGCGCTCGATGTTCTCACCGTCCTTTACTGGTACAATAATCATGCTTTTTGTTTTAAATTATTTATTAATTAAACATATGTAAAAGGGCATGACACCACTTTTGCACCTGCAAAGTTACACTTTATTCTCCTAACTTCCAAACATTTGCGGATTTTTCCTACTTTCTTATAGATTAAAGAGGACACAAAAGCAAGATTATTAGGGGCTAAAGAGTACGCTGTTTAGGGGCTTTGAGTATATTTTTGGTTCTTCTGTTAAATGTGTGGATGCTTCCGTATAGCTTTTATGGAAGAGCCGAAGTTACTCTATTAAAATAAAAGATCTTAGGAAACAATACCATAATAAGAAGAACTATACATGTTGTGGTTTAATGACCTATTGGGGTTAATACTTCGAAGACCCACCGCATACGGTTTTGAAAAATCATTACACCTTCTCAAGTAAAACCTCTATAAATAATAGTAAAAGCGCGTATAAAAAGTAGGAGTACAACTCAAAGAAAACCAAACAGTTACAAAGTGAATCAAGAAAAGATGCCTAATTGGACTTCAAAAGGGCGTTACTAAGAGTCGTAAAGAGCACCTTTTGCAAGCCAATTAGGCATCTTTTAGAAGCCAAAAGAGCATGTATTGTTTTAGAGTGGAGTGAAAATAGTTTACAAACACTGATTAACAAGGAAATAACCTGTTTGTAAAAAACAAATAGAAATAGCATCTATTTTCATTTTCTGCATTTTATCTTGTAGTTTATTTCCCATTGTAAGACCATCTAATTGGATATAGTCATACCTTCAAGTGTATAAGTCTTTATTCTATTTACAATCTATTCATTTAATGCCTTAATTCCGCAGCATAAACTCTTGTGAGAACTCCAAGTGCCTGAGAAACAAAGTTCTCAAAACACTTGGATATGTCAGAAATTTCACCTATCTTGGTGCTGCAAACATAACAAGTAAGCAAAAATCTGACATGGCAAAGGTAGCAATTAAAAACATGAATATCACTTCTTTCGGTGGAATTTATCACATTATGGACGTTTTCTCAAAGTTGGGCTTTGAAAAATTTACCGAATCTGTATTGGGTAAACGTGGAAGTAGCGGCAAAGCATTCTGTTATGGAAGTATTGTTTGTGGTTTTTCATACTTCCCTATTGGTTTGGGTGGGGGATTTTATGCTTAGAAAAGAGCCAAGAAACACCGAAGCACCTCATATCAACATATAGAGCCCCAAAAAGACGTCTCAACATATAAAATTTTCTCACAAGAAAAAATACTGCGGAATTAAGGTAATGGAAAAACCATTTTAATATCAACAGAATAAGCTGCTCTTTACAATACTACACCAACATTAGATTGGCAGAGTTGCCTTTCTCAACCATTCTTTCTCGTTACCTTCTAAATATGGAGACAAACTTTCATAAACACGATGATGGTAGTTATTAAGCCACTCACGTTCCTCTGTACTCAGCATTTCAAGCACAATTGGAGCCGTGTCAATCGGTGCAAGCGTAAGTGTTTCAAACTTAAGAAAATCACCAAAGGCTGTAGATTCAGCAGGAACAATCAATAATGTATTTTCTATACGCACTCCAAACTTTCCTTCCAAATAAATACCAGGCTCGTTAGTAACGGTCATCCCTGCCTGCAACGGAGCAGGTCTCCATTCCATACGTATTTGGTGAGGACCTTCATGCACATTCAGATAACTCCCTACTCCATGCCCTGTTCCGTGCATATAGTTATAACCTTCACGCCACATCGGCACACGTGCTATTGCATCAAGCTGTGAACCACACACACCTGCAGGGAAACGGCACATATCGAGTTGAATATGTCCTTTTAACACCAGCGTATAAACTCGTCGCTGTTCCTCAGTTATTTCGCCCAAGGCAATGGTTCGCGTGATATCCGTCGTACCATCTAAGTACTGTGCTCCACTATCTATGAGTACTAATCCATGCGGTTCAACAGGGATATCTGTTTCTGGTGTAGCTTCATAATGTACAATAGCTCCATGCGCCTCATAGCCTACTATCGTATCAAAAGAGATACCCTTAAACTTTGGCTGTTCAGCACGTAGAGCCGTTAAACGCTCATCAAGTGAGATTTCCGTCTGTCCACCAGCCTCAACAGCAGACTTTAGCCATGCAAGGAATTTTACTACAGCCACACCATCCCGCAACATCGCAGCACGGAAGCCATCCTGCTCCACTTTGTTCTTTACAGCCTT
The DNA here is from genome assembly GCF_013267595.1 of Prevotella melaninogenica. Lineage (NCBI taxonomy): Bacteria > Pseudomonadati > Bacteroidota > Bacteroidia > Bacteroidales > Prevotellaceae > Prevotella > Prevotella melaninogenica. Next base: position 105,317 of record NZ_CP054011.1, on the reverse strand, counting down.
CATACTGGCAATTGAAGAAACACCCGAGCACACCTTCTCAAAAGGCACTGCCGTTGCCAACGAATAGTTTGTAGAGGACATATCTACTAACAGCGATTTACCCGCATATAAACGAAGTCCCTCTACAACCGATTCATAAGCCTGTACATCTATATGTTCTGACATCAAATAGGCTTTAACATCATCGGGAAGTTTTACATTATTTATATATAAAGTAATATTTTCGGGGGAAATCAATAGATAAGATACAAAAACAGGGTTACAGTGCACATCACTCCCTCGCAAGTTCAACACCCATGCAATCTCATCGAGAGCTGTTACCAATAATCCATCAGCACTACAATCTAAAAGATGCTTACGAACCCTACTCACCTTACTCGATGTTGATTCTCCAGAATATTCTAACGGATGAAGACTTACCATATTATCCGGAATTACAGGTCTGTCCGTCCAAAGTTCAGCCATAGGGTCAGCATCTGTTCGCACAGTAATGTTCCCTTTTGTCGCCACCTCTTGTTCCATCGCAGCAACCTCTGCAAAAGAGTTTACATTCCCGTCCAGTCCAACCACAGCCTTTTCATAAGTAGACAGTTCACTTGCAAGCCATTCTGACACAGACGGAGTTCCCTCCACACGAAGTTTCATTAGCTGAAAGCCTGTACCGTTCAACTCCTTCTCAGCTGCAATAAAATAACGTGAATCCGTCCATAGCGCAGCATGTTCTAAAGTGACAACTGCCGTTCCTGCCGACCCACTAAAGCCTGATATCCACTCACGGCTCTTCCAATGGTCAGCTACATATTCACTGTTATGGGGATCACTACTTGGAAAAACAAAAGCAGTAAACCCATTCTCTTTCATCCAGGAGCGTAATCTATCAACACGCTCATTAATTGTATGTATCATATCGTTGTTTTTAAGGTTCAATAATAGTAAAATCATTCACATCACAATCGACATCTAAAGAGCTTCTACTCTTTTGTAAAAGTTCCCACGATTTCGCTGCTAAGTTAAACAATTAAATTAGAACTTCCAAGTCAAGTTGACAAGAATTAATTGATTTGATAGACCGACTTTGCAAAGCCTCTACTTTTTATAATTAATAACACATTTATTCAAAAATATCTTTCTTACATAGTCATTTTTTTCGTATCTTTGCCATATCTATAGGAAAAGGGAATTTAACTTTTAAAGAAATATCTATTATGAATTATTTAACAAACGAGAAACTCGTTATCGTCGGTGCAGGCGGTATGATTGGTTCAAACATGGTTCAGACCGTTCTCACACTCGGTCTTACTCCTAACATCTGTCTGTACGATATCTATGAGCCAGGCGTTCATGGTGTATTTGACGAGATGGAGCAGTGTGCTTTCCCAGGTGCTAACCTCTCTTACACCGTTGACCCTGCTGAGGCATTCACTGGTGCTAAGTACATCATCTCTTCTGGTGGTGCTCCTCGTAAGGAAGGTATGACACGTGAGGACTTGTTGAAGGGTAACTGCAAGATTGCTGCTGACTTCGGTGAGAATATCAAGAAGTATTGCCCAGATGTTAAGCACGTTGTTGTTATCTTCAACCCAGCTGACGTTACTGCATTGACAGCTCTTATTCACTCTGGTTTGAAACCAAATCAGCTCACATCACTCGCTGCTCTCGACTCTACTCGTCTGCAGCAGGCATTGGCTCACGAGTTTGGCGTACAGCAGGATAAGGTTACTGGTGCACACACATACGGTGGTCACGGTGAGCAGATGGCTGTATTCGCTTCTAAGGTTAAGATCGATGGGAAGCCATTGGCAGAGATGGGTCTTTCTGCAGAGCGTTGGGAAGAGATTAAGCACCACACAGTACAGGGCGGTTCAAACATTATCAAGCTCCGTGGCCGTAGCTCATTCCAGAGCCCAGCTTACAATGCTGTTAAGATGATTGAGGCTGCTATGGGTGGTGAGAAGTTCACCTTGCCTGCAGGTTGCTACGTTAACGACGAGAAGCTCGGCTTCAAGAACGTTATGATGGCTATGCCTACAACTATCGATGCTACTGGTGTTCACTACACTGAGCCAACAGGTACTCCAGAGGAGATGGCTTCTCTTCAGGCTTCTTATGAGCACCTCTGCAAGATGCGTGATGAGATTATCGGTCTCGACATCATCCCAGCTGTTGCTGAATGGAAGAACGACAACGCGAATTTGTAAGAAAGTTAACGAGTTAACAAGTTGACAAGTTGACAAGTTATCTGATTACAAAGCAAAATATAAAGAGGGTGTGGCAAAATGTACACATCCTCTTTTTTATTGTACAAAGCTAAGTTAGTTGACGAATTAACAAGTTATCTATGTTTAGGATCTCATACCAAAGTAATAAGAATTATACATATTGTGGTCTAATGACCGATTGAGGTTTAACAGACTGGAAAGATTTTATTATAGTGCTATTCTTAACTTCATCGTACATACACATATCTTACAAGAATATTTTTGTTTCAATTTCCTGTCACTTTTAACACTTTATTTATTCCTCTGTAAACTAACAAGTTAAGCACATACAACAAATGACAGCAGTGACAGCAAATTGAATTTCGACAAATACCCAAGCAGCTCCACAAACTAAATGTGTATCCACACTAAATATCTACTGTCCCGTAATCTGTTTACAAAGCAAAATAAAAAGAGGATGTATCAATTTTGACACACCCTCTTTTCTATTGTACAAAGCTAAGTTAGTTGACGGGTTAACAAGTTATATGTTTACAAAGCTAAATTACTTCTCAAAGCTATGGAAGAAGCTTGGATTTCCTTTCACCTGTACGACTGGACCAACCACTTCTTTCGTGTCAGGGTTATATGTGTAAAATCCATTCGCTTTCTTATTGGCACTTCCAAAGACAATCAGGTTTTTATGCCTGCCGATGGCTATTCCTTGCGGGTTGGAAATTTCCATTCCCTTTATGACAGCCACCGTCTTCTGCTTTAGGTCGATAACAACTGGAATATTGGTAAGGCTGACATAAGGATTCTTCAGTCCGTTAGGATCAAGACCGAATGAGTTAGCATATGCGTAAGCCTTCCCGTTGTCGGCGTAGAATATCGTTGACAGGAAGTTGGCATACTTAGTCGTCAGACCTACAACTTCTGTTTTGTCAAGCCGGATATAGTAGTCGGGATCAATGTCTGTCGAACCGTTCTTTATACGTACAATACCACCATTGAGCCCTGGGATGAAACCGAATGAACCGATACAGTTGATATATATGTCTTTGTTCTCATCCATGAAAATGGAACCCGGGTCTATCGGGCGTGTGGCAAAGCACAGTCCCAAGGTAGTGTTAACGATATGCTTTTCAACCTTATCAGTCTTCACATCAATCATAGCCAGTTCAATGTTATTACGTGTTGGCATATATTGAGCATTCATTTGGTTCAGTCCAACAAAGAGTTTACCATCACGGATAATCATTGCAGCAGGTGCAACCCTCGTATCTGTCTGTTTCAGATTATTAAGGTCAATATCAGCAATCTTTGTCATAGTTGTTGGGTTGAATACCATCACAACACCAATACCTTGTAAACTTAGGTATGCCTTCTCACTACTTGCCTCTACGATGTTACATGCTGCAGCACCAGCAGGAATAGACAATGCACCTTCTTTCTTCCATGTACCATCGTTCATAATTCTATAGCGATTTATCTCCGCCTTCGTGTTACCCATATAATCAGGGAATGTGTAGACATTGCCCGACTCTGTTACAATTGGCGTAGAACCAAAACCGCAAGGAATACTATTGTTATTATCATAAGTACCAGGCAATAAACTTGGTAACGCTTGTAAATATACATTACCACTATTACCCTCTGGATTGGTAATTCCCGTTGCGAAGACAACTCCATGGAAGTCCTTATTACCAGGATTAGGATTAGGACAAATTGTTGGGTCGTCACCATTGTTTCTTCCACAAGCGGTAAACATTGCCATCACAACAATGGCTGAAAGAATTGATTTAAGCTTTTTCATTGTTCTCTTTATTTAATATTAATATTATCACTATACACACACAAGATGCCCTTTCTTTATGAATCATACTTTATTCCTTCATATTGCAAAATAAAGTCTTATTGCTTCTTACTTCAGAAGATATCTAACTTTTACTCCTATATATCTTCCTGGCAGAGGACGATTAAACTCTGATACAACATGGCGATCCATAAGATTCTTTACCTTAAACGTTAAAACCCATTGGTCATTCTTGAAACTATGTTCTATTGCTGCATCCATCGTCAAAGCAGAAGGAATCTTCTTATCTTGATACCGACTTACTTCAAAATCATAGTAATATGTATGCACGTATGAAGCATCAAAGAGGAAACGTGTGTTCTGTTCCTTTCCTCCAAAGAGGTTTTCTTTATGGAACTCTGCACCAAAGTTTGCTAATAGATAAGGTACGTTTGGGATACGTTTCATATAGGTGGGATTCTCGACAGTAGTACCAGGAGTTAGCTTTCTGACGTCACGAAGGTCTTGATAAGTACCATTCGCATAAAGATAAAGTACTGGACAGACATCTCCCTTAACATCAAGTTCAACACCTCTCGTACGTACACTACCAAAGTTACGATAGCGAGCCATCGTAGGAATCATATCAGGCGTGAACCTAATCATGTCTTTCAACTGATTATAAAAGCCATTCAACTCTATCTCAACAAGTCCACCATCTTGTTTTAAGTGACGATAAAGCATACCAAGATTGACACCAGATGTACGCTCAGGCTTCAAAGCTGGGGATGCAAGGATAGAATATCCATTACCTATCAACTCCTCACTTGTAGGTATTCGCACCTCTGAATTAAAAGAGGCCTTTAGCATCAAGTCGTCTGTAAACTTATAACGTAAGGCGTCACTAAATCCAAAATAAGATTTAGACACTTTTACAGGCTCTGGCGCACGTACCGAATAAACATCTATACTACGAGAATGAGATGAGAAAATAAAGTTCTTTAACGTAAAAGCATTCTGGAAACGACCATCAAAGAGGGCCAGATCGTATGACAAACCCGTTGTTAAGGTTTTCATATTACTTGGGAAATTTGATTGAAATCCCAAGGCTTTATCCATTAAAGAGTCGTTGGGATGAAGTGAATTCCTATCAAAGTAAACATTCAGATTAATGCCATGATGCTTATCTATGGTATATCCCAAATTAAGCTTCGACGTCAACTCGTTCGACCGGTTTCTTCCATCTGAAGGGAAGTTATTCTGCTCTCCTCCGTATGGAGAGACTGCAGGCAACTTGTTTCCGTCCCAATCATAACGATTTGATGCCTTATCATTCAAACCATACCTACCAATGATATATCCTATATCAAAGTCAAAATCGAGACCATCTAAAAAGAAATTCTTACGCTTTAGTGTCAATGCCGTCAATCCACTAACAGAATGGTTATAAGCCTCACGCACATCGAGGTCGATTCCTTGTATTTCCTGACGTGTCTTGAGGAAAATAAGTTCCCACTTCATTTCATCAAACCACCATTTCGTAGCCTTAACAGACATTCCAGCCATGACTTTATTGAACTTATCATGGTCTCTTTCCACAATTCTATTGTCCAAATTTGCCAAGGTCATCTTGTAATTGTTCTTTGAAAACGAGAAGGCTCCACCAATACCAAATTGTAGACCAGTTTTATGATTGGTACGTTTAAACACCGTTGATACTTGATGTGTGTTAAATGAACCCAGTTCATATGAGAAGTCAAAATATACTGGTGGGTATTCCTTTGTTACTACATTGACTGCTCCTCCTAAGGCTGAGCCACCAAACTTATAAGGGACAATACCTTTATAAACCTCAATGCGCTCTATCATATTCGTAGGAATATCATTTAAGGCAACAAAGTTACTCAACTGTGACATCGGAACTTCATCCACATACATTCCCATACGCTTACCTTCTAAGCCACGAAGTGAGATTCGAGAAGCACTACCTAAACCTCCTGTATTTCGCACGGTAACTCCAACTGTACGCGCAAGTACGTCATTAATATTTGTCGCCGTACCTTGTAACTGACGCTGTCCTATAACAGATATTGGCATAGCCGACTCCTTCAGCTTCCTAATCTCGCTACGTGCTGTCACCATAACTTCTTTCATCTCAACAGTTGTATCACGCTTATTCATCTCTTGTGCGTTTCCTCTAAGCATGAGAAAACTTGAGAAAAGTGTTAGACAAATCGCCTTTCTATATAACGAATAAGTATTATACGCCCCTTTGCAGATAAATATTTTTATGTTATTCTTCATCTAACTTGTAGTTTAAAGACTCCGTGTTACAACGAATAGAGTCCTAAGTAAAAAACATGTATTCAACTATCGATACAAAAGTAAAAATTAATAGAACATAGAACAATACCTAAAAGTTAGTAAATCAACTAATAACAAGCAAGTCTACTATTAGAAGAATGGGCAAGTGTGCAGATTATTTAGTACTCAGCACTATTGGTGTTAAGCATGAGCACCACATGTGCTAAGCGTCAGCACGTCTCTTAAAGATGACATATAAGAGTCATTATAACGGATAGTAAGGCACAAACACATAACTTGTATGAGAGATAAATATCACATTGTACAAATCGAAGATAGAGCGTTGTGCTAATTATATGCAAAAGAAAGGGGAAAGACGAGATTTTATTCCCTATCTTTCCCCTATAAAATTAAAAATTAATCTCTTTTCGTATTAATCTCCGTAACCAGGAGTCTGTTTCAATTCTGCATTCGTTGACTTGGTTGTTTCATCAATAGGCCACAACAAGCGGTCGACACTTGCTGTTGAATACTTTGTAGCCTTATCAACTAAACGGATATCATGCCAACGCTTTCCCTCGAACAAGAACTCACGCATACGCTCTTTAAGGATTGCTTCTATTGGGTCCTCATCACCACCAACAAATGGGTTATCGGTATAGAACGTGGTCAGTGCGGTACTTCCTCCAGTACTTACATCATTTGGATATTGCACCTCTGTATGAGTATTGAAATAGGTTGCACCGTATGCACGACGACGAACTTGATTGATTTCTGTTGATGGGTCCTGACCTAAGAAGACCTTAGCCTCAGCAATACCAAGCAGACACTCTGCATAGCGATAGATAGGTTGGTCATCATACCATGATGTAGCTGAGCTACCAGCAAGCAATGTTCCGTGGAACTTATTACAGATATTACCCACGTATGAACCATCAGAAGCCTGATAAACATCTGCCAAAGAAGCCTTCTTACGCTTGTCATCATCATTTGAATAGAGTTTCGTCCACAAACGCTTGTCAAGTGGGAAGCGCATTACGCCACTTCCTAAGCGTAAGTTCAGATACTTTGATTCGCTAAATTGTATAGCCTGACCAGCGTCATTATGTAGACGATAAGCACCAACGTTCTGCTTGTTCATCACAAGTGAAGTATAGAGACCTCCCCATAAAGACGCTTCATTCTCACGATTGTGAAGCGCATAGATAATCTCTTTGTTCTCCTTATTATCATAAGCGAAGACATCCTCAAAGTTGTCAAGCAAACTTACATCGGCATTATTCTGAACCTCTTGATAAGCAGTGAGAGCTGTCTGATAGTCGGCAGAACCGCCCCCCATCTGTTTGCCACTCCACAGATATACCTCACCTTTGAGCATCTTGGTTGCAGCAAGCGACCAATAAGTACGACCATTAGTAAACTTATAATTGTTATTATAAGCTGTCTCAGAAGCTGTAATATCAGCCTTTATCTGCTTCATCACATTAGCTGCTGCGTCCTGCTTACGAGCAACCTTACTCAAGTCAATGGTCTTTCCCTCCGTATGTTGTAAGTAAACAATCACGTCACCATAGGTACGAAGCAACTGGAAATACAAGAAAGCTCGCATGCCATAAGCACCACCAAGATAGTTGGTTTTCTCTGCTTCGGTAAGATAGCCAGCTTCATTCACCTTATCTATCATCAGATTAATCTGATTGATACCAGTATAAAGCCCTCCGTAGTTGCCTACCACAGCACTACTCTTCTCAAGGGTGTTATTCCACAAGCGTTCGTAGCCTTGTGGAGCCTCACCACTAAAAGAGGTTCCACTATAGATATTACTTCGCATCTCACCCCAGACGATATACTTATCAGCATAGCTTCGCATCCAAGAACTCAGTCCTTGGTTAAAAGCCTGAACCTGATCAGGATTCTTCCAGTAGTTTGCATCGGTAATAGTACTAACAGGCTCAATGTCCATACAGCCTGTCAGCGAAAGGCTGAGAGCTGCAGCTGTTATATAGGATAGTAACTTTTTCATTGTAAGTAACATTGCTTAATTAAAATGTAACGTTTAATCCAAAGATAAGTGTGCGAGGAGTTGGATAACGACCGTAGTCATATCCCTCCAAGATGGCTTCAGGAGAAGCACCGTCATAAGGGGTAAGATAGAAGAGGTTCTGGCCTGTCACATAAACATTGGCATTCGCCATCTTCATTGCCTTAATCCATGTTCTTGGTAAGGTATAACTCAATGTTATCTCACGCAAAGCCATGTAACCAGCCTTCTCAAAGAACTTAGAGCCTTCACGCCAGATGTTCTGCTTATTCAACTGGTCGGCATAACTGAATGCTGGATAGCTGGCACCTGGATTGGTTTCAGTCCACATATCTTGTACATTCTCTATAAGATTGAACTGGCCTTGATATTGTCCCATAGAGCGAGCCTTGAGATCATTGTAGATTGTATGACCCAAAGCGTAATCGAAACGAGCAAATAATGAGAGGTTCTTATAGCTTAACGTACTTGTCCAACCTCCTGTTACCGTTGGTCTTGAGTTACCCAACACCTTACGGTCGAGTGAGTTGATGATACCATCTTCATTGATATCCTCCCAACAAACATCACCAGGCTCAATAGCCTTCCAGCCTGTTGAGTTCTTATAAAGCACTCCTGTCTGTGGGTTTACCTCATCAGCAAGTCCAGGACCATACAATTTCGCAATGTTATCAATACGTTTGTTAGCATTTGCCTTTACATCATCCCAATCTCTAAAGATATGATCTTGGCTGTAACCATAGAGTTCTCCGAGTGTTCCACCCTCACGATAACCACCAATCCATTTAGTAGGAGTCTTGCCATCAGCGCCAACTTTGCCCGCAGCAACCTCTACTCCTTGAAGTTGATTAAATGGACGGTCGCTCTTAGGAAGCTGAATAATCGTATTCTTTACAGTTGAGAGGTTGAAAGAGAGGTCCCAGCGGAAGCTGTTCTTCAGGTGAATAGGAGTAGCACGCACCTCCATTTCAAATCCTTGATTACGCAACTTACCCAAGTTTGTTTGGATAGAAGAGAAACCTAAGTAGGAAGGAAGACTCACGCTCTGAAGCAGATTACTCGTATTACGAACGTAGTAATCGAGAATCAATGATAGACGATTCTTAAAGAAACCGAGGTCAAGACCAGCCTCAAACGTATGACTCTGCTCCCACTTTAAGGCTGTATTCACAAGCGAACGGTCGTAGAAAGCAGTATTACCATGATAGTTTGTAAGTTGGTCATAGATTCCATAGATATAGAAATCACCAATACCACTCACATTACCATTGCTACCATAACTGATACGAGGCTTGATATTGCTAACAAAGTTCGACAACTTAGACTCCTTCCAGAAGTCTTCTTCCATCATGTTCCAGCCCAAAGAGATACCAGGAAAGAAGCCCCAACGGTTATCTTTCAGCTTAGAGTTACCATCATAGCGGAAGGTAAAGCTAAGCAAATACTTCTGTTTGTAATCATAATTGAAGCGTCCGAAGAGAGACTCAATACGATTACCAGACTTCTCTGACTTTGGATTGCTATCCTTATCAGCACCAGCATTGAGTGTAGGGATATCATCTGTAGGTGAATTCTTTGTAGAAGCATTCATCCAAAAGTAGTTATAATCATAATACTCCGCACCCAACATGAAGTCGACATTATGATGCTCAGCAAACGTATCGAAGTAATTCAATATCGTATTAAGCTGTATCTGTGTATCCTTCATCATATAAGCATATGCACGACGTGTCGTATTGATGCTATTAGGATTGCTCTGTGTATAATAAGCTTTATTGAAGCTTTCATTCTGATTCAGCACATGATAAATAGATCCATTGGCTGACATCTTCAGATGCTTAGGTATTAATGTCAAGTCAAAACCTATGTTAAAGGTTTCTGAACGTGAACCATTCTCCATCGTGAGTTTATCATTCCAATACATATAGTTACCATCTGAGCTACTCCAACCTGGTGCTGGAGAACCATCAGCAAGGTAAGGATTCCATGTAGGACGCTGTGAACGGGTACGATAGAACAAAGAACTCCATGAGCCAAAATAACTATCTGGCTTCGTAAACCAGGTGTATTGTGCACCAGCACGCACCTTCAGCCAAGGCTTGATTTGATAATCACCCTTCACGCTACCAGTGAAACGACGGAAAGAAGTATTACGTACAACACCATTCTCATTATAGTAACCTAATGAAGCTACAAAAGAACCCATGTTATTACCACCGCTGAAGCTCAGATAATGGTCTTGTGTAAGGGTTTGATTATGGTAGATAGCATCTTCTAAAAGACCTCCATAATCCTTAAAGATAAGCTTTGCACCATTTGTTGCACCATAGTAAGGGTCGTCCATAACCTCCCACCCTTCTTCAGTTAGCAGTCTTTGGTGCTCAGGATTGGTTGCATCGTAATACATAACATCGGTACGTGGAGTGTAATCAGTATATCCACGACCAGAATAACCATTCTGTGCATCGACATTAGCAGCCCTTCCGTGTCCTTCCATAGCATCAGCATAACGCTTGAAGCCCATTCGGTTATAGTAAAGATAGTTACGGGCATTCATAAACTTATAGTCATCACGCTTGAAGTTGGCACCCACCTTCAAACGATAATTGATGCTGGAAGTTCCTGCTTGAGCACGCTTTGTTGTAACAAGGATTACACCACCATTTGCCCTCGCACCATAAATTGCAGTTGATGCCGCATCCTTCAAGACTTCAATAGACTCGATATCAGATGGGTTAATCTCTGACAAAGTACGCTCTACTCCGTCAACGATAATCAATGCAGGAGCACTTCCTGTAATAGAAGCACCGCCACGCAAGGTGATAGAAGGCGCCGTACCTGGCTGACCAGAGCTATTGACAACCTGAAGACCAGTCACACTACCCTGCAATGCACTACCGACATTGGAGAAAGCTGCTGCATCTAACACCTTATTATCCATCTTAGAGATAGCTGTTGTCAACGTAGCACGCTTCTGTTGACCCCCATAACCTGTCACGATAAGTTCGTTGAGAGCATGCTGTTCCTCCTTCAACGTCACTTTAATTTCCTGACCATCCCATTTCACCTCCTTAGTGTCCATACCGATGTAGCTAATAACAATAATACTACCAGGAGGAACGTTTGATAAAGAGAAGCGACCGTCTAAATCAGTAGCAGCTCCATTACTTGTACCTTTCACTTGAACAGTGGCACCAATGATAGGCTCTCCTTGTTCGTCAAGAATAATACCCGTGCATTTCCCTGATTGCTGTACGCTTTGAACAGGCAGTTTTGACACTGCAAATCCATGCGTAGGCATCAAGAAAGATACACCCATGCATAACGTAAAACCGATTGGCTTGATGTGTAAAATCATGCGCATCTAACTTTTAATAGTAAAGATTGTTTAGTTCCTCCGCTAACTGTTGACAAAGAGCGTCATGTCTACAGTAGTACGAAAGGATATAAAATTATTAATATGATATTCTATTTATGTTCACGATATTAATGGCTTATTACGAGAGGAGGTATTATTCCCCTTTCCGCAGAACGCCATTTGCCGATGTTATATATTGTTTAGGTTGATATAGGCAAATGTAGGGAATTTTTTTATTTGACACAAATTATGCTAAGAAATATTTTCTAAATAATCGTTAATTTTAATCAAGACAAGTGTAAACTCCTCTGACTATCAGATGAAAAGGGATTCTTCATCTACCCTCCTCCACTCAATATAAATAATAACTTAGACTTAAGAAAATGATTAACCTTTAGTAATATGGTTCTTTCGGACCAATAAATCGTTCGAAGAATTAGGACTTATTATAGCGTGCTAAGCCTCCGCACCAATGGTGTTAAGCGTCCGCACCATACGTGCGGGGCGTTCGCACGTACGTTAGAACAGGAAAGAAAACTTAATCAAAAGTACTAACTGCAAGACTAATAGACACAAAAAACAGTCTTATTCCTTCTATAGAAAGATGGAATAAGACTGCTATATGACTTTAAAGCAGAGCTAAAGACTTACTTCTGTCTGAATCGCTCAGCCTGACTCTGAATCAAATCGGTATCCTCGAAATAGTTAATCTGCATAGCTGCACGTACCTCATCCATAGTCTGGGCAGCGGTCTCGCGTGCTTCCAATGAACCCTTCTTGAGGATATTATAAATCTCTGGAATATCCTGTTCGTACTCATGACGGCGCGCACGGATTGGATCCAACATCTTGTTCAAGACACTATTGAGCAACTTCTTACACTTCATATCACCGATACCACCAGCTGTATAAGCCGCTTTCAGCTCATCAAGGTTCTGGAACTCTGGCCAGAACTCAGCGAAGTCCTCATTTGTTGAGAAAGCATCAAGGTAAGTAAACACAGCATTACCCTCAACATGACCTGGGTCAGACACATTCAGGTGAGTTGGGTCAGTGTACATTGTCTTCACCTTCTTCCATACGGTATCAGCGTCGTCAGAGAGATAGATACAGTTACCAAGACTCTTACTCATCTTCTCCTTACCATCTGTACCAGGCAGACGACGTGCCGTTGCATTCTCTGGCAACATAATAGCAGGCTCAACGAGTACTGGTGCATAAATCTGATTGAAGCGACGTACGAGTTCACGTGTCAACTCCAACATAGGCTCTTGATCCTCACCTGCAGGAACAGTAGTGGCCTTAAAAGCTGCAATATCAGCAGCCTGAGAAACAGGATAAGCAAAGAAGCCCATTGGGATATTAGCTTCAAAGTTGCGCATCTTAATCTCAGTCTTCACCGTTGGGTTACGCTGAACACGGCTTACGCTGACAAGATTCATCAAGAAAGTGGTCAGTTCGGCTATTTCAGGAATCTGACTCTGTATATAGAGTGTACATTTCTCTGGGCTCAAGCCAGCAGAGAGATAATCTAAAGCTACCTCAATAATATTCTGTCGAATCTTCTCTGGATTGTCAGCATTATCTGTCAACGCCTGTACGTCTGCCATAAAGACAAACATCTTATCGTAGTCTCCGAGGTTCTGAAGTTCCACACGACGGCGGAGAGAACCCACGTAGTGACCCAAGTGAAGTTTACCTGTAGGGCGGTCACCTGTTAAAATAATCTTTCCCATGTATATATTTCTGTTTTATTCGTTATGTATATCGTTGAAGTTACTCATCGTGTCCTGGCACAGCAATGGTATCTGTGCCTTCTTCTGGCTGTTCTTCAACTTGCTCTTCTTCCTTCTGTTCAGGCGCTGCTGGGGCTGTTGCCACAGTGTCAACAGATGGAGTCTGCTCTACTTCAATAGGAGATTCATATGGAATCGTATCGTTAGGGATGCTATCAGTCACAGGTGTTTCTGGCGAAGAAGAGCCGAAAGTGAAATAAGCACCTACACCACCAGTCAATAGAAGTAGACCAATAACAACGCCCCAAAGGATTGCATTGCTGCCTTTCTTGTGCGTTTCTCCTTGTACCTGCTGTGTCTGTGGGGTAAAGCCTGTAGGTTGTTCATACTGCTGACCAGCACTTACCAAAGGTAATGTTATCTCCATTAATCCATGGCAATGAGGGCAATTACACTCGATTGTCTGTCCTTCTTCTGCCTCAACGATAAACTGAGTACCACAGTTATCACATGTTATCTGATATTTCATAACTTTACGTTGCTTAGAACTTTATTTGTCGCACCTGCCAAACTTGCAACATAGGCACCTGCCATACTACCACATGTCGCACGGAACTCTTCGTCTTCAGCAAAGTGATTCATCAATAAACTGAAACTCTCCAGGTCGAAGACTTCATAACCTCCACCTTCACGCAAGAGTCCTTGTGCCTCTGCGAAATGCTTATTGTTTGGACCAAAAAGTACTGGCATATCCCATACTGCTGCTTCGAGAACATTGTGAATACCAACTCCGAAGCCACCTCCTACATAGGCTACATCACCATAATGATAGATAGATGACAGCAAACCAAAGCAATCAATAATGAGGACATCTGCATCAGCAACATTCTCTTCATTTGCCTGCGTGTAGCGTACCACCTTCTTATCCTTAATCAACGAGAGAATTGTTTTTAGATGCTCTTCCCCTATAACGTGCGGTGCAATGATGAGTTTCCAGTCCTTATGTTCATTAAAGTACTTAATGAAGATTTCCTCATCAGGCTGCCATGAAGAGCCTGCTACAAAGACTTTCTTTCTATCAGACGCATCTATATTGACGAATTTCTCAACCAACGGAAGTCGTTTACTTGCTTCCTTGATTTGTAACACACGATCAAAACGAGTATCGCCCACAACCATTGCGTCTGTGATACCTATCTTACTTAAAAGGCTCTTGCTCTCTTCGTTCTGTACAAAGAAACGGCTAAAGCATTTCAAGACACGTCCGTAGCCACGACCATACCACTTAAAGAAGATTTGATCAGGACGAAAAATGCTTGACACACTATAAACAGGTACACCACGATGCTGTAGGATATGCAGGTAATTATACCAAAACTCATACTTGATGAAGAACGCCATAACAGGACGAACAGCACGTAGAAATCTACGTGCATTACCTACCGTGTCAATTGGAAGATAGGTGATGATGTCTGCACCCTCATAATTCTTTCTCACCTCATAACCAGAAGGAGAAAAGAAAGTAAGCAGAATCTTGTATTGCGGATAGTCTTTTCGTACCTGCTCTATCAAAGGACGACCTTGTTCAAATTCGCCCAATGAAGCCGCATGAAACCAAACGTATTTAGCGTCTGGCTCCACCTTTTCACGCAAGATTCTCACAGCCTCCTGCTCGCCTCTCCACATCTTACGCAGCTTCTCATTGAAAAGGCCGCCCAAAGAGATGCCAACCTGGATGGCATACATTATTACATTATACATATTCGGCTCAGTTAAATTAGCCTTTCAAGATGCTTATCCTAACACCTCAATAGCCTTGCGCATACGCTTCAAAGTTTCCTCCTTGCCAAGGAAGGCAGATATATCGAACATTCCAGGACCTTTACCAATACCAACGAGGGAGAGTCGGAATGCATTCATGATATCACCAAGTTTATAGCCTTTATCCTCTACCCACTTCATGACAACAGGTTCCTGACCTTCAATACTGAAATCGTCAATTCCTTCCAAGACATCGGCAAGCTCGCTCATCTGCTGTGCAGAGTAGTCTTTCCAACGCTTCTTAACAGTCTTTTCGTCGTAACTTGTAGGTGCAATGAAGAAGAAAGAGCACAAATCCCAAAGTTCCTTTACAAAGTCCACACGGTCTTTCATCATGTGTACAACTTGTGTCACCTGCTCCATAGTAGCCTCAACACCATTGTTAGCAACAATCGGTGCAAAGAGTTGTGCTATCTCATCATCTGACTTGCGAAGGATGTATTCGTGGTTGAACCAAATACCCTTCTTATAATCAAACTTAGCTCCACTCTTTGAACATTTAGTGATGTCGAACGCTTCCACAAGTTCTTCAAGAGAAAATAGCTCTTGCTCTGTACCTGGATTCCAACCCAAAAGTGCCAAGAAGTTGACTACAGCCTCTGGGAAATAGCCACTCTCACGATAACCAGAGCTTACCTCACCTGTCTTTGGGTCGTGCCACTCCAATGGGAAAACTGGGAAACCGAGACGATCACCATCACGCTTACTGAGCTTACCCTTACCCTCTGGCTTCAGTAACAACGGCAAATGAGCAAAGCGGGGCATACTTTCTTCCCAACCAAAAGCACGATAAAGTAATACGTGCAGCGGTGCACTTGGCAACCATTCCTCACCACGAATAACGTGAGAGATTTCCATCAAGTGATCATCAACAATATTTGCAAGGTGATAAGTTGGTAATTCGTCAGCACTCTTAAACAATACCTTATCATCGAGGATGTCGCTCTTGATGCATACATCACCACGAATCATATCTTTGATATGAATCTCTTCACCTGGTTCTATCTTGAAACGGACAACATATTGTTGGCCATCTTCTATCAGACTTTCAACTTCCTCCTTTGACATTGTCAAAGAGTTACGCATCTGTAGACGAGTATGCGCGTCGTACTGGAAGTTTTCAATTTCCTTACGCTTCGCATCCAACTCCTCTGGCGTATCGAAAGCAATGTATGCCTTACCAGCTTCTAAAAGCTGATTGACGTACTTTTTATAAATATCACGACGTTCACTCTGACGATAAGGACCATGTTCGCCACCAAAGCTAACACCCTCATCAAACTTAATACCTAACCAATCAAAAGAGTCGAGGATATATTCCTCTGCCCCTGGAACAAAACGATTAGAGTCCGTGTCTTCAATACGGAAGATAAGTTTGCCGCCATGTTGACGAGCGAAAAGGTAGTTATACAAAGCAGTACGCACACCACCAATATGCAAAGCACCTGTTGGACTTGGAGCAAAACGCACTCTCACATTTCTTTCTGCCATTGTCTTAAATATTATATTTTCCTGCAAAATTAATGCTTTTTTTTGACTATCCGCTATATTTTTAGTATTTTCGCAAGTTGTTAGAGGATTACGCAACAAGTTAGAACAGCTTGTTATAACATTTACGAAACAATATATAAGATGATAAGATTCAAAAACATAAGCAACCCCTATTGGCGGAATATGGTCTCAAGAGTAGCCTTGATCATCGTTGCCGTCGTTTTGATAGTGCTATTTTTACCCCGTACACAAGGTAAACTTTTCCATTATGACGAAGGAAAACCATGGATGTACGGACAGTTGATTGCTAAGTTCGACTTCCCTATCTTTAAGACTGATGCTGCGTTGAAGGTTGAGAAAGACTCTATCACAAAGCATTTCCAACCTTATTACAACATTAACCAAACGGTTGAACAGAAGAAGATTGAACAGTTTAAGCAGGCATACAAGGATGGTATACCAGGCTTGTCAAAAGACTATATCGATGCGATTGCCCACCGGCTACACGAAATCTATGAGGCTGGAGTCATTGATCCACAACAGTACTCTACACTTGCCAAGGACAGTAACCATTATATCCGTGTCGTAACTGGTAAGCAAGCAGTGAGTGTACCTATTAATAAGACCTACTCTACTCTCGGTGCCTATGAGCAGCTTTTCATGGACCCTTTGTTAGGTCCGAAGCGTTCCGTACTTCAGCAATGTAATCTTAACGACTACATAGAGGCAAACCTTGTCTATGACAAAGACCGTAGTGAGACGGAGATGAACGACATGCTAAGTCTTATTCCGCAGGCTTCAGGTATGGTACTGGAGGGACAACGCATCATCGACCGTGGTGACATTGTCGATGCAAAGACCTATCGTGTGCTTAATTCCTTTGAACAAGCAATGGAGAAGCGCAAGGCTACTGAAGACGAGATAACATCTACCTTCATCGGACAAACCATCTACGTCCTAATCTTCATTTGCCTTTTCACACTCTACTTGGCACTTTTCAGAAAAGATTATTTTAATAAACCACGTTCCATCTCACTACTTTATGTGATGATAGTCATCTATCCTATCCTCACATCCTTAATGATGGAGCATAACATTCTGAGTGTGTATATCCTTCCATTCAGTATGGCTCCGATATTCTTCCGTGTGTTTATGGACTCACGAACATCCTTCATAGGACACATGACAATGGTACTTATCTGTGCGGTGGCTGTCAAATATCAATACGAATTCATTATCGTACAGTTTGTTGCTGGCCTCGTGGCGATTTATTCTTTGCGCGAATTATCAAAGAGAAGTCAAATCTTCCTTACCGCACTCCTTGTCACAATTGCTTCAGCAGCAGTGTACTTATCACTCCAACTCATACAGGCAGACGATTTCTCGAAGCTTGATCGCACCATGTATTACCACTTTGCTGTCAATGGCTTCTTCCTTCTCTTTACCTATCCACTGATGTTGGTCATCGAGAAGACTTTCGGCTTCGTATCCACCGTAACAATGTTTGAGTTGTCAAACACAAACAATGAACTGCTACGCCGACTCAGTGAGGTTGCTCCTGGTACCTTCCAGCACTCTATCACGGTTGGTAATCTTGCCACAGAAATAGCCAGTAGAATCGGTGCAAAGAGCCAGTTGGTACGTACTGGTGCGCTCTATCATGACATTGGCAAGATGCTCAACCCTGCATTCTTTACCGAGAATCAGGCAGGCATCAACCCACATGACAAGCTAAACGACCTTGAGAGCGCACGTATCATCATCAGCCATGTGACGGAAGGTCTGAAACTTGCAGAAAAATACAACCTCCCACGTGAGATTAAGGAGTTTATTACCACCCATCATGGTGCTGGACTTGCTAAGTATTTCTACATACACTACAAGAATGAACATCCAGATGAGAAGGTCAACGAAGACTTATTCCGTTACCCTGGACCAAATCCTTTCACACGCGAACAGGCTATTCTTATGATGAGTGATACCGTCGAGGCTGCTTCACGTTCTCTACAGGAATACACCGAAGAGAGTATCAGTGGATTAGTAAACCGACTCATTGATGGTCAAGTTGCTGATGGAAACTTCACGGATTGTCCTATCACATTCCGTGACATCACCGCTGCTAAGGCTGTACTTATCGAACGTCTGAAAGCGATGTATCATACTCGTATTCAGTACCCACAGTTGAAAGCATAGAAGCTTAAGGACAACCACAAGGCTGACTCCTCTCCCCTTCCTTTCCAAAAGGAAGATACATAAACGCCAAGAGACCTCACTAAGTTACAACAATAGTAACATAGTGGGGTTTCTTTTTAGGAGCTTCAATCATTTGAAATGATAAGGCTTACCTCTTAAGCTTAGAACTTTGACATGATGCCACACAGAAAAAAGGAAAACACGGAGGAAGATTTAAAAAGTAATAGAAGGAACGAAGGCACCATCGATACATAGAGAAAGCGGAGGTTATTAGCCTGTTTTCTTTGATACTTTAGTGTTTAAGACTTTAGAATTTTCTTTACAAAACAAGTCATAAAAAGACAGGAAATAAGGCTAAAAACGAGCATTAACAACACGTTTGTAAGTTATTCGCTATCAGGAATTTGCGAAACTGCATTTCAAAAGGTGCTTAATTGGACTTCAAAAGGGCGTTAGTTAGACTCCAAAAGGGCATCTTTTGCAAGTCAATTAGGCATCTTTAAGAAGCCAAAAGAGCATGTATTGGTTTTGAGTCGCATAAAAATAGTTTACAAACACCTGTAATGTAGGAATCAAGTTATTTGTAGGAAACAGATAGGCAGAGTATCAAATCGTTTTTATCTTTTAGCTTATCATTCTCTGCAAGACCATCTAATACGGCATAGTAATACCCTGCATATAGATAAGTCTTTCTTCTATTCCCATTCTATTCATATAACGACATAACCTTATTTCAGCCCTTTAACTACCTAATTAATGCTGCACATTTTAACTAAAAATGAGAAAAAACAAACGAAAATTTGGAAGTTTAGAACAATATTCATAACTTTGCAACCAAAATATATAAGTTTTATATACACTTACGAATCAACAATGAAGTATCAGAAGACTGTCCTTGCAGCTGCATTACTCGCAATGGCAACAACAACACAAGCCGGAGGATTGCTTACAAACACCAATCAGAGC
Organism: Prevotella melaninogenica; assembly: GCF_013267595.1. Lineage (NCBI taxonomy): Bacteria > Pseudomonadati > Bacteroidota > Bacteroidia > Bacteroidales > Prevotellaceae > Prevotella > Prevotella melaninogenica. The sequence goes on along the minus strand of NZ_CP054011.1, from coordinate 85,414 downwards.
ATCGCATTTAACCGTAACTTTGCACGTGTAGGTGCTATTGGTATTGACGGTGTTTACTTTAACCCTGCTGGTGTAGCTTTCCTTGACCAAGGTTTTCATCTCTCTCTTAACTTCCAGAACGTATATCAGACACGTGAGATAACATCTACTTTCAGTGTGCCTGCATTAGCTAATACTCCTTATGAGTATCCTTTCAAGCTGAATGGTGGCAATACAACTGATGGCAGTAAGTTCTATCAAGGTAAGGCTTCTGTGCCTATCCTCCCATCTTTCCAGGTGGCATATAATAAAGATAAATGGAGTTTTCAAGCTGGATTTGGTTTAACCGGTGGCGGCGGTAAGGCTGCATTCAACGACGGTCTTCCTACATTTGAACGTCCAGTATCGCTCCTCCCTGCACTTATCAACCAGCAGTTGCCTACCTTTGCGGCACTACTTGGACAGCAGGAAACACCTGCAACCAGCTATAGCCTTCAAAGCTATATGAGCGGTCAGCAGTATAACTTCGGTCTCCAACTCGGTGTTGCTTATAAGATTAACGAGAATCTCTCTGTATTTGGTGGTGCTCGTTTCAATTATATCTACAACAAATACCAAGGTAGTATCACCAACATTTCAGCAAATGTGGGTGGAAACAACCAGAATCTCTACGACTATTTCCAATCAAAGGTTAACGCTTTGAACGAAAAGGCAAGTGCATTGCAAACACAGGCTGTTGCTGCACAGACTCAAGCAGATGCCCTTCGTGCACAAGCTGATAAAGCTACCGATCCTACAACAAAGGCTCAGTTACAGGCTGCAGCAGACCAATACGCGGTTGGAGCACAGAAGGCAACAGCTGGTGCAAAGCTCGTTCGCGCAGGTGCAGACAAGTTAGAAAGTAGCAAGGAAAAGGTAAAAGACCGCTATTTAGAGGTTTCTCAGCGCGGATGGGGTATCACTCCAATCCTCGGTATTGACTATCGCACAGGCAAATGGAACTTCGCAGCACGCTATGAGTTTACCACAAAGTTCAATATTGAGAACAACACAAAGCGTGATGACACCAAAAAGTATGAGAATGGCGTGAACACACCAAACGATATTCCTGGTATTCTTGCACTCGGTACACAGTATGAAGTACTGAAGAACCTCCGTGTTATGGCAGGATATAACCACTATTTCGATAAGGATGCACGCATGGACAATGATAAGCAGCGTTTCCTTAAGCATAACACACAAGAGTTCCTTGCTGGTGTTGAGTGGGATATCAACCCTTCAGTGACAGTCAGCGCAGGTGGCCAGCGTACGCTCTACGGTCTTGGTGATGGTAAATACCTGACCGATCTTAGCTTCGTAACAAGCAGTTACAGCTTCGGTTTCGGTGCAAAGATTAAGGTTGCAAAGAACGCTCATCTCAATATTGCTTACTTCTTTACCAACTATTCAAACTTCAAGAAGGAATACGACGGTGCTGTCGAAGCAGGTCAGGAGCAGGTGACACAGCCAAATGGTACTGTAACTATGCAGCCTAAGACTCTCGCAACCAAAAACACCGATATCTTCACTCGTACCAATAAGGTACTCGGTGTAGGACTTGATATTGATTTCTAAGCCACAAATAAATCTACCGTTTTCCACAACTAATACCATTAAGAGGCAGTCAGAGTGATTCTGACTGCCTCTACATTTTTATAATTTCCTCACAATTACTTGCCGCTTTCAACTAATATTCATATATTTGCAACAGAAAGGAATAAGTTTATGGGAACAACAGATAAAGTACAAGTGCTGAGAGCGAAACGAAGAGTTTATCAAGCACAGAAGACAAAGGAATATAAACAACGCATAGCTAAATACCTCTCCGATGAAGAGAAAAAGATTCTCTACAGTGGAGAAGGATTCATACGTGTTCCCGACGAAGAGGCTAAGCGGGAAAAGATAGATGCCTATCCTTATCTCATATTATAATATAAATGAAATGGACATCAAACATTATCCATATAGATTTGTAAAGAAAGTAACAGAGCCTTGGGATGGTCCCCAAGGCTTTATGCTATTCAAAGAATTATATTCCTTCAAATCTCCCAAATCTAATCAGACTTATTGGGTTTGGATTGAGGTCTACAAACATCATTTCTATGCTGTCAAATTTCACTTGAAAGCACACAGAGATAGTGATAAGAAGTATAATGTAATGACCGGACTTAATGAAGCAAGAGAATGTATCTACACTTGCATGGCTATTATGAACGAAGTGGCAAAGAAAGATTCACAAGCCTCCTTTGGCTTCATCGGTGCCAATAGAATTGGGGAATCAGAAGATAACACCAGTCGGTTCCGTGTATATAGAAGATATACACTTACATTATTTGGTCCTAATGAGTATGAACACATGTTCAATATAGGGAAGAGTGCCTACCTGTTATTAAACAAAAAGGAATTACGTAGCAATCCCAACCTCATCAATGACATCGTTGAAGGCTTTAAAGAACTTTACCCCTACTTTGACTAACATCTATCTTAAACCGATTTATACATGAGATAAAAGATGCTTCTCATACCTTATCTTATATGAAAAACAGGTTCTTCCGTTACTACAGTAATCCACAGACAAGGGTTTGAAAAATAATTACATAATTTCAAATAAGACATCAATAAATAACAGCAAAAACACATATAAAAAGTAGGTTTGCAACCAACAGAAAATCAATTAGTTATAAAATCGTAATACAAAAGGTGCTTAATTGGACTTCAAAAGGGCATTAGTTAGACCTCAAAAGGGCACCTATTGCAAGTCAATTAGGCGTCTTTTAGAAGCCAAAAGACCATATATTAGTTTTGAACTGTACGAAAATAGTTTACAAAAATCTATAATATGGTAATAAGTTATATGCAGAAGACAGATAAACATCACACCTAATTAGGGAATTTCCGCTAATTCCCTACCTTAACATCAAGTTCCGCCCAATTAGAGAATAAGACTTTAGAAAAGTGACAAGAAACTATATACTAAAGTGGATCAACATCATAATACACTTGAAGAGCACCATATCTCTTATCCTTCAACATGGCTTCTAAAGCTCCACGAAGATACTGACGAACACGAGAATAGTCAATACCATTCTCCAACTTAAGCATAATCTTTCTAATGTTTAAGGTCTTCACTCGAGCTACAGCAGGTTTGTCAGGACCTAACACACGGTCACTGAAGATTTCACGGAGCCGACTTCCTAATTCCAAACCTGCTGAATTTACCGTGTTTTCATCCCTATGCTTCAAATAGACATAGACAAGTCGATAGAATGGAGGATAATGAAATTCCAGCCTCTCGGTAAGTAAGTCGGAATAAAACGACTGATAATCATTACGCACCACCTGCTGAATAACAGGCAACTCTGGACTCTTTGTCTGCAGAATTACCAAGCCCTGCCTTCCTTTTCTTCCTGCTCGTCCACTCACTTGACTCATCATCATAAACGCTTGCTCGTATGCACGAAAGTCCGGATAATTCAACATCGAGTCTGCATTGAGGATTCCCACGACCGAAACCTTATCAAAATCGAGACCCTTTGAAATCATCTGCGTACCTATCAGAAGATTATTCTTCCCTGTAGAAAAGTCATTAATCAAACGCTCATAAGCATTACGCGTGCGAGTTGTATCAAGATCCATTCGCGCAATACGAGCCTCTGGAAAGATATAACGGATTTCATCTTCAATCTTCTCCGTTCCATATCCACGACCACGGATATCCTCACTTTCACAACAAGGGCAAACATCTGGCACCTTCATCGTATAACCACAGTAGTGGCAAGAGAGGTAGTTCATATTCTTATGGTGCGTCAATGATACGTCACAGTCTGGACACTTTGGAACCCATCCGCACTGCCTACACTCCACCATAGGCGCAAAGCCACGTCGATTCTGAAATAGAATAGATTGTTCGCCACGTTCTAAAGCCTCACGGACAGCAGAGAGAAGACGCGGAGAGAAGGGACCTGTCATCATCTTTCGACGATAAAGATCCTTTATATCAACAATCTCTATTTCGGGAAGTTGAATATCTTTATAACGACGCATCAGCTCAACAAGTCCATACTTACCTTGTTTGGCATTGTAATAGCTCTCCATTGAGGGCGTAGCTGTTCCCAATAGAGTCTTTGCATTAGGATACATCTGTGCCAACACTATCGCTGCTGAGCGAGCATGATAACGAGGAGCAGGGTCTTGTTGCTTAAAACTCTGCTCATGTTCTTCATCTATAATGACAAGACCTAATCGATGAAATGGGAGAAAAATAGCACTTCTTGCACCTAAAATCACATCGTAAGGCGAACCAGACAACTGCTTATGCCATATTTCCACACGCTCCGCATCGCTATACTTACTATGATAAATTCCCAATCGATCGCCAAAAACGGCCTTCAGACGTTCTGTTATCTGTACGGTTAGGGCAATCTCAGGCAAGAGGTATAACACCTGTTTATGCTCATTAAGGGCTTTCTGAATGAGATGGATGTATATTTCCGTCTTTCCAGAAGAGGTCACTCCATGTAGTAGTGTCACACGATGAGACATCATTTGCAAGAGAATCTGATTGTAAGCCTCCGTCTGTGCCTCATTTAGAGGTTTGATATTCTCTGGATGTGATGGCTTTCCACTGTTCAATCTACCGACCTCCTTCTCATAGGTAATCAATATTTTCCTATCCTGTAAAGCACGAATAATACCAACAGAAGCATGAGTAACGTTCATCAACTCCTCTCTGGTCACCTCTCGCAGTACTGTCTCTGGTGTAATTTCTGCCATTTCATCGACACCTGCCAATTGCAAATAAGCCATAAGGACTTCTACTTGTTTCGCTGCACGCTTCATAGAGTCAATCATAAGTGAGAGCGTCCTTTCATGGCGTAAGTTGTCAGCTAATCGGATATAAAGTTCTGTTCGTGGTCGATAACCGTATTCCTCTTTCAGTCCCGATGGCAATGCAGCCTTATAGACATCCCCAATTGGCGACATATAGTAATCGGATATCCAATGCCACAGCTTTAGCTGCTGTGGTAAGAGTACAGGAGTGTTATCCAGTACATCTATGATATTCTTATAGGTAATCTTCTTTCCGCCTACAGCATCATTCTCCGATGGATTCGGTATATTTACAGGATATTCCGCAACAATACCCACATAGATCTTACTCTTTCCCAAAGGCACAGACACTCGTACACCAGCTGTCACCCGAGATGCCAATGCATCGGGTACACCATACGTAAAATAGCCTTCAAGAGGAAGGGGGAGAATAATATTAGCGTAAGTCATTACAAATTCTTTATTACCTATCAACCAACACAAACAATACTATAAGCCAGACATTGGTTTGAATACAAAGTTACAAAGAAAGATGCAAATACACAATGATAGAAGTCATCAATAACACTATACTATCACAGAAACAATCTCAATATAATCTTCTATCACATAAAAGTCCCATTTCATTCTCGATGAAATGGGACTTTTTAATATATTACTAAACTTCTGTTCTTAGAAGAAATAGGCTATACCCACTTGCCATGAGTTATTACGACTACCCTTCTTATTAAAGACAGACTTCGCTGCATCAGTAGCAGTCTTCCAGGTTGCATACCCAGTTTTACCACAAGCTATATTATAGTTAGCACTTACCTGCAGATGTTTAAAAGCCGTTACGCCAAAACCAAGGTTGACACTGAAGTTACTATTTTTCAATGCATAGGTACTCTTCATGTTCCACTGATACTCTTTTTCACCAATATTAAATGCAATCTGAGGACCGCCAAAGAAGAAAACACTTGCCACACTACCTAATCCAATAGAATAGCGAGCATTCACAGGAATCGCTATCTGCTGTTGTTTTACGGTCTGCGTCATAGTAGCATAATCAAGTTTGGCTGCACGATAGTCATAGAGAACAGAAGCATCCATACCTAAACCTACTACTGGTAAGGTAAACTTCACAGTAGGACCAAAGAACCAACCTATCTGATTAGATTTATTAAAAACATCACTATCAAAGTAGAAATCACTCACATTCAGTCCTGCCTTTACACCAAACTTTAATGGTTCATCAGCATGGGAAGGAACAGAAATAAGAAATGATAGGGCTAAGAAACCCAATGAAATAATTTTCTTCATGACCATAAGTATTAATGATAAAAAACTAAATTCACTCCTCATCATGCAAAGTAGGTATGCTTACACATCTGAGAGAGACTCGAAATAGTCAACTTTCCGAGTACCTTTATACATTAACTGAATCTGTAAGGATATTATTGTCCGTTTAAAATTAATTAAGTTTGATTCTATAAAATTCCTTTAATGAAGTTTTATCTATCCCTCATTAAAGGCTGATTGCATCGTAGAATCTATAGAACCAACTTTAAGAAAATTTAGTTTCTTCCAAAAGATGGAGTGATAAAGTAAGCCTATTAAACAATAAGTTACATGGAAAGCAGAAGACACTGAGCTTAAAACAATACACAGAAGTGCCTCTATTGGACTACAACTCTTTAAACAAAACATCTGTTACCTCCGTCCCTCCATGTGAGATTTAGCCTCAAAGGATAAGGAAATATATTGACAAAATAATCAAAGAAAAGGAAAAGAATTGACTTAAAAGCGAGTTATTTTAGCACATATGTAAGTTATTTGCTATCAAGCAGTTGCAAGGAGGGATTTTAAAAGGTGCTTTATAAGGCTTCAAAAGGGCGTTAACAAGATATTGCTGTCCGATAAAACCTCCATATACTGCAATATCCTCTCTCAATCCTGCTGAAATAGGCATGATTAGTTCTAATTTCAAATTCCAAGCCCCCTAGAATAATGACAACTCTTCTGGTGGGGCTTTTACTTGGGTAATCAATCTATCCCAGTCTCTATGTGGCTGCTCAAAGAAACTTTGTATTGCGACATAACTCATAAGTAAAATTCTTATCATTGTTGCCAAGCCTGAGAAGCTCCAAGGTCTCTTTATTTTGTTCTTCACTAGGGTTATAAGCAGATTGGCTATAAGCGTAATCCATATTTGTATTTTTATAGCATTCGCACTCTCTCCATAGAAGTATCTTAGCGGGAAATTCTGTTTTATTTGTTTAAATAAGGTTTCTATTTGCCATCGTCTCTTATAGATAGCTATAATATCTTCTGCCGACATCTGAAAATCATTGGTCAGCAGTGATATGAATCTGATTTTCCCTTTCTTGGTCTTATCCTGATATGTGATTTTTCTTGCTTTATGGTAAATATCTTTTTCCTTTGTATGCTTATGGAAGAGAATGGTTTCTACGCGTACAACTCCATAATCTGTAGTCATCTGGTAATCCGTATCAGCAATCCTTTCAAAGCTAAGATTATTTTTCATCTTAGTTACATATATAACGCCTCTTTGAGTCAGTTCAGAGAACTTTTCATAGTTTATATAGGCTCTGTCAAAAGCAATCAGTTCCTCATTGGCGTATCGTTCTGGGATAAGTGCAAATTGATCATGACTAGCTGCAGATGTGAACTTGATATCGCTTGGAACATTCTCATTGGCAAATATCTCTGTATGTACTTTTATTCCACCCTTCTTCTTACCAGTTTTGGGATTACGTCCTACTCCTTTAAAGACCAGGTTAGAAAACAGACTGATTGTCGTAGAATCTATTATCTTTAGATTCTTCAGCCATTTGGGCTGTCCACAATTTCGGCTGTCCGAGTAAAGTTCATGGCGATATTTCTCATATAAGTTCATATAGATCGAACCGAATATCTCGGAATCTCGGCGTTTGTTTGCATCTGACAAGGTACTTCGACAAGGAAAATGCTTTAAACCAAGATGATTAAAGCGATTAACATTAGCAAAGAGAGAGGCCTTTATCTCACGCAGAGAGTCTAAACGCATCATTACTGCATAAAGCATGACGACAAGATGATGCCATGCATCAAACTTCTTTATATAGTGTTCACCTCCCTGAGCTTGGCTCAGAGAGAGAATTTTATCACGATTAAAATAGTTTAACAGTTGAACATATAGTGGCTGTCCGATAAAATGTGTACTTTTGTTCATCTTATTTCATTGTTTTATTTTGACAACTACAAAGGAAATAAGAAGGGCTGAATGTGCAAAACAATCAGCCCGTTTTTTTTATTATTCTGAATTAAAAAGATATGAACGCAAAAAAAGTTTTATCGGACACCAATATTAACAAGACCTCTAAAGGGCATCTCTTGCAAGCCAATTGGGCGTTAATTGCAAGCCATTTGATGGTCTTTAGGAAATCAACATGTGAAAAATTAGGACAAAAAGGGGTTTCAGTCATTTAAGTGATAAGGTTTATTTGTTACATTTAGAACATTAAGAAAAATAAAACAGAGCAACTCCAAATTTCTTGTTACAAACTTAGAGTTGCTCTGTATGTCTTATTATATAAATAGCTTTACACTACTACACCGAATCTCTGAAGAGCAAAAATAATATTAATGACGCTCGCGGCGGACCGATACACGTGCTGGAGAGACTCCTGCACTTCCACTTGAAGATGAACGACGAGAGCGACTAACACCACTTGTCGATGGACTTGTGCGACGAGAACGTCCAACCTTTCTTGGGGCTTTCTCAGCTTCCTTAGCCGCAGAGATACTATCAAGGCTATCTCGACGAGCAGGATCACCATAGATTGTCTTCTCGAAAGCAACCAACTCACGCTCTATCTTCTTCTGTTCTGCAGCCATTGCAGAATCATTTGGACAGTATTGTGCGAGCGTCTTACCCAGCATATTGGTTGTCTTGTAAATCTTTCCCTTATAGAGATTCATCGTGAAATAATCGTCTACACTCATCGTTGCAGCATTATTCAGATTACTGGTCATGATGGTTTGCTTAGCAAGGTATGGGGCTAAGTCATCATAACGCACCCAGAAGAGCGGGTATTTCACTTCGCCATCTCCGAAATCATCTTCACGATACATAATCGGACAAAGCGCTACGACCTTACGATGAAAGGTTGCTGTTCCTTGATCATAATAGGCACTCTCCTTTAGATAGTAGCCTTTCACCTCACCCGAAGGGATATCACTATTGTCAAGGCGAATACCATGATCGGTGCGTTCGTAGAAGATATGATAGTTATCAAGGAACTGCAAAGGCTTAACTCGAGCAGAATCCGTAAATATCTCATTGCCGTCCATACGATAGTTATAGGCTGCAATACCACCACGATTAGGACCATTCATCATCAACTTGAAGATGTAGGTAAAGAGATTCATCTGCGAACCTACAGGTTCAGTAGGATAATATAATCCAGCATTAGCATCCTCGGTAAGTTTGAGTTCACGATAGATATCACGTCGCCAAACAACATCTTCCTCCATAGGAGCAGTTGTAGGGAAGGATATCTGCGCACGTGTTGTAATCGTATTAGCAGGCGACTGACGCTGTTGTTGATTACGACGTGCAGCAGGCTGCGCACTTACAGAGAGTGCCAAGCAGGCTGTGCAGACTATGAGAAATATCTTTTTCATTATTATTTTGTTTGTTCTTTTCTAAAAGAGATGCTGTGATATAGTGTTTTATAAGTAGATATAGTATCAAGACTATCTATCAACTTGTCAACCCATAAGCTCGTCTACTCGTCAACTATCACCTCACAATTACCTCCATATTTCTTCCATTAAGCGTTCGAGTAGTACCATCAGGTCCATGAACGACAACGTTTGTGATATAGAATCGCTTGTTACGGCTCAACTGTCGGAACTGTTCTTTCTGCTGTGGAGAGAAGGAAGCACCGTTACTTGCAAGCGGTACAGCGTTACCCATATTATCAAAGAAGACAACACGGAAGCTGGTTACACTGAAAGGAATATCGAGTAAGCCATCATCAATAGCAGCCTGAATGCCTGGTGCAGACATAAGTGCTGCCTTTGAGAGGGCTCCACTCTTAAATCTATCAGCACCCATAGCGATATATGGCGATGGATCCGGCAATTTTCTCACACGGAACTGGTATTCTCCAATCTTGCGACCCTTAGCAGATACAGAGATCGTTACAGGCTGACCAACTGCCGAAGGACGTGCGATAAAATGGCCACCACCCCTTGCTACGAGTGAGCCTCCTGACATAGTAGCTTGCACATCATGCTGAGAAGTATTAGGAATACTAATGGTGATTGGGTTATCAAAGCCTGCATAGAGTACGTTCATTAGGTCTGCTGCAATAGTAGCCATTCCATCGAAAGGTGGAACCTTCTGCATTCCTTGAGGATTAATATACTCTTTTGGCTGCGGACCACCCGTCACCCAATAGTCTTGTGAGAAGTTTCTACGCAACACATTACCTGTTAAGTCCTTGATAAGGATGTATCCACTCAAGGTATGTTTACCAGGTGCACCTGCTTTCACAGTTATCTGGTTGCCCTTGATAAGCTGTCCATTAACAAAGACCTGTGGCTGTTGTGTAGAGTCTACAGCCCCCATAAACATCTGTGCAGTCATTGTCTCACCTGGATAAAGGCGTGTCTGACTTGGCACAACGAATGCCTGAAGCTTGTTAACGCGTATGTCTTTCAAACCGACATTAGCCACCAAGGTGTGTAACACCTCACCTTCTGCATAGCGAACATCGCTTTGTAACTTAGAGAGAAGCGTTACCGCTGCCGCAACAGGCATATTTTCGAACATATACTCTTCCCAGTTCTTACCCATTGAGTGGTGAGGTACCTCCGTAGAGAGGTTACTTGCAATAATCTTCTTCTGTCGTGGGTCTGTTACAAACTGCAATATACGTGCTCGATAGCTATTGATAGCCTCATAAAGCTTATGCCCTTGTCCATTGGCAGGGTTCAACATAATGTAACTGGCAGCCTCAATATTATCCTTTCCTTCGATGTTTAAGGGGTCACCTTTCTCACCGTCAGCCTCACGAACGATGGCTACTTTCAGCGCTTGTGCATAGTTATAGAGGGAATCACTCATCTCTCTGACCGTAGATGCCATCATAAACCACTGCTTAACCTTCTGTGGATTCTTGCGCATCATCTGGTCGAGTTCGCCAAAGATAGCATCATTTTCCTTGGATGAATTCCCCGTCGTACGGTTCAGGCTCTCTTCAACAACAGAGAAGCCATTGAGTACCTCGGTAGAGATATTCAATGCCAACATTGCCATGAGGACGACGTACATAAGGTTAATCATCTTCTGGCGTGGGGAAATCTTTCTCTTCTTAATAGCCATTAATTCTATTATTTGTAGTGGGAAGACAGCTAAAAACAGACGCCTTCCCTACCATATTTCATCATTACAAGCTTTTAGGTGTAGACTGCTGAGGGGCAACACCAGGTGCTGCCACACGCATATTAACAGTCATTGCCTCAATCATTCGAGCATAGATACTATTGAGTTGCTCTATCTGCTGTGCCATCTTACGGGTCTGATCATTAATCTGGTCGATTGTACCAATCTGCTGGCTGGCACTCTTAAGTTGCATCTCATAAACCTTAGCGATACCTGTGAGGGTACGATTAAGGTTCTCCATCTCTTCGCTATCACGTGTCAAACGCTGACTCTGGTCGTTCACTTTACCCAACATCTCTGTCAGATTCTGCAATGCAGCAACATAGTTTGTCTGTGCCTCTACCATCTCTGGTGTCTGCTGTTGTGCATCTGCGATAGCCTTACTCTGCTGACCAACAACAACTGCAGCGATATCATTAGCTGAAGGCATTGCCTCTTGAACACTCTGTGCAATATTCTCTGCAGCAGCATATTGTGCCTGTGGCGCAGCTGCAGGGCGTTCTACAGTATTTTCGTTGTCATCAAGAAGTTCCTCAGTAACATGTGTTGGGAGTTCACGACCATCATCCGTCTTATCAAATGGACGGTCAAACGCCGAGAGGAAGAATACGATAACCTCAGTGCCCATACCGAAGTAAAGCATAATATTAGCTCCCGGCAAGTGGGTCAACTTAAACAAAGCTCCAAGAATAACCACTGACGCACCCCAACTATAACCATAGTTTAGGAACGTTTGTCCAGGAACACTATCCATCCACTTCTGCAGATGGTATATGAGATTGTATTTACTGTACTGTGTCATTTATCTTCTCTTTTTCTTACTGCTTTTCTTATTCTCTTTAGCTGCCTCACTTGAAGAACTTGCAAGACTACGAACACAACGGAAACCGATGTAGCTACGTGGTTGGTTCTGATACTCCCAAGTACGCCAAGCACTGCGAATATAGCTCTCTGGATCCTTCCAGCTACCACCACGAACACTCTTCTTCTTCAAGCGATATGGGTCTTCTTTGGCTGCTTTATAGTCTAACTGTGGATTGAGGTCATTCATCGCATCAACACCAGCCTCTGTATAAATGGTACTTGTCCACTCGGCAACATTACCTGCCATATCATACAAACCATTAGAGTTTGCACCATAGATTCCCACCTTACTTGTAATCAAGTTACCGTCTTTGGTGTAGTTTCCACGGTCTGGTTTAAAGTTGGCATAGAAACAACCGTTACCATTCTTAACGTTTTGATTATCCCAAGGGAACTCATCTTGATTCTTTCCACGAGCCGCAAACTCCCACTCTGCTTCTGTAGGAAGGCGATAACGCTGTACATAGCGCGCCTCTTTTCCTAAGCCCTTAAGCAGATACTCCGTACGCCAAGCACAGAAAGCATTAGCCTGCTCCCATGTTACACCTACTACAGGGTAGTTGTTATAAGTTGGATTACTGAAGTAATTACGGAGATAAATCTCATTATCAGAATTACGGAAGTCATTCACCCAACAAGTTGTATCTGGATAGATATTAACGATATAGGTATTGAGGAAGTCCCAAGGACCTGTCAACGGACGATTGATGGTCTCGCTATGAATAACGCCGTTTTCATCGACATAAGCTGTATCCTTTGATATCATCACAACCTCATTAGGGTCGACTGTGATATCCGTATTTAAATTACGCTCCTGTGGATTCAAACGGTTACGACGAAGGGCAGCTGATGTATAATCATAAATCTCATAACGATAGTTCAACTGTCTGCCATCAATGCTCTTCTCACCTGTTACTGGATTAGTTACATAAAGGCTCTCGAAAGCACGCTGCTCATCCTCATTAGGCTTACGAGGAAGTCGCTTGTTCCAGTCCAAGTGGGGTGTGACGGGATCGCCATTCTTGTCTTCTGTAATCATATAGCTTTCATCACCACCATATGCAGGATCTGCCAAACGGGTACGGATAATTGAATCACGAACCCACTCTACAAACTGCTTGTACTCGGAATTGGTCACCTCTGTTTCATCCATCCAGAATCCATCAACAGAGATGTCCTTTACAGGTGTCTTCTTACCCCATAGGGAGTCCTGCTTTTCCAAACCCATTCTTAACCAGCCACGCTTGACAAGTGTCATGCCGTAAGGTGCTGGTTCGCGGAAGGCACGACCTCCACCAACGCCAGTAACCTCACCGCCACGACCTGACGAAGCGGTTGACTTACCAGCAAAACAGCCTGTCAATGTTCCCAAGACGAGTGCACCAAGACAAATGGCAACTATACTTTTCTTCATTTTCATTATATCTTTCTATAGAAATCTTACGCTTTTATGTTTGTTCCTACCTTTCTTCTGCAGGTTTATATCGGTTTGATAGCTGACAAACAGCCCATGACTACCATTCTTGAAAGCTGCTGTACCCGTGTACATCTCATAGCTATAACCCAAGTTAATTCCGTGGAATGTTCCACCAATCATGGCTGTCACTGAGTTTGTTGGACTATAAGAGACTCCTCCGTAAAGTACTTTCTTCTCGTGTGTGTAGACTAATCGAGCGGTGAAATCAGCCCGATAGTTTACGCCATCATACCGTGCCAAGACAGAAGTCGGTATAGTAAGAAACGGATTTCGTAATTTAATATTGTATCCACCCGTTAAATAATATGTTCGATTTATCTGTAATTCATTGGTCTCTCCCAAATCTACTAAGGGCGCATTGAGATGCTGAACAGATGCACCAACATACCAGTTCTTATGCGTATAATAAACTCCAACTCCCAAATCGAGTCCTTGACCATTGACTTCTCCTTGTGCTAAAGCTGGATCGCTTGACTCTTCTGGGTCTAACTTAGAGCCATCTAATTTTTCAAAAAGCATACCCACCTGAACACCTGCAGATAGCATTCCACCCCAAAGGTCCTTACGAAAAGCGTATTGTCCCGCTACACGCTGATGAACAAAGGCTCCTAACTTATCATTCAAAATAGAAATGCCCACACCATGATATTGCTTCATGAAATAGATAGGCATGTCTGCTCCGACATAGAAAGTGTTTGGATTGTGTTCATAACCTGTAAAGTCAAGAGCATATGCACCCACAACATTCAGTTTATTGTCCTTTCCAACCGTAGCAGGATTGAACGATGGCTCCATCGCCCAATAGTGACTATAAGACGGATCGTACTGTGCCTTGACAGAGTTCCCTATCAGACAAGTGAGTGAAAATATGAGTATTAAACGTTTAAACACGTTTCTATAACGTATGCCTGGTTGAATTATTGCTTTCTATACGTATAAATATTAAAGAGCATATGGATATAGAAAGGAAAACCTCTGATAAGAAAGGTCTGCCACACCTCTACCCTTCTACATCTTCCTTGCCAAAAGAAAGAATGTGTACATAAGTGATGATTGTAAATAAACTTCACGTGTCAGATTTTTAATGATGCTCTTTTAGCTTTGAAAAGACGCCCAATTAGCTTGCAAAAGATGCCCTTTTGAGACCTAACTAACGCCCTTTTGAAATCCAATTAAGCATATCTTACAAACCAAGATTATAACTAACTGACTATAAAATAGTTGCAAGAACTAAGAAAACCATAGTTTTTCAACCAAAAACAAACAACAAAGACAAATATTTTGTCATAAAATTTCAAATAGCATAAGCGATAGTTCTATCTCTATCTGAGTCTGTATACATGGAATGTTAAACCAATAACAGATACTATATATCCAATAAAAGACTCATATACATATTAGTATGAGTTATTACTTGGGCTTTTGCTTCCCACTAACAACAATAAAAAAGAGGTTGTAACACTACGTTACAACCTCTTTTCTATTCTTTAATATTCGTCTTCATTCCACAAGAAATCGTCCTTTGAAGGATAGTCAGGCCAAATATCCTCGATACTATCATAGACATCTCCTTCGTCTTCAATTTCTTGAAGATTCTCAAGAACCTCAAGTGGTGCACCTGATCGCATTGCATAGTCAATCAGCTCATCTTTTGTTGCAGGCCATGGAGCATCTTCCAGCTTAGAGGCCAATTCAAGTGTCCAATACATATTCTTATTTTTTTACATGATTCTTAGTGCGTGCAAAAGTAACATTTATTTTCTTATCTGCAAGTATTTTTCCATGTTTTTTCACTTAAACTACTATCATTATTCAAATAACGTGACAAAATGAAGAAATAATCTGATAATCTGTTGACAAACTTAAAGATTTCAGGTGAAACTATTGCGATATGGGATAGTGTTACTATTCGACGCTCTGCACGGCGACAGATTGTACGACAAACATGACTTTGAGCAGCTGGTAGAGTTCCTCCTGGTAGAACAAAATGATGCTGTACAGGGAGTTGGGATGAGAGTTTATCGATATCTATTTCTATCTCCTTAATAAGTTTTTGTGTGCAAAAACGGTCGTCTTCCTTTATCTCTGCACAGGCGAGTTGCCCACCAATTACAAAGAGTTCTTCTTGAATTTCCACCAAAAAATCAATTAAGCTGACAAAAGTATATCCTTCTTTTAAGGTATCTGCTTGCAGTAACGAGATAAGTAAACCTATATTCGCATTTAATTCGTCTAATGTTCCATATGCTTCTATACGCATATCATCTTTCGATAAGCGACTACCATCACATAAGGAGGTCATACCCTTGTCACCTGTCTTCGTATATATCTTCATAATAGTATTACATTTCTAAAGTTTAACCTTGTATTTTCAAAAATTTACTATATATGATTGCTTTACCATATCATTATTCAGAAACAATACCCCACAATAATATAAATCAAAGCTAACACCTGTGCGCGAATCTGATATAAGCTCTGACCAGTATTTCTGAGTTTCTTTGTCACGCTTGATATTCTCTATAATCAACACACTTGATGAAGGTAAATGGTCCAATGCCTTATCAACAACGGTACGATAGTTTGCAACAAGAGGTACACGCAGCATACTATACTCACCAATGTTTGAGAATAAACGTATCAGTTCCTCTTCTGATGTCGCTTCTGTTATCCTATGATAGTTGGCTTTCTGGCAACCTGCATCTACATAAATCTTGTAGCAAGAAGAGGTTGGAAAACAATCTACAAATGTGTGACCTTGCTGATAATTCGCTAAACGGAAGTAAAACTTGCATAGTTTACGAGTTGTCTTATCAATCCCATAAACCTGCTCAGCAAGGTGGTCATATTTATAATAAGGATAATGTTCATTCACCACATAACGAATAAAACGATATGCCCAAGGTGACTGTACGCCGAATCCTCTGGAGTAGCGCACACGTCTTAGCCAAACTATAAATCGCTTGATGAAATATACCATGATAAGTTGATGTAATTGACAAAGTTAATAGTTTTTTCCTTATTAGAGAAGAAATAGACATAAAACCATTACCTTATCATCATGCAAAACATACAAATTGATTAATAAATGTATTTTTCTTCTGTCATATAGAACTATACCCTGTCTCAACAAACAAAAAAATATAGGAGAAAGTAACTTCAATAAAGAAATAAAGATTATATTTGCAGAAACAAAAAAATATAACAATGCAGAAGAAAAACCTAATACTCATCCTACTATTAGTTACATCTTTCCAATTAACGTACGCAAAAGATGACAATTGTATGAGATACGATTACAGCCGTTTGTTGCTGAATAACAATACTATTGGCTGCATCGGTAATGGGCAACGACTATACATACACTTTGATACCATTTACAAGGATAAGAAGATAGCTGAACTTTATCATGTTATTGGCAAAAGTCGTGTAAAAGATAACGTATGCTTCTTTACGGGTAATATTCATATCAGCAGATTTAAGCAGCTTGATGCCGAATTCTATCCTATCAAACGCTATAAAATGCTTGCAAAGTATGAATTTAAAGAAGATACTAAACAATATGGTGCAGGGTTATTCTCTGGTCAGTTAGAGTCTGACTTCTTCATATATAAAGACTCTGTCTATATGGATGAAGTAAATAGTGAAGTGGATGGTTATTATAATAATCAGTATGAAGGAGTGTGGAAATCGTATAAAAATAATGCTATAAAAAAAGCAAATTTTGGTATTGGGCGCATTCCAAATGATAATGGATTAGATATTGGAAGTAGTGAGTTTAGGGTTAATCCTTCCAAACAACATCTTGGATGGGATTCCTATATGAACGTAATGACTCCAAATAATAAAAACTATCAGAGAGCTACTGCTGAAGAGCAACGGGAATGGTGGAGAAAAAATAAAGAGAAAGTAGTTACTTGGGAAATAAAAATGGTAAAAGAAAAATACTTTGCCAACATCTATGTCAATCATAAGTTCCTCCAATCAGTACAGCTTACAAAGTCACAATTATACACAATTGAACAAAAGGATTACAACTTTGACGGACAACGTGACATCTGTTTCTATCCACAGCAAGAATCTAAAGCAATTATCTATCTATGGTCTACTGCTCAAGGTAAATACATAAAAGCAAAGTCTGATAGCATTAATAGCTATCCTATTATTGTTTCAGACTTAAAATTTCTTGTCACACAACAAAGTGATGATAACCAAAACTGTTATAAATGGAAGATATATCAATACACCAACAATAAGTTTGTTTTATACTCCAAACTCATAAGAGACTATACAAAAGGAATCTACCTCCTCGAAGAAACATTTGCGCCAAATGGTACCACACTCCGCACAAAGCACAACCCTACTTATGAACAACTAAATAAAAAATGGCAAAAATACTGCTTCTATGATTATCTTGACGACCTCTACAACGAGAAAGCAGGCAACAGTAAATAATTCTTTCCTTAACAGACAAGAAACCAAATAAGAAAATAAAAGACTTCAGAAAAAATACTATTAAAGAATATATTCCTCTAATTAGCCCTATTATGCCAATTAGCCTCATGAACCCAATAAACTTTATGGCTCAGTAAATTAAAGTTTCTTTCTTTTTAGACTTGCTAAAATATATGCCTATCCCCACTAAAAATCAACTGTCACATATCTACTGTCACATTATATAAGCCCTATAAGCCTTATTAGCCCAATATAATATTGCAGCTTCTGTCCTACCAACACTTCATCAACAACCAACACCCATTACCCAACAACAAAAAAGAGCCTTGAAGATTTCTCTTCAAGGCTCTCGTAAAAGAAGGCGGCCACCTACTCTCCCGCATTGCATTGCAGTACCATCGGCGCAAACGGGCTTAACTTCTCTGTTCGGAATGGGAAGAGGTGGGACCCCGCCGCAATAACCACCTGATATTTCTTTCGGATGACCAATTCACAGTAGAAAAGTTGACTAGATATTCGTCTTTATTCCTGTCTTCTTTCTGTCTTCTTATCAGTAAATCCGTTATTAAATAATGTCACGAGAACTAATAACTTGTTAACTCGTTAACTTATCAACTCGTCTACTGACTTGTCAGCCGTATAAGGTGACGTATTTCCACAAGCAAAACATATAGAACTTTTCTTCTTACGTTAGAAGAATACACAGCTCAAAGTCTGAGTCACTGGTCCCCGCACTCCAAAATTTGGAGGCGGGAGACCCGAAGAAAGTTTCGGGCAATTAGTAGTGCTCGGCTTTGACGTCACCGTCTTTACACCTACACCCTATCAACGTCATCGTCTATGACGACCCTTATGAGGAGTTCTCATCTTGCGGCTGGCTTCGCACTTAGATGCTTTCAGCGCTTATCCAATCCAGACTCAGATACCCAGCGGTGCACCTGGCGGCACAACTGGTAAACCGGAGGTCTGTCCAACACGGTCCTCTCGTACTAGTGTCAGCACCACGCAAAACTCCAACGCCCACGATAGATAGAGACCGAACTGTCTCACGACGTTCTGAACCCAGCTCGCGTGCCACTTTAATGGGCGAACAGCCCAACCCTTGGGACCTTCTCCAGCCCCAGGATGTGACGAGCCGACATCGAGGTGCCAAACCACCCCGTCGATATGAGCTCTTGGGGGGGATCAGCCTGTTATCCCCGGAGTACCTTTTATCCTTTGAGCGACGGAGTTTCCATACACGTCCGCCGGATCACTATGCCCCAGTTTCCTGCCTGCTCGGCATGTCTGCCTCCCAGTCAAGCGCCCTTATGCCATTGCACTCTATAAGGCCGGTTACCAATCGGCCCGAGGGCACCTTTGGAAGCCTCCGTTACGCTTTTGGAGGCGACCACCCCAGTCAAACTACCCACCAAGCAGTGTCCGCACCTCAGGCGCGTTAGACCTCAGACAGCCAAAGGGCCGTATTTCAAGGATGGCTCCACGAATGCTGGCGCACCCGATTCAAAGCCTCCGGCCTATCCTACACATCGGATGACCAAGGTCAATGCTAAGCTGTAGTAAAGGTTCACGGGGTCTTTTCGTCCCATCGCGGGTAATCGGCATCTTCACCGATACTACAATTTCACTGAGCTCATGGTTGAGACAGCGTCCAGATCATTACACCATTCGTGCAGGTCGGAACTTACCCGACAAGGAATTTCGCTACCTTAGGACCGTTATAGTTACGGCCGCCGTTTACCGGGGCTTCAATTCAATGCTTCCCATTGCTGGTGACATCTCCTCTTAACCTTCCGGCACCGGGCAGGTGTCAGGCTGTATACCTCATCTTTCGAGTTTGCACAGCCCTGTGTTTTTGTTAAACAGTTGCCTGGACCGATTCTCTGCGCCTCATATTGCTATGAGGACCCCTTATCCCGAAGTTACGGGGTCAATTTGCCTAGTTCCTTAACCATGAATCTCTCAACGCCTTAGTATATTCTACCCGACCACGTGTGTCCGTTTGCGGTACGGGTCGCACATACATTAAGTTTAGCGGATTTTCTCGGAAGTATGATTACCTGCACTCAAGTTATCCCGAAGGATTACCTGTACTTTCATGGTTCAACTCGGAAGGTGGATTTGCCTGCCTCCCTCATAGCCTACGCACTTAAACGCCCTATTCCGTCAGGGCGCGGCAGTGTCACTGCTCCGTCTCCACATCACTGTATATGCGAGTTGCGGAATATTAACCGCATCTGCCATCGCCTTCGCCGTTCGGCTGAGACTTAGGACCCGACTAACCCCGGGCTGATTGGCATCGCCCGGGAAACCTCGGTCTTTCGGCGAAAGGGAATCTCACCCTTTTTATCGTTACTTATACCTACATTTGCTTTTCCATAAACTCCAGGATCGGTTACCCTCACCATTCAACGCCAATGGAATGCTCCCCTACCGATACTTTTAATATACATTACTATCCCGCGCCTTCGGTATCTGACTTATACCCGATTATTATCCATGCCCGGACCCTCGACTAGTGAGCTGTTACGCACTCTTTGAATGAATGGCTGCTTCCAAGCCAACATCCTAGCTGTCACGGGGACCAGACTTCGTTAGACTAACTTAGACAGAATTTCGGGACCTTAGACGGCGGTCTGGATTCTTCTCCTCTCGGGGACGGACCTTAGCACCCGCCCCCTTACTGCACGACTGCAGTCCATAAGCATTCGGAGTTCGTCAGGTCTCGATAGGCGGTGAAGCCCTCTTGACCTATCGGTCGCTCTACCTCTTATGGAGATCGTCGCACGCGGCACCTAAATGCCTTTCGGGGAGTACGAGCTATCTCCAAGTTTGATTGGCCTTTCACTCCTACACTCACCTCATCGGGAAGCTTTTCAACGCTTATCCGTGCGGTCCTCCATCCGGTGTTACCCGGACTTCAACCTGGGCAAGTGTAGATCACTTGGTTTCGCGTCTACCCCATCTGACTCGACGCCCTTTTCAGGCTCGCTTTCACTGCGGATGCGCGTCTCATGACGCTTATCCTTGCCAGACATGGTAACTCGTAGGTTCATTATGCAAAAGGCACGCCGTCACCGCTTACGCGGCTCCGACCGCTTGTAGGCGCATGGTTTCAGGAACTATTTCACTCTCCTCATCGGAGTGCTTTTCACCTTTCCTTCACAGTACTCGTTCACTATCGGTCTCACGGGAGTATTTAGCCTTACCGGATGGTCCCGGCGGATTCGCGCAGAATTTCACGTGTTCCGCGTTACTCAGGATACCACTACGTCTCGTCATGCTTCGAATACGGGATTATCACCCTCTATGATTGTTCTTTCCAGAACATTCTTCTCACAATCTAAGTACGACAGCGTGGTCCTACAACCCCTGCTAAGCGTTGCCACAAAGCAGGTTTAGGCTCCTCCCCGTTCGCTCGCCACTACTAGGGGAATCATTATTTATTTTCTCTTCCTAAAGGTACTAAGATGTTTCAGTTCCCTTCGTTCGCCTCACTACGTCTGTAGTGATAACAGGTCTTCAACCTGTTGGGTTGTCCCATTCGGAAATCCTTGGATCAAAGGTTATTTGCACCTACCCAAGGCTTATCGCAGCTTATCACGTCCTTCATCGCCTCCGTGAGCCAAGGCATCCGCCATGCGCCCTTTCTTACTTTCTTCGCCTTCTATGTAATTGCTTACAGAGAATGTAGCTCATACTTTCAGCTGTTGTGTGATTCTAAAGAATTTGAAGTTGTTTCTTCAATAATTAGAATACTAATTCTTCCTTTTTAAAGAAAGAATAGTTCTACATTACAGTCTTGCTTGTGTCAATATGTCAAAGATCTTGTGCTGTTGTTCTGTGTGTTCTGAGGCAATGCCTCAGAAGCATAGAACAGCGAAGTGGAGAATAACGGATTCGAACCGTTGACCCCCTGCGTGCAAAGCAGGTGCTCTAGCCAACTGAGCTAATCCCCCCAAGGGATAGAGAAAGTATCAAAGCACTTTAAGTCTGTCACACATGGCTTAGCGCCAATGTGTAGTCCCAGGCAGACTTGAACTGCCGACCTCCACATTATCAGTGTGGCGCTCTAACCAACTGAGCTATAGGACTGAGTTGGAAGAAAGCACTGCGGCTTCTCATGCCAGACTTCCTTTCTCTTATTCTTAAAACAGTGTCAGTGAGTACAAGAAGAAAAATGAACCAAAGGTTCTTTTATTTGCTTGATTACCGTTAACTTGTTGACTTGTATACTTAAATACTTATCAACTAAATCAACGAATAAGCGAACTCTCCAGAAAGGAGGTGTTCCAGCCGCACCTTCCGGTACGGCTACCTTGTTACGACTTAGCCCCAATCACCAGTTTTGCCCTAGGCCGATCCTTGCGGTCACGGACTTCAGGCACCCCCGGCTTTCATGGCTTGACGGGCGGTGTGTACAAGGCCCGGGAACGTATTCACCGCGCCATGGCTGATGCGCGATTACTAGCGAATCCAGCTTCGTGGGGTCGGGTTGCAGACCCCAGTCCGAACTGGGACCGGCTTTCAAGATTTGATGCAATTTGCATTACACCATCCCTCTGTACCGGCCATTGTAACACGTGTGTAGCCCCGGACGTAAGGGCCGTGCTGATTTGACGTCATCCCCACCTTCCTCACACCTTACGGTGGCAGTGTCTCCAGAGTGCCCAGCATAACCTGATGGCAACTGAAGAGAGGGGTTGCGCTCGTTATGGCACTTAAGCCGACACCTCACGGCACGAGCTGACGACAACCATGCAGCACCTTCACAGAGACCCCGAAGGGCGTCATTATCTCTAAATCCTTCCTCTGCAATTCAAGCCCGGGTAAGGTTCCTCGCGTATCATCGAATTAAACCACATGTTCCTCCGCTTGTGCGGGCCCCCGTCAATTCCTTTGAGTTTCACCGTTGCCGGCGTACTCCCCAGGTGGGATGCTTAATGCTTTCGCTTAGCCGCTGATACCAGGTACCAACAGCGGGCATCCATCGTTTACTGTGCGGACTACCAGGGTATCTAATCCTGTTTGATACCCGCACCTTCGAGCTTAAGCGTCAGTTGCGCTCCCGTCAGCTGCCTTCGCAATCGGAGTTCTTCGTCATATCTAAGCATTTCACCGCTACACGACGAATTCCGCCAACGTTGTGCGTACTCAAGGAAACCAGTATGCGCTGCAAGTCAGACGTTGAGCGTCTACATTTCACAACACACTTAATATCCAGCCTACGCTCCCTTTAAACCCAATAAATCCGGATAACGCCTGGACCTTCCGTATTACCGCGGCTGCTGGCACGGAATTAGCCGGTCCTTATTCGTATGGTACCTGCAAATAGGGACACGTCCCTAACTTTATCCCCATACAAAAGCAGTTTACAACCCATAGGGCCGTCATCCTGCACGCTACTTGGCTGGTTCAGACTTACGTCCATTGACCAATATTCCTCACTGCTGCCTCCCGTAGGAGTTTGGACCGTGTCTCAGTTCCAATGTGGGGGACCTTCCTCTCAGAACCCCTACTGATCGTTGCCTTGGTGGGCCGTTACCCCGCCAACAAGCTAATCAGACGCATCCCCATCCATTACCGATAAATCTTTACTTCAAATCTGATGCCGTCATCGAAGACTATGCGGTATTAGTCTGCCTTTCGGCAGGTTATCCCACAGTAATGGGAAGGTTGAATACGCGTTACTCACCCGTGCGCCGGTCGACGTCCAAAGAGTGCAAGCACTCAATGCCGTTTCCCCTCGACTTGCATGTGTTAAGCCTGTAGCTAGCGTTCATCCTGAGCCAGGATCAAACTCTCCATTGTAAAATATGTGTTGGTGATAAGTGATGGGTGATAAATGATAATGGATACCAATATTCCCCAAGCACTCCACCGAGTAATCTCTGTTTCAGAACGCTTATCCTAAAAGTATCAAGTAAAAAGCACCTTTTCTTTTGTTCCTTAATTGTTTTGAGACGATGTCTCAAAAGTAGGAACAACGAATTGATCGGTTCATTTCTTTTACCCATCCATTTGATATAAAACCAAACAGACGCTTCTTGTACTACTTCTCTGTTTATGTAAATCTTTTCAAAGAACTCTTTCTTTACTGCTTTAAGTAACTTGCCAGGTGGCTTGTTTTGTAAAGCGAATGCAAAGGTATAGACTTTCTGTGTAACCTCCAAATGTTTTGAAGAATATTTTTCAAAAAACTTAAAAATCACCCAAAACCTTGACACAAATCAACCAAAACAACACCCAAAACACCCCTACCACACTCCTGGAAGCTATAAAAACTAAAATAGCGCTTTAAAAAGCCACAAAGCAAGAAATAACCCCTTAAACGCAAAATCGAAAACAAGGGAAGTTTCAATTTTAGCCAAAACAACAAATACCTACAATAGAACAAAACTATATATTAATGCCACCAAAGCTGGCGCACCCTGCTTTAAAATAATAGTTGGACTACTTGTAATACCGCCATAAATAGCCACCAATGCTACATATGACAAAAAACAACGTGTCCAAAACAAATCATTCGTAACCCAAACTGCTATTAAAATCAACACTGCCAATAAAAGATTATAGACACCTTGATTTTTAAATAACGTAGATACAGCTGGGCGACTTAATTCCTCCACTTCCATATTGAATGCACGCGCAGTTGTTCTCGATTTTGTAAATATCGTTTCAAGACACATTATACATGTGTTCGACTGCTACCAATGTAGCTAAAATCATAAAAGCAACATCCATATACAAACCTTATATTATATATAAAGAAAAAATCTGCACCTTGCCAATATGGTATAGACAAGATGCAGATTTATATTTATCAACGTTTTCTATTCTATCAATGCAGTAAATACCACAATGCTTCTCCGGGACACTCTCCACAGAAATAAATCATATATACGGAAAATACAGCCAAAATCCACATATACCTCCGTGGACATCGCTGGAGAATCAAGAACAGAACGTCATTATTCATAATCAGATTACTTTGTAGCCTTAGCCTCTGGAGCCTCACCAATGAGATCCATGAACTGATCAAGCTTTGGAGTAATGATAATCTGCGTACGGCGGTTACGCTGCTTACCCAACTCAGTATCATTAGTTGCGAGTGGGTTATACTCACCACGACCACCAGCAGTCAAACGCTTAGGATTTACACCGAAGCGATCCTGCAGATACTGTGCAACAGAAGCTGCACGGAGACAAGAGAGATCCCAGTTATTACGGATATTTTTC
Organism: Prevotella melaninogenica; assembly: GCF_013267595.1. Taxonomy (NCBI): domain Bacteria; kingdom Pseudomonadati; phylum Bacteroidota; class Bacteroidia; order Bacteroidales; family Prevotellaceae; genus Prevotella; species Prevotella melaninogenica. Next base: position 60,095 of record NZ_CP054011.1, on the reverse strand, counting down.
ATCTTGTCTGTAGTAGTGTTGATAGGCACATTATCAGTGTTACCCTCAATCAGCACATCATAATCCTTATAATCAGTAATAATCTTAGCAATCTTGCTCAATGTCTGCTCAGCACGATCATTCACCTCATAAGAACCGCTCTTATAAAGCATATTGTCAGCCAAAGAGATATAAACAACGCCCTTCAGAACCTGTACATCAACCTCCTTCAACTCCTCACGGCTCAAAGAACGGGTAAGATTGTTTGTCAACACCATATTCAAAGAATCGCTCTTAGACTTCACCTCAACCAAGTGACGGATATACTGATTACTCTCGTTAATCTGATCAACAAGTTTAGAAATGTTGATATTGTTTGAATTGGCATTTCTCAAACTGTTATCAAGACTACCCTGCAATGCAGCAGCACTCTCTCTTGCCTGAGCCAACTGATCTTCCAAACTCTTGATACGTGCATTATTGGCAGCAATCGTTTCCTTAGCATTCTGATAATCTGCCGTCAACTGATTATTCTCTGTACGACAATTCTCCAAATCTTTCTTGCTGGCACAACTGCTAAATGCAAGTGTACCCAACGCCAAAGCTACAATAAAAAGACTCTTTTTCATATTTACTATTTTATTTTGGTTATTATACTACTTGTAATAGATTCATCCTACAAACATTAAAAGAAATCAGTTTATAACTATGCCAAACGTGATATTCCTACTTTTATGAAGACAACGTAAACTGACACAAAAAACTGACCTCATTTCACTGAATGCGGCATATCTATTGCAAAGATATTATAAAGACGTGTAAAACAAAGAGTTGTATAATGAGTTTAGACATTTTTAACCTGAAACTTACAATTAATGGAACTTTTTGATGAAATTATACAGAATAAACAATTGGAAGATACAATAACCGAGAGACAGGTTCTTCGAGCAAGAAAGAACATAGGAACATAGGAAAAATGTTTGTATATACGGTGGATGCTCTCGCCCACAATGCGGAAGAGGCAAAGAGAAAGGATTAAATCCGAAGCCGAAACACCGTCCTGTTTCTCCAATGAAAGACGAGATAATAGGTGACCGATGCCAAACTTGCCAAAAAGAAGAAAGAAATAAATCATCACTCATTCGAGTTTTAACACTCAAAAGTTTGGATAACTCACTTCTTTTCTCTATTTTTGCTTCCATAACAGTTTTGCTGTTTTGTCTTTAAAATCAGTTGTTTGGCGATTACTAATTTACAAAGAAAATTCGACAAACTGTTATGTTTCTATCTATATTTATTGGGGTGGGAAACTTTAGTTTATAAGATTACGTTTATTAGAGATGAAACTATTTGTAATAAGACTATTATATTCTCTATATTGTGCAGAAAGATGGAGTTATCGTATTCCGATACGAATACTTGGACCTTTTATCAACCGTGTGTGCAAACGGCTATATTTTTGGAATCCATTTGGCTATATTCAGAAAAATAATCCAACGTTAGAGCACTATATAAGAAATGTGTATAAAACAATGGAAGTCGTTTTTTATGATATAAATATAGGAGTAGGTATTGCGCGTGCAGAAGGATCATTAGCTTTTATGTTTGTTCCTTATGAAATGCTTATTCTATCAGTTTTCAAGAAATTTAGAATACTTCCTATTCAGAATTCCCATTTCCATATATTTCTTATAACCACTTGTTGTCTTTCCTTACTGTTTACCCACTTCTTGAGCGAAAAAAATGAGGAATATATAGGCTATTTCCATAAATTTGAAAGTCATAAGAATAATGCCGTTTGGCATGTCATTTCTTCTATATTTTTCATTGGCTCAGTTTGTGCAGGTATAATCTTCATTATGTGGTGGAATGAAAACTAAAGCAGAATCTGGAAATATGAAAAAATTATGTTTTATCTCAATAGCGGCTTTTGTTAGGTTCTTCCGTTAAATGCGCGGATGCTTTTCGTATTGCTTTAACGGAAGAACCGAAGTTACTTATTAAACAAAAATATAGCTAAGACTGTCAACTATCTATTCTTTTATCATCCTCTGACACTGAAAACCTTTTCATTTTAAGACTTCGAAAATCCGTAGACAAGGATTTGAAAAATTATTACATAATTTCAAATGATACATCTGTAAATAACGGCAAAAGCATATACACGGAGCAGGTTTGTAACCATAAGGAAATCAATAGGTTATAAAGTAGAAAAGTGAAAGGTGCTTAATTGGACTTCAAAAGGGCGTTAGTTAGCCCTCAAAAGAGCATCTTTTGCAAGTCAATTAGCCGTCTTTTAGAGCACAAAAGAGCATATATTGATTTTGGTCTGATTAAAAATAGTTTACAAACATCGGTCAATAAGAGCATAAACTTCTTGTAGGCGGCAGATAGATATAGTATCAATTTGCATTTTATCTTGTAGCCTATCCCCATTGAAAGACCATCTAATTTGGGATAGTCATACTAAGCAGATGTATAAGTCTTATTCTATTTTCAATCTATACATTTAACGGAAGAACCAATTATTTTCATGAAACGAAATTCAAGACAACAAATACAACTTTAGCAGGATAAGACATACAAAAACGAGTCTGATTATTTATAATACCTAAGAAGACTAAAAAACACTGGACAAAAGGGCAGTATATCCAAAGAATATCGTATCTTTGCAAACAGAAGTAACACCAAATTTTATATACAGACTATGATTCTTTTCTTCAGAACTCAGTCCAAAAGCGTGATTGCCACAGAAGTCAATCATGCATTGTCCGACGCGGAAATCAACGAACTTTGTTGGCTCTATGGCGATGCCACCTACTTGCAGAACGAACAGACACTGCAGGGCTACTATGTGGGACCACGCCGTGAGATGATTACTCCTTGGAGTACGAATGCCGTCGAGATTACTCAAAACATGAGTCTTGACGGCATTTTGCGTATAGAGGAGTACTTCCCTGTAAGCAGCAAAGAGGCTGATTATGACCCGATGTTGCAACGTATGTATGATGGTTTGGACCAGACAATCTTCACTGTCAACCACGAGCCAGAGCCTATCAAGCGTGTGGAGGACTTGGAGAAGTTCAACGAAGAGGAAGGCTTAGCACTCTCACCTGAGGAGATGGAGTATCTCCATAAGATTGAGAAGCAGAATGGCCGACCACTCACCGACTCTGAAATCTTCGGTTTCGCACAGATTAACTCTGAGCATTGCCGCCATAAGATTTTCGGTGGAGAGTTCGTCATTGATGGTAAGGTGATGGAGAGCAGTCTCTTCAGCCTCATCAAGAAGACTACAAAAGAGAATCCTGGTAAGATTCTTTCAGCTTATAAAGATAACGTAGCTTTCGCACAAGGTCCAGAGATAGAGCAGTTTGCACCAGCAAACCAAAGCACATCCGACTATTTCCGAGTAAAGCCTATTGAGAGTGTTATCTCTCTGAAAGCCGAGACCCACAACTTCCCAACTACCGTTGAGCCATTCAATGGAGCAGCAACAGGTACGGGTGGTGAGATTCGTGACCGTATGGGCGGTGGCGTTGGTTCATGGCCTATCGCAGGAACAGCAGTCTATATGACCGCTTACCCTCGTCTGACAGAAGATGACGGTACAACTCCAGCCTTACGTGATTGGGAAGACATCCTTCCTGTCCGTCAGTGGCTCTATCAAACTCCAGAGCAGATTCTTATCAAGGCATCTAATGGTGCGAGCGATTTCGGTAATAAGTTTGGTCAGCCATTAATTACTGGTTCACTACTCACATTTGAACATCAAGAGAATGGTGAGAAGTATGCTTACGACAAGGTGATTATGCTTGCAGGTGGCGTTGGTTATGGTACCAAGCGCGACTGTCTGAAGGGTGAACCACAGGCTGGTAACAAGGTAGTTGTCGTTGGTGGTGATAACTATCGTATCGGACTTGGTGGTGGTTCTGTTTCATCAGTTGATACTGGTCGTTACTCAAATGGTATTGAGTTGAATGCCATACAGCGTGCTAATCCAGAGATGCAGAAACGCGCTTATAACCTCGTACGTGCATTGGTAGAAGAAGACAACAACCCAGTTGTTTCTATCCACGACCACGGTTCTGCAGGACACCTGAATTGCTTGAGTGAGCTTGTTGAAGAATGTGGTGGTAAGATTGAAATGACACAGTTACCTATCGGTGACAAGACTTTGAGTGCCAAGGAAATCATCGCCAACGAGTCACAGGAGCGCATGGGCTTACTCATTGACGAGAAGCATCTCGACCACGTGAAGAAAATTGCTGAGCGTGAGCGTGCACCAATGTATGTTGTTGGTGAGACTACAGGTGATGCTCACTTTTCATTTGTACAGGGCGATGGTGTAAAACCATTCGACTTAGACGTAGCACAGATGTTCGGTCATTCTCCAAAGACAATCATGAAGGATGAGACCGTTGAGCGCAAATATGAGAATGTTTCTTATAGTATAAATAAGGTGGAGGAATACCTCCAGCGTGTGCTTCAGTTGGAAGCTGTGGCATGTAAGGACTGGTTGACAAACAAGGTTGATCGCTCCGTAACGGGTAAGGTAGCCCGTCAGCAGTGTCAGGGTGAGATTCAGTTGCCACTCTCAGACTGTGGTGTTGTAGCCTTAGACTATCGTGGCCATAAGGGTATTGCTACCGCACTCGGTCACGCTCCACAGGCAGGACTCGCATCACCAGAGGCAGGCTCTGTCCTTTCCGTAGCTGAATCATTGACCAACATTGTATGGGCACCATTGGCAGACGGCATGGACAGCTTGAGTCTTTCAGCCAACTGGATGTGGCCTTGTCGCTCACAGAAGGGTGAAGATGCTCGTCTTTATAGTGCGGTTAAGGCATTATCAGACTTCTGTTGTGCTATCGGTGTGAACGTTCCAACGGGTAAGGATTCACTTTCTCTGACTCAGCAATATCCTAATGGAGATAAGATTATCTCTCCAGGAACCGTCATTGTGACCAGTGGTGGTGAGGTAAGCGATGTTCGTCAGGTGGTTTCTCCAGTACTTGTTAATGAAAAGAACACACGCCTCTATCATATCGACTTCAGTTTTGACGAGCAGCGTTTAGGTGGTTCAGCCTTTGCACAGAGTCTCGGAAAGATTGGCAGTGACGTTCCAACCGTGAAAGAACCACAGTACTTCTGCGACTGTTTCGATGCTGTACAGGAGATGATTCGCCGTGGATGGATACTTGCTGGACACGACATTTCAGCAGGTGGTTTGATTACAACATTGCTTGAAATGACCTTTGCTAATGCTGAAGGTGGTTTGCATATCAACCTTCATGATATCAAGGGTGACGATGTAATCAAGAAGCTTTTTGCAGAGAACCCAGGTGTTGTTATTCAGGTTGCTGATGAACATAAGGAAGAAGTCAAAGAGTTCTTGACAGAGAACTGTATCGGATTTGCTCGTATCGGTACACCAAGTCCTGATAAGCGCACGCTCAGCATCGCTGATGGCGATTGGAAGGCAGAATTCGATATTGATGCAATGCGTGAGACATGGTATAAGACTTCGTACTTGCTCGATCGCAAACAAAGTATGAATGGCATGGCTAAGAAGCGCTGCCAGAACTATAAGAAGCAGCCAATCGAGATGAAGTTTAATGCAGACTTCACAGGTACACTCCAGCAGTATGGACTCGATGCAGACCGTTGGAAGACTTCAACACCTAACACCCATCACCAAACACCAAAGGCAGCTATCATTCGTGAGAAGGGTACCAATGGTGAGCGTGAGATGGCTTACGCACTCTATTTGGCAGGCTTTGAGGTGAAAGACGTCATGATGACCGACCTTATCACTGGTCGTGAGACTTTGGAAGAAGTAAATATGATTGTCTTCTGCGGTGGCTTCTCTAACTCAGACGTACTTGGTTCTGCAAAGGGATGGGCTGGTGCTTTCCTCTATAACCCAAAGGCTAAGCAGGCACTTGACCGCTTCTATGCACGCAAAGATACACTTTCATTGGGTATCTGTAACGGTTGTCAGTTGATGGTTGAGTTGAACCTTATCAATCCAGAGCACAAGCATCGTGCTCACCTCTGCCACAATACCAGCAAGAAGTTTGAGAGTTCATTCTTGAACTTGACCATTCCACAGAACAATAGTGTGATGTTCGGTTCTTTGAGCGGCAACAAACTCGGTATCTGGGTAGCACACGGTGAGGGTCGTTTCTACCTCCCAGAGGCAGAAGATAAGTACAATATCATCGCTAAATACAACTACGCTGAATATCCAGGCAACCCTAACGGCTCTGACTATAATGTAGCAGGTATCTGCTCTGCAGATGGTCGTCACCTTGCAATGATGCCACACTTGGAGCGTGCTATCTTCCCATGGCAGCAGGCTTACTATCCACGTGAGCGTCGTCAGGACGAGGTTACACCATGGATTGAGGCATTTGTAAATGCTCGTAAGTGGGTTGAAAGCAAATTGTAAAGTTTGCCCCTCCCCTATTGAAGGTGTAATAGATTAGTACACCTTTAATATATATAGACTACACTGAGAAACGCCCTCATCTGAGTAATATTACCTAATAGGTATATGTGAACAGATGGGGGCGTCCGTAGCTCTCAAACATTGATTTCACTATAAAAAACAAGACACAGTGGACAAAGATAACATTTCATCAACACCCAACACTCAACACCCATCACCCAAAGGCTTCTACTGGGAAGCTTTCAAAACCTTCTTTAAGATTGGAGCCTTCACACTTGGCGGTGGATATGCTATGATTTCAATTATCCAAAATGAAGTCGTAGTGAAGAGAAAGTGGATTCCAGAAGACCAGTTTGTTGACCTGATAGCTGTTGCACAAAGCTGTCCTGGTGTCCTTGCTGCAAACATCAGTGTCTTTGTAGGATATAAGATGCGAAAGACACTGGGTGCACTCGTCACTTGTTTAGGAGCTATTCTCCCCTCATTCCTCATCATTCTCTGCATCGCACTCTTCTTCCATCAGTTTATGGACATCCCTTGGGTGGCAGCAATTTTCCGTGGAATACGCCCTGCTGTCGTGGCTTTGATTGCAGCACCAACCTTTACCTTGGCTAAGAGTGCAAAACTTTCATTGGCAAACTGTTGGATTCCTATTGTCACCGCCATAGCCATTTGGCTGTTAGGTGTCAATCCTGTTTACGTCATTATTGCAGCAGGATTGGGTGGATTCCTTTATGGGAAGTTTATTAAACCGACGGAGTGAAATACCTCCCCCAGCCCCTCCGAAGGAGGGGAGAGCCTAACGAGATATAACTTCACAAAAGAAATAGCAAACGTAAGTTCCGAAGGAAGAGAGAGACGAATGGGATAATTTCGGATAAACAACACACTAAAAACAGACTAATAACAGAAATAACAACATGATATACTTAGAACTTTTCTACACATTCTTTATCATCGGACTCTTTGGATTCGGTGGAGGATATGGAATGTTATCATTGATACAAACAGAAACGGTTGTAAACCATCATTGGCTTAGCTCTGCTGAGTTTACCAACATCGTTGCTGTATCACAGATGACGCCTGGACCTATTGGTATAAACTCTGCTACCTATTGCGGTTATACAGCCGTACATAATGCAGGCTTTGGCGCAGGTATGGCAGTATTGGGTAGTCTCACCGCGACCATAGCCCTTGTACTTCCATCGTTGATAATAATGATTCTTATCAGTAAGATGTTCCTCAAGTATATGAACACACCTGTTGTACAGTCAGTTTTTTCAGGTCTACGCCCAGTAGTAGTGGGTCTATTAGCAGCTGCCACCTTATTATTATGTAATACTGAGAACTTTTCTGCACCAAGTATTAACCCTTGGCAGTTTTGGATTAGTCTATTCCTCTTTACCGCAACCTTTGTTGGTACGATGTGGTTAAAGATAAATCCTATCCGCATGATATGTTATGCTGCCTTTGCAGGACTGATACTGCTTTATTGAGAAAGCCCTCATCCACTGGTCTTCTCCCATAGAAAGGGGAGTGTTTACCCATCTTTCGCCATTGTGTTGTTGTCCAACACACATTGTGTTGTTACTGAGCACCAATCGTGCGGAGCCCTAACGAGGGTGTGTCAAAATGCAAATTAATAACTTGACAACTTTCAAACTATAAGTGTTTTTTTCTTAAAGCAAAGAAAAGACCATTTCTTTACTCAAAATCGAGTACAGAAATGGTCGTTTTAATGAATTGTTTCAAACTGTAAGATTATCAAAATGGAATTTACATTTTGACACACCCTCAGTAAAGAGGAAAGTGGACCAGTAGCTTGATAAAACATAGAAGAGGATATGCCAACAACGATAGCATATCCTCTTTTTGCGTTTGACTATCATGTATATTAGTTAATGCTTGCAAGTCCCTACCAGTGGGGACTGCCCAGCCAGAGAGATAAGGATGTTCATTTTATCTTCCATACATGATACCTGTATCATTATCAGAGTTGGAAATACGTTTATTGATACTTGATTTGCCTTTTCCATAATTCAAATTGAATGTGAAGTTAAGTAGAAGTATCCGTCTCAAACTCTTTGAGAAAGCCAGTTGCTGGTTAGGAGCGAGGCGTGACAAGTTATCCGTCTCATTTGAGTATTGTTTAGAAAAAGGTAATGCCATGATGAGATTTAACGCCCATTTGTCTTTGTTATAACCTACTGATATGGCGTGATTCGCTTCTCCTTTGGTAAGAGTTTCACCCCATAATTCATTGTATCTGGTCTGTACTACAGCTGTGAATACCCATTGTTTGTACATTACGAGTAGATTTCCATTCAGTCCCCAGTTCGAGAGTGTATGTGCGTAAGTATGCCCATTACTGATGTACCGATTGAAGAATGGAGTAAGTTGTAACGAGAACCAATCGCCAAAGGGATGCAACTTTATGTCCATTTGGGTATGTAGTCTGTGGAAGTTTTTTTGGTTATCTATTGTCCTAACAAACTTTCCGTTGTCAATATAAGTCTCTTCCATGATAGGGTGGGAATCGTAACTATACCTTCCAAATAACGATAGATCGCACCATTTTGTGCCCCAGTTTAAGGACAACTCATTCGATACGAAGGTTACAGACTTTAGGTTAGGATTGCCCTTTCTAAGCTGATATACGTCAATATCCTGTGACACATTGCTCATGTCGGATAGTGAAGGAGCATAAGCCGAAACGTATCCTTGATATTTTAAAGTTACGTTACTACAAGGTTGATAAGCGAGGGAGAGCTTTGGACGAAGGATGAACTTCGATAGCTTCTTATCGTGCTGATGGTTGTAAATACGCATCCCTCCCAACCCGAGGGTATAGGTCAGCTTGCCCAGTTTTGACATCCATTCAGTGTAAGCGAAAGTCTCCGCTGTATTCATATTTACCTGACTTTGGATGTTTCCATCATACGTGTTATTAGTGTACATCTGCGTATGCTTCAACCCAAACGACAGTTTGCTATCCTTGAACATGCGCTCATAAATACCCTCACCTATTATGGAGTACTTGTTACCATCAGTAATGGAAGCAATCGTCTGAGTAGGTTGTGTGGTTGATGATAAGGTGTATGTACGCTGGCTATGGCTATTGATGTAAGTGCCAATTAGGTCGAAGTACAAGTGCTGGTTATGGGCAAGCTCAGTTTGAAAATACAAATCTAACGAGGGCGTGTTATCGTGTCCATGCCTAAAGTCGGTGATGTGGTAGACGTCAGTACCGCGATAAAGCGTACTGATTCTATCCTCCATTGAGTTAGATTCTTTATTGTAGTAATCACGGAAGATAGCACTAATACTGCTCTTCTTAAACGAATAGTTGTACCACAGAGAGAAGTTCATATTATCAAACTTAACCTTTGTTGGCTCACCAATCTCTCTATTCTCTATGGTCTGATGAGGGTAGTGGTACTCCTCGTAGTTCTCTCTTTTCCACTTCAAATCACGCCTATTCCAATAGAAAGAAGACTTTATCTCGGATCTACCTTTGTGATAGTTGGCAGACAAAAGGTTCTCTCCATAGCCTAACATCGATAGTCCATCGGTGAGGTCACCATTGATGTTTCCACCTTTATTCTTATACTTCACAATGAAGTCGAGGACGGCTGCTGCACCGTTAAAACGTAGTCCAGGCATATCGTGGTATTCAACCTTTACAATGTCTTGAGGGCGTAGGGCTTTTACTTCTTCTATCTTTGCTATGACACCATTAATGCGTAATTGGACTGCATCTCCAGTCGTCGTCGTGATGGTATTATCAATGGTATTGACCCGAATACCAGCTAATTGCATGTTCTGTATGAGCATTACTCCGTTAGTAGAAGCCTTTAGCTGGAGTTTTGAAGGGGTGATAATCCGCCGGTCAATCTTCTGTATTTCACGCCTCCCAATCACTTCTACGCCTTTTAACTCTTGTGAGGAAGGAGTCAGTTGAATCTTTCCAAGGTCGGTATTCCTTTGTATGTTCTCCAGAGATACACGATAATCAGCATATCCCATATAGGTTATGATGAGTTCTTTGTGCCCATCGCTCTCCTCCATGGTAAGGTTAAATGAACCCTCATTGTTGGTTACTGTCTGCGTAATTAACGTTGTTTGGGTGACTAACTTGACTACGGCACCAATGATAGGGGATGTTGTTTCGTCAGTAACTTGCCCTGTTATGACAACTTTTGCTTGCAAGTTAACGTAAAAACTCAGTGCTGCTATGCACAGAAGAAATCTTTTCATTATGGTTATATCTTATAGGTTATTGGATGGATAGAGACTTGGGTAGTGCCCTGAGTGATTGTTATTTCCTCTTTAATCACTATCTATTAAAAACTAAAACTCTGCGAAATTAAAAAAAAACAACGGCATGACAAAAACTCTTCGCATGTTTTTTACATAATTGTAGATGCTTCCTCGTGTACTTGTTGTTCGATAAGCTCTTCTATATAAAAAGGTGAACTTGATACTCCCTAACCCGTAGCTACATTCGTACTCATCCATACTTCAAATCGAGTAGGAGGTAAACACTAATCATAGGTGTTTATATCCTACTTTCGTGTTCACCGACCTCTCACACCACCGTACATGCGGTTCCTATTTTGGGTACCATTCGAGATACGACCCCATTAACACACATCCACATGAAGGTCTGCACTCCCCCATACCATTCGGTTTCCGACCTATCTCTTTAGGGGTAGCCATTAACTTGGGATAATGTTTTCTGCATTCTTGCCTTCATTAGGTATGTTTCAATTACTATCGCTTAATTGTAGGTTCTGTCCTTCATGCAACGTTATCGGGTATTGTATTACTATGGCGTCTGCTGATCTCTCACGGCAAGCATTACTCCGCTTCTTTCGTATAAAAACAACTAATTGAAGCGTCCGTGAGACCTCCTCGGATAAGAACATTATCTTTCCATCTTATCACCTACTTCATTTTTTCGCTAAGCTCAAGGGAACTCCACCAACCATTCTGAATAGCTATGGGACTTTGATTTGTTATGCAATCTTATCCATGGTCATATACCTTGTATAAAATTGGTTCTTCCGTTAAATGCGTAGATTGTTAATAGAATGAGATTCATCCACATACATGGTATAATTACCTCCAATAAGATGGTTTTATAAAGGGAAATAAACTACATGATAAACGTAATTAGCTGCGATATCTATCTGTCTTCTACTATCAACGTATTCCCTTACTATATAAAGTTTGTAAATTATTTTCGTGCAACTCAAAACCAACACATGCTCTTTTGCCTTCTAAAAGACGCCCAATTAGCTTGCAAAAGGTGCCCTTTAAGACCCTTACTAACGCCCTTTTGAAGTCCAATTAAGCACCTTTCATCATACAGTTTTATAACTAATTGATTTACTGTTGGTTGCAAATCTGCTTCTTATATGTGTTTTTGGCGTTAGTTATAGAAGTTTTCTTTGAAATTATGTAATGATTTTTCAAATCTTTATCTGCGTATTTTCAAAGTCTAAAAAGAAATGATTTTCAATGAAAAAGGATGATAATCGGATAGAATGTTGACTGTCTTAGCCAAGTTTTTGTTTAATGAGTAGCTATGGTTCATACGTTAAAGCAATACGAAAAGCGTCCACACATTTAACGGAAGAGCCATAAAATTTCTGTTCGTTAGGTCAGATGTTTGCCGCCAGCTTCCTTCAGATTTCACCTCACGATGGACACCCTTGCTCTTGCCTATGTAATTCCCGCTATTAGGGCTTACTCGGGACTTGCACCCGTTAGATAATGCTCATGCCGAGCGTACACATAAAAAGAGGGTGTGTCAAAATGCAAATACCATTTTGATAATCTTACAGTTTGAAACAATTCATTAAAAAAGACCATTTCTGTACTCGATTTTGAGTAAAGAAATGGTCTTTTCTTTGTTTTTAGGAAAAAACTACTTATAGTTTAAGAGTTGTCAAGTTATTAATTTGCATTTTGACACACTTTCAAGAAAGAGTTGTACAGGCTTGTGAATAAAAAGCATTACACAATCTACAATAAACAAAATCACGCAATACCTGCATTTGTAAGTATTGCGTGATTCCTTATTAAAGCCTTCGTAAAGGCTTATACCATTAAAAACAATTCCTTATCTTACATAATATGCAACCAACGAAGAATGTCGTTAAGGTTGGCAAATATCATAAGGAGGATTAGGATGGTTATACCTACATACTCCGCACGTACCATGAATTTCTCTGACGGTTTACGACGAGTAATCATCTCATAGAGAAGGAATACCACATGACCACCATCCAAAGCAGGGATAGGAAGAATGTTCATGAAGGCAAGCATGATACTCAAGAAGGCTGTCATTGACCAGAACATATACCAGTCCCAGAATGGAGGGAAAAGACTACCGATAGCTCCAAAGCCTCCAATGCTCTTAGCACCATCTGCTGAAGCAAGGTAACGGAAGTTACCGACATAGCCACGCAGTACGTTCCAACCATGCTTTATACCTGCAGGGAAACTCTCAAAGAAGGAGTATTCCTCCTGTACAGGCTTATAATAACTTGCCAATGTTGACTGCAAAACACCCAACTTCAAATCAGGTGTCAACATAAGCTTCAATGTATCGAGCTTTGCTGCGCCCTTATGCTGAACTGTCAGCACAACAGAACGAACTGCAAGAGAATCCTTATGCGTATTCTTCACTGCCAAGACATCACTCAAGACACCTGTCTGATAATTCATATCTGTCCACGTCTCAATAGGCTTCCCATTGATAGACTTAATGACATCGCCAGCCTTGATACCTGCTTTTGCAGCAGGAGTATCACCCAACACGCTATCCACCTGTGCAGGAATGAAAGGTTCTGCAAACAAAGGACGCGTCTTAATCATTGAGAGCATATCCAAATCACCAGGCAGAGTAATACTATGTTTCTTGCCATTACGCAATACATCCACACGCTTTGCCTGTGCTATCTGACGGAAGAAATCGCCATTCACATTGGCATACTCACGGAAAGGACCTTGGTCTGTTCCCAACATTACATCGTGGTCTTTGAAACCCAAAGCCTTAGCCTCAGCATTGAAACGCATACCCATACTCATGTCAGACACCTTGAAATAGCTGTCTCCCCATGTGAACATCACCATTGAGTAAATAAAGAGAGCGAGGAGAAAGTTGACCAACACACCACCTATCATAATCAAAAGACGCTGCCAAGCTGGCTTTGTACGGAACTCCCATGGCTGTGGTTCCTGCTTCATCTGGTCGGTATCAAAGCTTTCATCTATCATACCAGAAATCTTGCAGTAGCCACCAAGTGGCAACCAACCCATACCATATTCCGTATCGTCTTTCTTAGGTTTCCAACTGAAGAGTTTACCTTTCCACTTACCGATGCCCACATCGAAGAATACGAAGAACTTCTCAACGCGAACACCGAAAAGCTTCGCAAAGAACATGTGTCCGCCTTCATGCAGCAGGACAAGCAGAGAGATTGCCAGAACAAACTGGAGCAATCTGATCAGAAATGTTTCCATTATTTATCTATTCATTATTTATTATTCATAATCTCAAGTGCTACACGGCGTGCCTCAGCATCCGTCTGCACATATACATCATAATCTGGATTGCTATCAAAAGCAACAGTTTGCATTGCCTTCTCAATAATGTCGCCCATTGCCAAGAAACTACAAGCGCCCTTACGGAAGCCTTCATTAACGATCTCATTGGCAGCATTGACAATGCAAGGCATATTGCCACCCTTATTAATAGCTTCGTATGCCATTGCAAGACACTTAAACTTCTCCACATCAGGCTCAAAGAACTCTAACGGCTGACGGAAGAAGTCTAACCTATCGCCCCTTAATGGCAGGCGCTGTGGGAATGAAAAGGCATACTGAATAGGCAATCGCATATCAGGAACACCCAACTGTGCCTTTACACCACCATCACAGAACTGTACCGCACTGTGAACAATAGACTGTGGATGAACCAACACTTGTATCTTATCAGCAGGCACACCAAAGAGCCACTTAGCTTCTATCACTTCAAAACCCTTGTTCATCAAAGACGCGGAATCGATAGTAATCTTTGCACCCATATCCCATGTAGGATGCTTGAGAGCATCAGCTGCAGTGACATGCTTCAACTGTTCATGGGTAAAGGTACGGAATGGTCCACCAGAACAGGTGAGAAGAATCTTCTCAATCTCGTTCGCATCCTCACCAACTAAGCTCTGGAAGATAGCACTATGCTCGCTGTCCACAGGCAGGATAGGCACATGGTACTGCTGAGCCAACTGAAGAATCAACTCACCAGCAACAACAAGTGTCTCCTTGTTTGCCAGACATATTTTCTTCTTTGCTTTGATAGCATGGATTGTTGGAGCAAGACCAGAATAGCCAACCATCGCTGTAAGTACCATATCTATTGATGGTAACTCAACGATATCCTCCAAAGCTTTGCTACCAGCATACACCTTTACATCAGGCATATCAGCCAACTCTTGCTTCAAAGGTTCATAATAAGCCTCATCAGCAATGACAACCGCAGCAGGATTAAAGCGACGAGCCTGCTCAGCAAGTTCCTTCCAACGATGATTTGCAGTGAGTGCATAAGCCTCATAAAGGTCAGGATGCTGACTGATAACATCAAGGGCTTGCGTACCAATGCTACCTGTTGAGCCTAATATACAGATTTGTTGTTTCATTAATTCTTTTAATTTATACTGCGAATCAGAGGTCAAGTAGCCCTGATGGAATCCGCATCGTAATCGTCTTTGACGCTATGTCTGTCGCAACAATAAGTTCATCACTGGCAGGAATGAGTATTTCCTCGCCTTCAGGTGTACTCACCTCAAAGAGCGTATTGACAGTTGTTTCATCTACAGCAACAATCTTGCCAATCACATTATTCGTTGCTTCATCTATCAAGGAATAACCGACAATCTGCGCCCATGACACATCATCTGTCCCTTCTTCTGCCAACTTACGTGGGAAATAGACAATACATCCTGTCAGTTCGCATGCTTGTGCATCGCTATTGATGTCACAGAACTTCATCAGGGCAATCTCATCAGAACGGAACCGATATTCCTCTATAAAGAAAGGAACAAGGATTCCGTCAATATCCAATATCAGGTAATCGGCATCTACCACATCAAAAACGTCATCGGAGAACTGCAACTGCAACTCTCCGTGTACGCCATGCGGCTTCCCGATGCGCCCAATCTTATAGACTTCTTCCTTCTTTATCATCTTTTCATCTTATATCAGTAGTACTGATAAAACTATAGCTTATTTCAATTCCAAATTGTTTTTTCAGTAAAACGGTTGACCCTTTTGCCCAAAACCGTCTACCTTTTTGCAAGAAACCGTCAACCCTTTTTCGAGAATAGGTCAACCCTATTTATCTAAAATTCACAACACACTCTTTCAAAGTGCAGTTTTAGATACGATGGGACTAACAAACCTCTGCTCGCTGAATCTTTGCACCAAGAGCATTAAGACGTCCTTCGATGTTCTCATATCCTCGGTCAATCTGTGCGATATTATCAATACGGCTTGTTCCCTGTGCTGTTAGTGCAGCGATAAGCAGTGCAATACCCGCACGAATATCAGGACTTGACATACGACCTGCACGGAGTTTCTTGGCATTATCATGACCAACAACTACGGCACGGTGGGGATCACAGAGGATTATCTGTGCACCCATGTCAATGAGTTTATCCACAAAGAACAAACGACTCTCAAACATCTTCTGGTGGAAAAGTACACTACCCTGCGCCTGTGTAGCAACTACGAGAAGCACAGAGATAAGGTCTGGTGTCAATCCTGGCCATGGAGCATCGCTGATGGTCATAATCGTTCCATCAATGAAAGAGTCTATCACATAGTGGTCCTGACGTGGAATAAGGAGGTCATCACCATCTTCGATAATCTGTACACCAAGTCGACGGAAGGTGTCGAGTATCAATCCCAAGTTAGCAACTGACACATCCTTAATACGAACACCATCACCAATCATTGCAGCAATACCAATGAAAGAACCAACTTCAATCATATCAGGCAGGATTCTATGGTCAGCAGCATGCAATTCCTTCACACCCTCGATAGTAATCAAGTTGCTGGCAATACCGCTAATCTTCGCTCCCATTGCATTAAGCATCTTACAGAGTTGCTGGATATAAGGCTCACAAGCTGCGTTATAAATAGTTGTTGTTCCTTCTGCTAACACTGCTGCCATGATAATATTGGCAGTACCTGTAACAGATGCTTCGTCTAATAGCATATAGGTTCCAACAAGTTTATCAGCTTGTATCTCATATACATCACGGTCTTCAACACGCCCAAAGTGTGCACCAAGATTCTTGAATCCAAGGAAATGGGTGTCCAAACGACGACGACCAATCTTGTCACCACCTGGTTTTGCAATAGTAGCCTTACCAAAACGACCCAACAATGGACCAATCATCAAGACACTTCCACGCAGAGAAGAGCACTTCTTCACAAAGTCACTACTCTCTAAATAATCGAGGTTTACTTCGTCTGCTTGGAAAGAGAACTCATTAGGGGCAAGCTTCTTAACCTTCACCCCAATATCCTGTAAGAGCTTGATGAGATTGTTCACATCGAGAATATCAGGTACATTACGTATGATAACTTCTTCAGATGTCAATAATGTTGCGCAAATCACCTCCAAGGCTTCATTCTTTGCACCTTGTGGAGCAATCGTGCCACTCAGCCGATGTCCACCTTCTATGATAAAGGATTCCATGTGTCGTTCTTTTACTTTTTCTTCTTATTACGAGGCTGAGCAAACTCTCTCGCATTAATTTTCTCAAACTTGAATGTGTCAAGGTCAAGCTGAATCTTACCATCTGTATAGCGGGCAAGGTCCGAAGCTATCTTCTCATCATCAGAAGTACCATGTCCCCACTGCATCAGACTACGTTTCATCTGATTAGCAACCGAACGCACGAAAGCATCACGACGTGCTCCAGGCTCCATTGTTTTCAATTCCTCAAAAGCCTCAAAGAGTAATCGCCCATAATGCCTTACTGGAATATTTGACATGGGATAGCTCATTGGTTCTGGCTTAGTAGCAATCTTCAAAGCCTCTGACACATCACAAGGATAGTCAATATCCAACTCAAAGTTAGCCATCAATGCCAAATGATCCCAGAGCTTTTCCATGTGATCAAAGTTACCACGATTCTGGGCATTCATCCTATCCATAATGGAAATAATGGTTTCTGCACATCGCTGACGCTCTTCCTTTGTAGGGAGTGCAACGGCATAATCCACCATATTCTGTATCTCTCGCCCATACTGTGGCAGTATGAGTCGTTCTCGCTGTGTGTTATAATCTAATCCTTCTATATTCATTGAATAGTGAATGTTACATTTTAAGTGATGACGGCAAGCCTTATTCTAAAGCTATTCTACAGCAATGGCTTTGCCTGCTTAGCGACAAAGTCCTTGAGATAGAATGGAACGAAGTAAGCTACGTCCTCAAACTTCTCTTGTGCAATACGCTTCTCCGCCAACGGGAACATATTCTTAGCCAAAGCATCAATACCCTTGATTAGGTGTGCATTAGGATGATTGATAATCTCCATGCACTTCTCTGCGCCATTACCAAAGAAATAAACAGGACCACGATCAAGATATTCCTTGTAGGTATTCTCGTCTACTACATCTGCCTGAATACCACGCACTTCCTTCAAAGCACGATCATACACAGCAGAATAAACTTCCATACGGCGCGCATCAATCATTGGAATGAGAAGTGCATTCTCCTCAACCTCCTCATGATGAAGCAATACTGGTACAGCTAACAACTCTAACGTAGGTACTGCCAACAACTTTACTCCCCGTCCATAGCAGATCCCCTTTGCCATAGACACACCGACACGCAGACCAGTATATGAACCTGGACCACCACTAACTGCCACTGCATCCAATGACAAGTTATTATTATCAATGAAGGCAAGTGCCTCATCAACAAATGTCCCTAACTTTTCTCTATGCTTAGGATCGAGCGTATCTTGCTTATCGAAAATACAAGTTCCATCCTGACTTACTGCAACAGAGCACACATTTGTACTCGTATCAATATTTAATATACAAGACATAAAAATCAATTATGTTCTAAATAACTTGCAAATATACTCTTTTTATTCCACATTTTTTGTACATTTGCAAAAAATTAACGCGAAAAGCTCATGATACTATCAATGACTGGCTATGGCAAAGCTGTTGTAGCCTACAAGGAAAAGAAAATCAATGTTGAGGTGAAATCACTTAATAGTAAGTCACTCGACCTCTCAGCACGCATCGCACCCCTCTACAGAGAAAAGGAAATGGAAATTCGTCGTCTCCTTGCGCAGAAGTTAGAGCGCGGTAAAGTTGACTTCTCCCTATGGGTTGAAAAGGAGTCTACTGTTGACGCCACTCCTATCAACGCTGCTCTGGTAGAGAACTATTATAAACAGATTAAGGCAATCTCTGCATCTACTGGTATCCCAGAGCCAGAGGATTGGTTTACTACACTCCTTCGTCTTCCTGACGTAACAGCAAAGACTGAAGTTGAGGTTTTAGATGACGAGGAATGGGAAGTAGCACAGCAGGCTATCAACGAGGCTATTGAAAAGCTCACCGAATTCCGCAAACAGGAAGGAGCTGCTCTACAAAAGAAGTTTACAGAGAAGATTGACAATATCACTAATCTTTTGAAGAGCATCGAACCTTTTGAAAAGAATCGTGTACCAAAAATTAGAGAAAAGATTATTGATGGTCTCAAACAGATTCCAGAGGTTGACTACGATAAGAACCGTCTTGAGCAGGAGTTGATTTACTATATTGAGAAACTTGACATCAACGAGGAGAAACAGCGACTGACAAACCACCTCAAATACTTCCATGAAACAATGAAAGAGAGTGGTCATGGTGTTGGTAAAAAACTCGGTTTCATCGCACAAGAAATGGGACGCGAAATTAATACCACAGGTTCTAAGAGCAATCAAGCAGAGATGCAAAACATCGTTGTTAAGATGAAAGACGAGTTGGAGCAGATTAAGGAACAGGTTTTGAATGCGTTGTAAACGCAAGTTAACCAGCCTTTTTCATGAAAAAAAATATTTTCTTTCATGATAATAATTTGAAATTAATACATTGTACTGTTTGAAAAGGTCATTTATAACTATACAAAAGGGCTTCTCTAACAACATAATTCATATAGTTTAAAACACTCATACTATCCTATATTCATCCAATATGGTAACAACAAAAAACACCACATCAAATATTCAAGATTCTGCCTGCGGCAGATTACTCATCCTCTCTGCTCCCTCTGGTGCAGGTAAGAGCACCATTGTTCAGTGGTTAATGAAGGAACATCCAGAATTAAAGTTAGCTTTCTCAATCAGTTGTACCACACGTGCACCACGTGGTACAGAACAAAATGGCGTAGAATATATTTTCCTTTCACCTGAACAGTTCAAAGAGAAAATTGCTAATGGAGAGTTCCTTGAGTATGAAGAGGTTTACGAGGACCGCTTTTATGGCACATTAAAATCACAGGTAGAGAGCCAGTCTGCAGCAGGACAGAATGTTATCTTCGATGTTGATGTGAAGGGTGGCTGTAACATCAAGAGGTTCTATGGCGATCGTGCTTTAAGTCTTTTCATCCAACCTCCATCAGTAGAAGAACTACGTCGTCGCCTTGTTGGTAGACAAACTGATAGCGCAGAGGCGATTGAAAACCGCCTTGCTAAGGCTTCAGAGGAGCTTACCTTTGCTGAGAAATTCGACAAGATTATCGTTAATGACGACCTTGAGAAAGCAAAGCAAGAGACTTATGAGGTTGTAAAGGTATTTTTAGAGGGATAAATAAAGCCTCCCCCAACCCCTCCGAAGGGAGGGGAGCCCTAATAGATTGCAAATAGTAAAAGAACCATTTCTAATAACGCCTATATTTTCTATAATGAATAGAACATATAGCACTGCTAATACTTATAGGTTCTAAAGCCCATTACACCATTATGAAACTATCATCTAACTTCACCACTATTAGCACTCCCCTCCCTTCGGAGGGGTTGGGGGGGGCTTTCCCTTCATCGGGGGAGGCTTCCATCGGTATCTTTGGTGGTTCTTTCAACCCCATCCACAACGGACATATAGCCCTCGCAAAGGCTTTTCTTGAAAAAGAAAACTTAGATGAGGTTTGGTTTATGGTATCACCACAAAACCCTTTCAAGGTAAACCAGCAGCTTTTAGCTGACCATCTTCGCTTGGACTTAGTACGTAAAGCGACTGCTGATAACCCACATTTTAAGGCTTCGGACTATGAGTTCCAACTGCCGAAACCTTCTTATACTTGGAATACCCTACAGCATCTCAGCCATGACTTCCCCACTCATCGCTTCACACTTCTCGTTGGTGGCGACAATTGGGAAGCCTTCGATCGATGGTATCATGCAGAGGATATCCTCGCCCACTACCTTATCGTGGTCTATCCACGACATAACCAAAGAATCTCAGAAACGTCACTGCCCCATGGCGTCACTATCCTTCAAACACCTTTTATTGATATCAGCAGTACAGATAT
Source organism: Prevotella melaninogenica (assembly GCF_013267595.1). Lineage (NCBI taxonomy): Bacteria > Pseudomonadati > Bacteroidota > Bacteroidia > Bacteroidales > Prevotellaceae > Prevotella > Prevotella melaninogenica. The sequence goes on along the minus strand of NZ_CP054011.1, from coordinate 39,057 downwards.
ACGCCAACGAGTAAGCCAAGGAAAAGCTATCGATAGTCTGGTACCTACAACGATCATCTCTGATGTTCAGCACTTATATTAAGTTGTTTCACAAGAGCAGTTTACAATAGTAGATTATCCATATTATATACAGACGAGCAAATAACCGACTAATAATAGGATGGTTTTACTAACATACAATTGTCTCCTTCACCTATTATCTCACCCTTTCAAAAGTCAAACATCAACTCTTTGTTACTCTAAATGCGGTGGCTGTAATTCCTGTTCTTCGCTTGTAGAACTTGCACAGCGAACTCAAAGACACAAACTTATATTCATCGGCTATCATTTTCAAAGACTTATTAGAATAACGCAACTCAAGTTCTATAAGCGTAATCAAAGTCTTATCAATCCACTCTTTTGCTGTAATTCCTGTTTCCTTTTTAATTATCACTCCTAAATAATGGGCAGTCATGCATAATTCAGAAGCATAGAATTCTAATTCATGCTCAATCTTAGCATTCTCATTTACCAATCGAATAAATCGCTCCACCACCTGCTTATTCCTCGACCAACCACCTCGTGACTCCGTTGTCATCAGTTTATACTGTGATTGAACATAATTCAATACAGAAACGAAAAGGAAGTTTAATGTCTCGTCACTTACTGACTGAAGAGATGACAAACTATAAAGCATTTGCGTATATTGCTGCCATACCATTTGTTCTTTCTCATCCAAATGAATAGAGAAACATAAATCTGGAGACAGAAACAACTCCGGTAATTTTCCGCCAAAGACCATACGCATAAAGTCTTCTGTCATCATAAAGCCATCAAAAATCGTATCATGCCCAAAGGCATCATCATTAACCGTTGCTCCCCAGTTAATAAACAATAAGTCACCAGGCTTACAATGATACTTCTTATATCCAACAGTGGGCTCACACCAGCCCTTCTTGACCATCGCTATTCGTGCAACATTGGCTTTTATAGGATAGTTATTATCAAGGAGAGGCTTAAAGAAGCTGTTGCAATTACGTGTAATAAGAAATTTAGATCCAACATAGATGTCGCCCTCTATATGTGCTCTTTCACTCTTTACAAAAGACAAAATATTATTGGTGTCCGATAAAACTTTTTTTGCGTTCATATCTTTTTAATTCAGAATAATAAAAAAAACGGGCTGATTGTTTTGCACATTCAGCCCTTCTTATTTCCTTTGTAGTTGTCAAAATAAAACAATGAAATAAGATGAACAAAAGTACACATTTTATCGGACAGCCACTATATGTTCAACTGTTAAACTATTTTAATCGTGATAAAATTCTCTCTCTGAGCCAAGCTCAGGGAGGTGAACACTATATAAAGAAGTTTGATGCATGGCATCATCTTGTCGTCATGCTTTATGCAGTAATGATGCGTTTAGACTCTCTGCGTGAGATAAAGGCCTCTCTCTTTGCTAATGTTAATCGCTTTAATCATCTTGGTTTAAAGCATTTTCCTTGTCGAAGTACCTTGTCAGATGCAAACAAACGCCGAGATTCCGAGATATTCGGTTCGATCTATATGAACTTATATGAGAAATATCGCCATGAACTTTACTCGGACAGCCGAAATTGTGGACAGCCCAAATGGCTGAAGAATCTAAAGATAATAGATTCTACGACAATCAGTCTGTTTTCTAACCTGGTCTTTAAAGGAGTAGGACGTAATCCCAAAACTGGTAAGAAGAAGGGTGGAATAAAAGTACATACAGAGATATTTGCCAATGAGAATGTTCCAAGCGATATCAAGTTCACATCTGCAGCTAGTCATGATCAATTTGCACTTATCCCAGAACGATACGCCAATGAGGAACTGATTGCTTTTGACAGAGCCTATATAAACTATGAAAAGTTCTCTGAACTGACTCAAAGAGGCGTTATATATGTAACTAAGATGAAAAATAATCTTAGCTTTGAAAGGATTGCTGATACGGATTACCAGATGACTACAGATTATGGAGTTGTACGCGTAGAAACCATTCTCTTCCATAAGCATACAAAGGAAAAAGATATTTACCATAAAGCAAGAAAAATCACATATCAGGATAAGACCAAGAAAGGGAAAATCAGATTCATATCACTGCTGACCAATGATTTTCAGATGTCGGCAGAAGATATTATAGCTATCTATAAGAGACGATGGCAAATAGAAACCTTATTTAAACAAATAAAACAGAATTTCCCGCTAAGATACTTCTATGGAGAGAGTGCGAATGCTATAAAAATACAAATATGGATTACGCTTATAGCCAATCTGCTTATAACCCTAGTGAAGAACAAAATAAAGAGACCTTGGAGCTTCTCAGGCTTGGCAACAATGATAAGAATTTTACTTATGAGTTATGTCGCAATACAAAGTTTCTTTGAGCAGCCACATAGAGACTGGGATAGATTGATTACCCAAGTAAAAGCCCCACCAGAAGAGTTGTCATTATTCTAGGGGGCTTGGAATTTGAAATTAGAACTAATCATGCCTATTTCAGCAGGATTGAGAGAGGATATTGCAGTATATGGAGGTTTTATCGGACAGCAATAACAAAATATCTCTAAAGTTCGATACCATCGTTTTTGTTCTACATTTTCGATTTAGTTGAAATTATTTTGTAAATTTAATAAATATCTATGATACTTTAGACAAAATGACCAAATTATTTCTCAAACACGACAACTATAATCAACAAACGGCAACTATATTTACAATAAAGCAACTAAGTTGGAATAAAATTCCATGTGGCATGGCTTATTAAAACAAAAAGGGCAGACCCTCACATCACAAAGAGTCTACCCTCAAAACAAAGAGGTTAAATACTTAAGTCACATTATTTATTTGATTCTAAAGACTATTTACCCAATAAGTCCATACATATATGCACAAAGGGCAATCATCCTCAATGAGCATACACCAAGTAAACCTAATGCAATACGTTTCAGTACATCTTCCATATGATTGCGCATCATCTCTTTATAGAAATAGGTTCTTGCATCCATCACTTCTGACTGATGTGATAGTCGTATCATAGGTTACTCCTCCTCCCAAATTGTGAATTCATAAATAGGCTTTGCAGCTACCTCATCATCATCACCAAGGTCGCTACCTTGACCAGGGGCTGTAGAAGACACACGAGGACTTGTCTGTAAAACAGCTGTATGGTCGTCCATCAATCCCTCTGCCCTTAGATCACAACAAAGTATCTCTGGTGTTGTATATTCTTTCTTTTCCATTATATTATCTCCTTTAATTTTCTTTTTTAGTGAACTTGCTAATCATAATACTTCTTTTAGCTGTAGGGGATTCGTAATGATTATAAACTCCCTAACCTCCCCTACAACATAAAAGCATTTTAGTTTATTCTTATTTCAATATTACCTTCTTACCATTGTGGATGAACACGCCATGTTGTGGGTTCTCTACACGCTGACCCTGTAAATTATAATAAGCATTATTATCTACAACATTGTTGTCCTCTATTGTGTCGATAGCATTTACTATATTATGATTCTCACCATCATCAAAGACAAACATAACCTTTGCAGAAGCAGACAACGTTACCTTTGGACGAGCAACAGCCTTGTGAACAGGAATAGTACGATCTGTTCCTATTTTGAGAGGCTTAAAGATACCCGCTGTTGTCATTGCGAAGATTGGATCAGAAGTAGAAGATTGTTTCTTAGTATCCTTCACCGTCACACCTTCCATGATATTATTTGAGAGACTATATGTAACATTGTCCTTCTCACCAATAGCATAGTAGAAGTCTGCAGGAGTACTTGCTCCACTACGGCTCTCCAGTAACACACCTGTTTCTGCAGGTACATAATCATAGTCAGTTACGTTAGTATTACCATAATTGATACTCTTCATGATGAACTTAGTAGTCTGTACACCAGTAGCATCCGTCTCAGTTGACATACCAGCAGTCTGCGTAATAAAAGCACCTATACGTCCTGCTTCATTGTTTTCACGTGCATAGATACCGAGATCAGCATCAAACTCACGTGCAAAAGTACCATACCCATGTGCTATTTTAATCTCACCTGGTATTTTATAAGATGTTTGACCTGCATAACGATCCCAACCAGTAGCAGTCTTATAAGCATTCTCAGCAGACTTCTTTACATAAACCTTGAGGCTTGGTTCAAACTCCTTCTGAGTATAGTTACCTGAGTTATCAATGTATTCCCACTTCGTTGCACTCATATCCTTTGTAGGAACAGTCGCAGTGAAGTAGATGCGCTTAACCGTTGAAGAGCCATCATTCTTCTTGAAAGCATCAAGACCTACATAATCAAGTGTATTTTTGAAGACAACCTCCTGAATATTGGTTGTGTTGTCATTCATTGCATAGTCGCCCCAAAGACGAACCTCGTATGTGTTGTTGTTATCATCTATTACGGTTGGCTTTACTACGTATGTATAGACATCAGCTTGTGTACCAACAATCGTTACAGCCTTCTTTGACAATGGGAAGTATTCTGTTGTACCATTACCAGTACCATTAGTTTCTTTGAAGAAAGAGACACCTCTGGTACGGAACTGACTCCATAACGGATCACTATCAAATGCTGCTTTAGCATCTTTACGTACACTAAGGTCTATCTTAGACTTATCTACATTAGCAGGATTGAATGCTGAAGGAGCAACATCAGTAATAGGAGTCTTACCTAAGAAAGCTATCGTATTCAAATTGCCAACACGGTCGAAAGCGAAGTCTTCAATCTTCTTTACCTTCCCAGGGATTGTTACGTTCTCAAGAGCCTGTACGAAATAGAATGCTTGCTTACCGATTGTCTCAATAGTTGGAGGCAACATCGTATAATAAGTATTAGCCTTTGCAGGAGGGAATGATACTAATTTCTTCTTATCTTTACTCAACAAGAAACCATCTACACTGGAATAAACGGTGTTGTTCTTATCTACTGTAAATTTCTCAAGTTTAGCACACTCTTGGAAGCCAGTAGCGTCAATTGTGGTCACACTTGCTGGGATTACAACCTCCGTCAAGCTTGAACAAGTATTGAAAGCATCCTTACTAATCGTTGTAACTGTACTTGGAAGTTCTATTCTCTTTAATGCTTTTGCATTTTGGAACGCACCTTCACCGATAACAGTCATCGTAGCAGGTTGCTTGAAGGTGATAGTCTCCAAACCAGATGCACCATTAAAGGCACCTCTCTCAAGAACGGTAACTTTCTCTGGAATAACAAAACTCTTCAATTTATCATCACCACTGAAAGCATCTGCCTGAATCTTATTCAAGGTAGAAGAACCCTCAAAAGTAAATTCCTCAAGATCCTTACAACCATTGAAAGCACCCGTATTGATTGATTGCAACTGTGAACCATCTGCAACGGTAACCTTCTTTAATTTAGTTGAACCAAAGGCACTCCAACTAACAACTTGTAATGATGCAGGTATGTTAAGTTCGGTTAGTCCTGAACCTTGGAAGGCAAATGTACCGATAGTCTTAATCTTAGCTGGCGCTTCAAAAGTGATATTCTCTAATTTTGTAGTTGCTTGGAAAGCATCATTATCAATTTCTTCAAGATTACTATTGAAGTTCACCTTAGTAACTTTCTGAGCATAGTAGAAAGCTCTTTTACGAATCTTCTTTGTGGTTGGTAAAGTAGTATATTCACCAGCCTTACCAGCAGGGAATAACACAAGTTCTTCCTTATTCTTTGTGTAAATAACACCATCAGCAGCTGCATAATTAGGATTTGCTGGGTCTACATCAAACGCAGCGAGATCGTTATTACCACCGAAGGCACCATCTTCTATAGTATCAACAGAAGGACCAAGTAATACATTTCTTAATTTAACAGCCTTGTCAAAGGCACCTTTAGCAAGTTTCTTTACCCCATTCAATTCGATAGCAGTAAGTCCATTAACCTGTGCAAAGGCTGCTTGTTCTATAGACTCCACACCATCTGGAATCTTATAAACACTTGCGTTAGGCTGCCCCGTCACACCTTGATAAGCTGGATTAGTTGAAGGAGAGCCTGCTTTCCCATTTGGATAAGCAATCAACTTTTTACCATCAGCTGATAAGAGGACACCATCCACAGACTTAAATGCTGTATTACCAGCAGCGACAGCAATCTCTTTAAGGTTCTGAGCACTTGTATAACCATTGAACTCTGCTGTTGAAGGTGATTCCTTTAACGAAGCTGGTAAAGTAATTTTTGTTAGGTAAGCAGCACGTTGGAAAGCATTTGTGTATACACCATAAACTCCTTCTGGCACTGTGTATTCCACATCAGGCTTTGCCATAGGATAACCAGCTACCCACTCTTTTGAATCCTTCTTCTCTATGAGTACACCATTATCAGAACGGAAGTTCGGGTTTGCAGCATCAACGTTAATTGCTGTAAGGTGGCTCATCTGACCGAAAGCACCACTTTTGATTTCAGTGACAGACTTTGGTATTGTGATACTTGTGATATTACCATCCTTAAACGCATTAGCTTCAATTCGTACGATAGTGTTAGGCATCGTGACAGATGTTGCATTGGGAACCGTACTGTTATTAGCTATTGCCGTTACGTTAAAAATATACTGGTTATGAGGATCCGTAACTGTTGCAGGAATGTTTACTGTAGTGTTAGTAGATGATACGAACGCCACATTGTAGGTTTTTGGGATTCCATCATGAGCCTCATCCATCTTAGTAACCCTGTACGTGTTACCATCCCGAGTGAAAGTGTCGTTCACAATCAGTGCACTTGCATTGGTCACATATAGCAATGCAAGCAATACGAACAAAAGGAATTTAATTCTCTTCATTTTTACGTCTTTAGTTTTAATTATTTGATATATCTTTTCCTTCTTTATTCAAAAGGGTTCTTTATCAAAAGCTTAGAGTCCTGCAATGATGACACATAATCATATATCAATCATTACCCAGACACACTGTACAACGGATAACCATCTTCCAGTCGTTAAAAAAGACTCTCACGGAGTAGAACTTTGAGTTATTAGGTCGCCTCAGCGAACTTGAATATTTTTGTCCTGACACCTATGTGGAGATATCTTAATTTTAGTATTGCAAAGTTAAAGCAAACTACTTATAAGAAGATTATCAAATTATTGTTATAAATTTCCTTTTTATTCGTTTAAATTTCCTTTCCTTCTTTATAGTTTCTCTTTTGGTCAAAAACATCTAATCAAAGTTAAGCAAACCCATAAAAATTACAAGTATGAATCTTATTCACACTTACATATCATCGTATTCTCCCTTACTCACTCTATATACAAATATCATAATACTTAGAAAAAGTTACTCTCCTCAGAAAGGGAGTCATCATACCTATCTAAATATATTGCTGTCCCGTAAAAATAGACCGAAAGCTCTTTATCCATCGGTGTTGCAGCCGTTTTACTTATCCATGGGCTTGGTTTCCAGTTTTAAACTGTAAGCATTATAAAATGCGCTTATTTTGACAAGGAAGCCCTATAATAACCAAATAAATTAATGAAATCATAAGTTTAAGCCTATTTTATCTAACACAGATAACTCCCAAAAGTTTTATCGGACACCAATAATCTAAATAAGGAAGATAAACACAACTATTAGCCCCAATTTAATTTTAGTTTTAGTTGCTGTCATTTTAACATTTGGATAATTCCTTTTGATTATCAAGATGTTAAACGTACATAAGGAATGACATATATGACAGGAAAATCATCCTCATATCAAATAGAGGTAATGAGGATGTATAACAAACAAGAGGGCTGAGAACGCACCTCTCTAAACAATCCATCACCTTATATTATATCTCATTCTTGAGTTTCTGGAAACGTTTCTGACACCGTTTCTTATAATTGTATTTAAAAATATGCTTTTCTATTTTTCGCATATTATAAGTAAACGAGAAGCAAACCTTATCAAGCCATTTTGTCTGCTCGTCCGTATAGATAGAACGAGGAATCCTTACAAAGTAGAGGTCGGCTATTGTGTCGAATGCCGAGAACTGTCGATGATTTCGCTCAAAAAGCCAAACTTCAGAATAGAAACGATTGGTAGAGATAACCGCTTTATCAAAGTCTGGGAGTGTCCTTATATAAGCCGACTTTGCCCACCAAAAACTACCAGAATACATGGTATAGTTGCGTGGTGGCCATCGATAACAGCTATAGGTATCATATCCTTCATTCAGAACATTCACGGCAACCTTCCACTTATCAAAGATGAAATATTCTAACATCTCTCTCCAAGCCTCTATCTTCTGCTTAAAAGAACAGAAAAGACGGTCGTTAGAGGTTAACGACTGGTAAGAGATACCCTTCGTATGGAAGTAATAGAAAAAACAATCCTCCTTTTCAGACAGTTGCTTAATGAACTCTAAAGCAGGATACTCATACCGCTTAGGGTCGGTGACATTGGATATTATCACGAGCTTATCACTATTGATAATACGCTTCAGACAGTCCACATCCTCTTGATGGGCTGCGATGCAACTCACAAAGAAAGTCGTTGTCGCATCCAGCAGACCGCTCTTACGCAGGTTATCAATCTGCCTTCTCACCAATGGCTCCCATCCAGTGTCTAACATGACATGATAAACACCATAGATAGGCAGCTCATTCTTAGGGTCGCCCTCCCATCTTCGCAAGTCTTTTCGGTCGTAGACATGGAAAAGGCTCTCTCTTATCCGTTGCAGAAAATTACTCATACCTGTTCTTCCTCCATTGAAAGGATGAGACGACGGAACATCTCCTTTAACCCATAATGAGGTTTCCAACCTAACTCCTGAATACGCTGTGTGGCAAGTCTGAGCTTGGTTGTTGGCGAATATCCTAAGCCCTCTTGTGGCTGTATCACCACCTTCACTCTCTGAGGATTAAACGTTGAAGCAACCAACTCAGCCATCTCACGGATAGAGATATAAGTGTCTTCGTTTGCTACATTATATGCTTCACCATCCTTACCATGCAAGAGAATATACAGCATTGCCGTGACGGCATCTATCGTATAGCAATAGCAACGACAGAGTTCGCCTGTCGTATGTAGAATGATATCCTCATTCTTCATAACACTGCGTGCAAATTGCGCAAAGACACGATTGTCATTACCATTCACACCAGCACCGAAAGTCTGTGCCAAACGTGCCACCTTCACGTGGACACCGTACTCGTCTGCGTAATTATGGCACAAAGCTTCGGCAGCTCTCTTTGCTAACGGATAACTGCTACGAGTTGCCATTGGGTCAAGATATCCCTGCATGTCTTCTGTGAGTGGGCGTCGGTCGTCAGTGACAGTACCATAGACTTCTAACGTTGAGGCTAACACCATCGAAATTACTCCATGCTGATGAGCGTAAGACAATAGGTTTTGCATACCGCCATAGACAGTATTCATCGTCTCTACAGGGTATTCAACGAAATCTTTTGAAGCTGTAGGGGCAGCAAAATGGAAGATGTAGTCTATCTTTTTCGTAGGTGCGAATGGTTCAAAACAAGAGAAGTCATAGGAATAATAGCTGATTTCATCACTTATCTGACCAAACATTCTCTCTGCTTTCTGCACATTCCTTACAACAGCCACCACTTGTAAGTTGATACCTTTTTCTGTGCGTAGAGCCAACAGGCAACGTACCATACATGCACCCAACAAGCCAGTTGCCCCCGTTACAGCTATCGTCTTCCCTCCCAATGCTGCTGAGAAAGGAAACGTATCTGCAAAATAGCTTATATCTTCTTTTAGTATTCTTTCCTTCATTCTCACCCTATAAAGTTATAAAAATCCCCATTCCATCGAAATATAACAACATCTTTACAATCCAAATATCTGCTGATCTTCATGCACCTTCACCATCGCACGCAGCACGAAGAAGTCTGTTGCGGTTGTAATCTTAATATTCTCCATTGGCCCGATAATCGTCCCTAACTTATACCCATAGTGGCTCATCATCGTACAAGAATCGATGAAATCGGCTTTTCCTTCCACCAAGGAGCGTCGATGAGCAGTTATTATATCGACCAAACGAAAGCTCTGTGGCGCACGAGCAATGAACGAATCGGCACGAGAAGGAATCTCCAAAGCGTCGTCAGCCTGCTTCACGATAAGTGTTTCTGTTGCTGGGATACAAGTGATACAACTCCCTACTTCTTCAACTTTCTTAATGTTATCTGTTATCGTCTCTTCTGTTATGAGCGGACGAACACCATCGTGAATAAGAACGATTGCCTCTTCATTACTTACACGCTTACTCTGCGCATATTCCTCTGCAGCACACAGTCCCTTGTAGATAGATTCCTGTCCAGACTTTCCACCTGGTATAATCTTCACTACCTTATTAATCTCAAACTTACGGAGCTGCTTCTCAAGGAAAGGTATCCAACCTTCAATACATGCTACAACAATAGCATCTATATCCGAGTGGTTGTCAAACAACTCTAATGTATAGATGATTATCGGCTTTCCGTTTAGGTCAAGAAACTGCTTAGGGCGCGACTTCGTGTGCATACGTAGTCCAGAACCTCCTGCAAAGATCACTGCTATGTTCATAACTATATTTGGCTTATTGTTATTATAAGATGGGGAAATCACTGTCTACTGACACGCACATTACCGTACCGTCTTACTACTTAAAGACGACATCTATCTTGTGTCTATCACGCTTGTCCCTTGGTGGTAAGTCCATGTAGTTCCCATAGGCGATACGACATAACTCATCAGCATCGGCTGGCCCTTCAAAGGTATGCCCTTCAAAGACGATGTCTTTATGTGGTATCATGCAACGACGCGGGTTCTGCTCATAAAACCATGCACCGTAAGAGTGCATATAGAGGTCGGGATTACCAAACAGTTTCCCAACCAATCGGAATACTGGAAAGACTATGACATGTAGGAACTTATAAGCTATTTGTGCCAAGAGAGGATAACGACCAGCTAACTTTGTGTTAACATTGACTGATAGTTTGGCTGCCAAACGCTGCAACCAAGGAATCATGTTACCCTCATAGGGGAAGATGTCTACATGAAGTCCTCTGAATTTCTGCGCCTCATGCATTCTTCGGTCAGCACTCTGCTGATTATCATGACTTCTGTTCTCGCTTTTTAAATCACGTAGACAAGCCCATTCCTTATAGAAACCAGGGTCCGTATCGTTGTCTTGCAAGACGTATTGAGGGTGTGGATGCGCCTTCAAATAGTCACAGAGACGTTTGAAATCCTTGTAGTCTACAACCATGTCAATGTCGTCATCCCAAGGAATAAATCCCCCATGACGCATTGCCCCTAACACATTTCCGCCATCAAGTCGGCAAGGAACACCTATCTTCTTCGCTGTTTCCTGCAGATAGATAGCCATATCGAGAAGTCGCAACTGTGCTTTTCTTAGCACAGAGCCGTCTGGGTTATATTCCTGTCGGAGGCTTTCTTGTGTCTCTCCTGTGTTGAAAGTTTCAATCATTTTCCGTTAATATACTTGTTGCAAAGATAATAAAAGATTATGACTTCGCCTTCTGTCTCTTTAAAAACTTATGTTTTGATTTCATGATTCGAACTAATATACTTATATTTGCGGAGGTAATTAGGTGTCAGCTTTATGGCTATTTGTGTTGGTGTTTGCCCTCCGCACGAGTGGTGTTTACGCTTAGCACCTATGGTGTTTGCCCTCCGCACCATATGTGCGGAGTAATTACACGCCAATTAAAAACAGTAAATGAGGTTATTATTGATAGTATAAAACATAGAAAGAGATTACACATATATAGGAAATGTTGACTGGAAAGCATAAGATTTATTGGATAATCAGAAAACTCTTAGGTTACCTATTGTTGCTTGAGGTAGTTTGGCTGCTAATCAATTGCATATCACCTTGGAGGTTATGGCGTAGTGCAGATATCATAGTTGTCTGCACTTTACCTTGGATATTGCTATTCTTCCTTATCCGCTATATCAAGCGGAGGTGGAAGGAAGATGGTAATGCCGCTATCGGTTGTTTGCATACACTTTTATGGATGAGCATTCCTCTCATCATTATCGCACAACTACTCTTTGGATGGTTATGGAACTTAAGGAATGATTCAACCAAGATAACGTTTGAAGACGATAAGTATCAGGTAACAATTATTAGGGCACTATTCGCAACACAGATGGATAAGATGCAGATTATGGAACACTGTGGTCCATTCTATCATGAAGTCTATTTCAGTGAACTCCATGATGTTGATACGACCAATTTAAAAAGCACAGCAGCTATTGAAGACTTCCTTAAAAAGCAAAAGAGATAAATATAGCCGTAGGAAAGTCTCTTTACCAATCCAAAGAATGTAGAATTTGGCTTTTCCAAAGAAAAGCGTTATATTTGCATGCTAAATGGATTCTGCCAATCAAGGTGGGAAAGAAGAAATAATCTCTTCCCTTTCTACACCTATGAAAAAAGTACTTTCACGAAGGAAACCTTATATAGCAGAAGACAGCTAACCTCTTTTTTAGATAGAACATACTCTGAGGGGGAGATAAGAAACAGCGTATCATAGAGATACAAAAGCTAATGGAAAAAGAAACACTCAAGGAGAAAACAGCCAAAGGACTCTTTTGGGGTGCATTGAACAATGGTACAATGCAACTGCTGAATATTGTCATTGGAATCTTATTGGCACGTCTGCTCACGGCAACCGACTATGGATTGATGGGAATGTTAGCTGTTTTTACAGCGATTGCAGGGGCATTGCAGGAAAGTGGATTTACTACTGCGCTTGCCAATATGGAACGTCCAACGGATAATGATTATAACTCTGTCTTTTGGTTTAGTGCTATAATGGGTTGGATTTCATATATCGTTCTCTTCTTTTCAGCCCCTCTGATTGCTGCTTTCTTTCATCATTCAGAGCTTATCAGTCTATCCCGTTTCGTATTTGTATCACTGCTCTTCTCTTCATTAGGTACAGCTCCATCAGCTTATCTATTTAAAAACATGATGGTCAAAGAGACTGCTCTGCTGCGTATCACCTGCCTTATTGTTTCGGGTGTGGTAGGAATCATCTTAGCATTAAAGGGTTATGCTTATTGGAGTTTGGCTTGGCAGCAGGTGCTTTATATCAGCCTTACAAGTCTGTGGCGCTTCTTTATAATTCCTTGGCGACCCTCTTTTCACATCGACTTTACACCTGTGAAGAAGATGTTTTCCTTTAGTTATAAGATTCTTGTGACGACGATTATCAACACGATTAGTCAGAATATTCTAACCTTTATCTTCGGTCGTTTATACTCAGCAAAGGTGGTGGGTAACTTCTCTCAAGCCTTCAAGTGGGACACAATGGCAAGCACGTTTGTATCAGGAACAGTGTCACAAGTAGCGCAACCAGTATTGGTAGAGGTGAATAATGACCTCAAAAGGCAAGTAAATGTGTTTAGAAAAATGATGCGTTTTACCGCCTTTTTGGTCTTTCCTGCTATGTTCGGATTAGCGATGATATCGCACGAATTTATCATTCTTCTTATATCAGATAAATGGATAGAGAGTATTCCTTTGTTGCGTATTCTTTGTATTATCGGGGCTTTCCTACCTTTTTATACAATGTATCAAAACCTCATTCTCAGTCGAGGTAAGTCTGCTGTTTATATGTGGTGTACGGTCTTATTAATCGTAGCACAGGTAGGACTCATTATCCTATGTTACCAACAAGGAATCGTCTTCATGGTGAGTGTCTATACAGCTATTACTATCCTTTGGTTGGGTGTGTGGCAGTTCTTTGCACATAAAGAGATTGGCATACGCTTCATAGATATCCTTAAAGATATATGTCCTTATCTATTAACATCCGTGGCGGTAATGATTTCAACCTATCTCATTACCTTATGGATACAGAGTCTTCTACTTCTATTGCTGACGAGAGTCGTCTTGGCAGCCCTACTCTATTATATCGTAATGAAGATGGGAGGTTCGCAAACACTAAAGGAGTGTCTCAATTACTTTCATCGTAAGAAAGGGTAATAGCATTAATCTTAGTGGTACATGTACAACTGCATGATAGGATAAAGCATAGCACGAAGTAGCTTAATAGGTCCACCACCTGATGTATGAAAGAGCTTCTTATAGTTCTTCGTTAGTAGATATTGTAAACGTAAGAAAGCAAAGACGCCCTGCTTGGTCTCCATTCGCATTGCTTCGCGGGCTTCGATGAAATCGTGTATATTTGAATATAAGCCCTCCATCAACATAAGCTTACCTTGAAAGATGGGAACAACCTTCTTACGTATCTCTTTATAATGGTTCAGACTCCACGTTAACTCAGTGAGAGCATTCCTCCATGAGGGTAGACTACTACTATAATCATTGTAGGTAGTAGCCTCTGCATGGCGTCGGAAGTTCACTAACACCTTATTGCAATACACGATACTGTCGTAGGATGCGGCAATAATACTCAACACTGCATCGTAAAGAGTGACCTTAAAAACAGGACTCTCGAGGGGTGGTAGGAGATGAATCAATGCTCGCTTACATAATAAGGTGTGGCCCGGTAGACCTAAGAACATCATTCGAAAGATATTCACATTACGTGGTCTATTGTCGAAATAAGCAAAGGAACCATCCGTCGAGAAGGGGCGTGAGTGTCCACTACATAGCAACTTATCTCCTATACAACGCATCTGTGTCTCTATCTTATCCCTCTCCCAGATATCATCTTGGTCGGAAATGGCAACGTAATCACCTGTTGTACGATGCAATACAGAAAGGAAGTTCGCATTAACACCATGTTCGCCTTCATTCTTAAAAGTACGAATAACAGCATGTTTTGACGCATACGCTTGTAGTATCTCCCATGTCTGATCCGTCGATCCATCATCTTGAATGATAATCTCATGGATAGGATAAGACTGAGCGAGCAGTGAGTCTATCTGCTCCCTCACGTATTTCTCACCATTGTAAGTACAGAGGACTATTGATACAGAGGCTTTGTTTTCCATAACTTTACTATAGTGTGAAGATGACGAGCGCACTGTTATAAACAATGAGGAAGAAAGCTATCAAGGCTGTCAGTAGGGTGATAGCATTCCTAATCCCACCTTTCATTGACTTTATCAGGCAACCTATACACAACGGTATGACGTAAGCCCAATGCGCTGTCATTATATATACCTCGTTAATACCAAACCCTAAGCCTATATGAAGTATCATGTCAAGGGCGAAGAATGACAAACACATCCACATCAGCTTACTACGTTTACCAGCCCAGATTCCGCCTAAAAAGAGTAAGACGATAAGACCTTCAACAATATAGTTTACGACCCAGTTATAACTAACGAAGACTGGGCGATTGCGAATAACATCACATAACGTGTACTTCTGGTGCAACTGTATTGACTCACCAAAGAGGTTCTCAACGAGGGTCTCACAGCGAGAAGTAGTCACATCTGTCCAGTTCAAGAACGGTTGTTTACTCACTGGCGTACCAGAATGAGCATATTGTGGTGCGCTATACTTTGCCTTCAGCTGTGCCTTTCGGTGTTTTTTCCATAGTAACGCAAACACTTCTTTCTGCTGTTTACTATCTTTAAGAAGCGTAGTATCGCTGAACTCTT
Source organism: Prevotella melaninogenica (assembly GCF_013267595.1). NCBI lineage: Bacteria > Pseudomonadati > Bacteroidota > Bacteroidia > Bacteroidales > Prevotellaceae > Prevotella > Prevotella melaninogenica. Next base: position 23,501 of record NZ_CP054011.1, on the reverse strand, counting down.
TCCACATCTTAGTCTTCTCATCCTTTACAGCTTTCTTTTCGTGTTCCTTTCGCGTATTGACACTATCGGCAACGAACGTTTTGTACTCCCAAAGACCAAAGCTCCAGATTGCTGCGGAAGGTAAGATGACAACAAAAATGAGGTTCTTAGGATGAAAGAAACGCTTTCCCTTTGAGAAAAAATCAGCTAATAACACCTTTAATCCATTATTAAGTGATACGCCAGCAGTAAGGATAAAGAAGACAATCGTCTGCCATTTTTTCAAGGGTTTATGCTCTGCCATCTGCTTACCTGTCACATAAATCACTAAAAGAATAAGAAATAACGACAAGATGAAATGGTCGGGTGAGATAGCTGCTAATAGTACGTATGCGAAGGAGAAGAGTAAAAAAGCAAGTACAGAAGACTCTCGTTGCGAGAGATGAAGGAGCTCTCTTCCTATTCGTATCATTAAAAGGAACGCATAAAGGGAACTGATGAGAAGGACGATAGCAACCAAGAACTGTACACAGTTAATGCCCAATAAGCTCATTAATCCCTGATTAATAAGATAGACCGGATAGTAGAAAAAAGCCAATAAAGGGTGTCTATGCACATCGTAGGCTGTAGTCCAGTCGGTAACAACGCAATAAGTGAGTGGGTCGAAACCTGACACATGGAACCAATCGAGGATGTTTTTCCGATAATCCTTTGATATTCTTGAGAACACCGAATAGTAAGGAATAATCACTGTGGCGTGCATGATGAGCTGCCACAGGAGGAATAAACAAACCGAAAGGCGCTCGCCTTTTCTTATTTTAATAAACTTCATCCACATAGCTTACGACATTAAGCTTACGACATTAAGCTTACGACATTAAGTAATAGACTGTCTGTCCTGCATTGTAAATCCAAAGGTAGATGGTTAGCATGATTAACGCTACGCGCATCAATTTTAGCCATTTCATCGACAATCGTTTCAGTAAATAACCATAGGAGATGGGAATAATGAATGCCCATCCTGAAGTCATTATATACACTTCAGTGACGGCAAATCCGAGGATGAGATGCAAGGTGAGGTCACAAGCAAACCAAGCTAAAAGCATTTTAAAGAACCGTTGCTTATAGCTAAACACAATACCGACTATAAATAAGAGGACTATAAAAGCCTCGATGATATAATTCACGCTCCAGTTGTACTCCACGAAGATAGGTCGTTCCCACGAAACATCTTTTAATAACGAACGCTGATGAAGCTGAATAGACTCACCAAAGAAGTTCTCTACGATGGTTGGAACACGTGGTGTAGAGACATCCATCAACTTCGTTATCACCCCGTCTCCAACAGGCTGACCGAGGTGTGTTCGCTGCCATTCATCTCTTTGCTTCTTATGTTCGAGTACCTTCTGTGGGTTCTTCTTTAGTGCTTCACTTTCGATATGACGAACAACCGCTTGCTGTGGAACCTCCAAAAGATAATATTGAGACTGTTGAATACCAAGTAATAAGAGCAATGGAAGGACTACTCCGATAGAAATAAACTTACAAGTAAATACCTTCTTCCCATTGGTGAATAAGCCTGCCAACAGGGTCTTCACCCCATTTGAAGTTGCCATTCCTGCCGTGAAGAAGGTTAGAACTAACGATTGCCAAGCTGTTAGTAATTGTCCCTTCTTCATCTTCTTTCCTGTGATGTAAAGTGTCAGAGAGAGGAGCATCAAAGAAATAACAAAGTGGTCGGGCACCATGGTTGGGATAAGTACGTGTCCAAAAGAGAATAACAACAAGGTAAGTAGTCTTGCATCTTTCCGCCTCAACTCCAATACTTCACGGAAAACACGGTACATAAAGAGTACTGCATAGAATGCCGAAAAGACAATGATGACAGCCATGAAATACACAGCAAAGTTGTATCCTACATTTTGTATGAGCCAATCATTGAGCAGATAGAGCGGATAAAGAAAAGTAAGATATAACGGATGACGTGAAGTAACGAAGTGGATACGACCTCCCGAGACCGTTATCCACGACCAGCAATCATAGCCTGACATACGAAAATTCTTGGTAAAGACACTCCAAAATCCACCATGTGCTTCCATGGTGTAGACGTGATAGTGGCTTGCTATCACCATCGCATTGAACGTAACAAAGACTGCTAACATGGTAAAAGCCAGCCAGCGTTCTTCTTTCTTCACCTTGAAAATATCGAATATGTGCATTGAGTAGCTTTGATTATTTGGTACAAAGGTACGAATTAAAGCACATTTAACAAAGGAAATAATGAGAAGAACTCGTTTTGCACGTAGCTATCTACCTACTATTTCGACTTCTTTTCACGATAATAAAAGTTCTTCCCTTAAACACGTAGATTGTTAACAGAATGAGTTTAATCCACATATATGGTATGATTACCTCCCAATTAAATAGTTTTAGAACGGGGGATAAACTACATGATAAACGTCATTAGGTACGAAGTCTATCTGTATTCACAAACAACTTATTCCCTTATTAATTGAAGTTTGTAAATTATTTTCGTGCAATTCAAAATCAATACATGCTCTTTTGGCTTCTAAAAGACGCCTAATTAGCTTGCAATAGGTGCCCTTTAAGACCCTTACTAACGCCCTTTTGAAATCCAATTAAGCACCTTTTTCTTTGTTACTTTATAACCAATTGATTTCCTTATGGTTACAAAACTGCTTCGTATATATGTTTTTGCCGTTATTTATTGGTGTTTTATTTAAAATTATGTAATGATTTTTCAAATACCTATCTGCAGCTTTTCGAAATCTTGAAATAAAAAGATGTTCAATGAAAGAGGATGAAAATAGGATAGATAATAGACTGTCTTAGCTATATGTCTGTTTATTGAGGAACTTCTTTTTGTGAACAAAAACAATTCTTTTCATGAAAACAAGCTGCATCTGAGGCTTAATAAGGAGTAACACCTTACTTCCTATGTAAGAAAAAGCGCACTAAAAGAAAGTTGATTGGAACACAAATAGCGAACATAGGAATCAATGCTATCTGCTTGCTGAGACCTAAAAGAAGGAAGATTTTCAGGCAGACACTTTGCAAAAGGAAGTTGATGATATGCGAAAAGATGAAGCCTACGCCTCGTTTGGTAGTAGACTTTACACGGAAGGTGTAACGTGTGGAAGCGATATAGTTGAATGTGAAGCTAACAAGGTAAGCAATGGTATTTGCAATGAGAGGCTGTAGCCAGCATATTAATAGCAAATATGTGCCGTATTGTATGGCTGCAGCTAATGATCCAACGATGATAAAACGTACGATTTCACCAAGCTTTTTCTTGTTCTTTATTTCATTCTTCAGCATTCTATTTCTTATTTCTGAAAGGTTTGTAAAAGGCTTTGTCTGCAAAATCAAGTAGTTCTTTATCGCCTCTACTATCTCCAAAGGCGATTAATTCGTAGGCTTCACGATGTAGATAAAGTGCTGTGAGGCGATTCACCTTTTCCTGTCCATAGCAGTTTTTAGTGGTAAATTGTCCTGTTAGACGACCTCCCTTTGTTTCTATTTGCGTCCCTATTACCTGTATCTTTCTATCGATTTCATCGAAAAAAGGTTGTACCCAGTTGTCAATGCTTGCGCTGATGATAAGTACAGTAGCTTGTTCTTCTTCGATAGCCTGTCTTACTTTCTCTATTCCTGCAGGACGAAGTAGATGTTTGTTTTGCTCTGCAAAGCGTGTGCAAAGTGCGTTGAAATCGTTAATATTCATCCCTTTGAAGAAGTAGGAGAATATCTTTTGCTTTGTCTTCCAATTAGGGAAAAGATGCAGTTTCATCAGTATGAGGAGGGGTGAAAAGAGTAGAAAACCACGAAACATTTGTCCGCTTCCTTTTGCAAAGCGGATAAATTCAAGGAGAGTGTCCTTAGTAGTCAGTGTGCCATCGAAGTCGAAAGCATATATCTTTCTCATGTCCTATTGGATATTCTTAAGTACGTAGATAATGAAAAGGAAGGCAAGTCCGAAGGCTAAGACGATGAGCTGCATAAAACGGTCGTGTATCATCACCTTCGTTGGGTCACCACTCTTCTTGTCGACAACTGATATTTGGATATAACGTAGTAGCCCCAAAAGTACAAAGACACTGGTCAGATAAAGGTGATCCGTATGGAAATTTGCGATGGTTTCGGGACTTACTGTGTACATAATGTAGCACACGAGGGTGACACTCGCTGTAATCGTAATGGCTTGATTGATAAACGTAAGATTATAACGAATCGTATTCTGGCGAGGTGCATGGCCAGTCTCGTTCATCCTCACAACATCGTCACGGCGTTTTGCAAAGGACAAGAAGAGCATTAACAAGAATGTCATCAGAACAATCCACTTACTCAGATGTATGTCTGTTGCATATCCTCCAGCAAGGATACGAAGTACAAATCCGAAGGCAACAACACACACGTCAATGATTGCATAACGCTTCAAGCGGAGACAATAACCTATATTTAACAGCCAATAGAAGATGATTACACTGGCTGTTTCGACCTGATGTGCATGCAACAAAAAGGTCGAATTCATCGACAGAACAAACATCAATCCCATCAATATATAGCCCTGTGTAATGCTAACAGCCCCCGATGCCATTGGACGATGACATTTCACTGGGTGCTGACGGTCATCATGAACATCGACAATATCGTTCAGACAATAGATTGACGAGGCCGTCAGACTAAATGACAGGACTGTGATTAACCCCGCATAAACCGCTTCCCATTGCAGTAAAGCACCTCCAAAGAAGACTGGAAGGAAGACGATAAGATTCTTAATCCATTGATGTGGACGTATTAACAGTATAAGGTTCTTCATTTTATTCTATTCTCTATGGGCGTTATAATCCATTTAATTACAGTCTGTAAGAGCCATGCAAATATCAGACTGATGACAGTCGTCACAACAAACTTGTGCCAATAAGACCAATCAGTCTGCTCAAGATAATCGAGTACGAAGTGGGAATGTATCAAATAAAGTTCCAAACTCAATGCACCAAAGACTTTTAGCATCTTGTTGACATACTTTGGTGTATGACGAAGGACTTGATTGAAGAGGATAATCGATGTAAACGTAAGGGGGATATAAAGCATACGTTCAAGGAATAAAGGGAACTGTCCGTGCTTCTCTTGTTCAAGAAACAGACAAGAGGAAAGAGCAATAATGAATGTTATCACTATCATCCAAATAGCCGAGCCACCCACGATGTCTTTCCGTTTCACCGCCTCTGCAATGTTAATACCTATAAAGAAGATGGGTGCACGGCTCCAGAATATCTCTAAATGACCTACTGAATCATGCAAAGGGGTAATATATTCCACCACTACACACCACATTATCATGATAACAGGAGTCCAACGATAGATAGGATTCTTGGCGATAAGCATCATATAAAATGGACTCAAAAGATAGAAAACCATAATAGCTGGGATATACCAGAACGTTAGCTCATTGTGCATCCAGAAGTCCCAGTTAATCGTTATATCCCCGATGAGATCTATGATATTCATACTGTGCCCGCTATGTCCTGTGAGATTGACGTTAAGGAAATCGGGTATATAGTAGAGACAGGCCATGAAGAGCCAAGTAGGATAGACACGTAAGAAACGTCGAAGATAAAACTTTCGCAGTGAAGGGTGCTTTGTCCAAGAGAACCACAAGCCCATACCGCTCAAGAAGAGAAAGAAGTCTACACCGATATTACCCATTCTCTTCAAGCCAAAGAAGGCATCTTCACGTGGCAATCCCACATGAAAAAGAATAACGAAGATGATGGCCAACCCCATCAACTCTCCTCGGTAACGGCTTATATCAGCTAAGTCAATGCTTCTTATCTTCATTTATTGCGATGAAATCGTGTATTTATAAGACTCCTTTACTTTAACTTTGGACTCGGTATCTTCTTCATTAACTCTTTGAACAACCATGCTAAACAAAGCGACGAGATAACGTAAAGGAGAAGTCCCGTCCAATACTCTCCCCCTCGAGAGATTGGAATAAATATCTTTCTTGTGATAGGATGACAGACGAAAAGGGCTGCTGAGATGCTGCCAACCCACGAGAGAACATTCATAACAGAGAAGTACTTATTGCCAACTACACCTTCTATCCAACTGAGTAATCTCACAAAGGTAATAGAGGCAACACATATTACAAGTGGAACAAAATACCATGTTATATAATTGAAACTCATCAATAGTATGGCAAATAATGAAAGGACAAAGGCTACAAGATTTGTAGCAGTCGTCCAGGCGTGTGCGTATCTCGCATAAAGTACACCAAAGCCGAATGGCAGCATCCCACCGATAAAGTTATATCTCCAGCGGTTCAAAGCCTCACTCTCTGGTTCACAGGATAACTGTATGGCAAAGCAAAGCACTATCAACACAACATTCCATGCCCAATGTCGGCGATAAAGGAAAAGTCGATACACGATATACAACTGTATCATAAGCCCAAAGAACCAGTAAGGACCAGGCCAAATAATATCGTCGGGATTGGGAAGAAGATTATTAAAAAGTCCCATTTGACCGATAATATCCATCACATGATAATCGTGTGGAGCATCTGTAATAGCGTCAAACATCGTAAAAGCCACAAAGCCAACTATCATCATACGGAAAAGTTTTACCCAATGATATTTGATAAAACCAAAGACTGGAAGACTTGATTGTGACTGCAGCATACTTGTTGGCACTGTTGGCTGTTGCTTTTCGTACTTCATCGTCAAGCCGTATGCTGATAAGAAGAGGAATACAGGTACTCCATAATGCCCAAAGAACGATAGAATATGAAAGAAGAACAATTCGTTCCACGACCCCTGTAACACTTGATAGAGTTTGTCTACATTGCGTTGGAAATACTGATATTCGTTCTCCTTTACCACTGGACGCAACCAATGGCAGTAATTATGTAGGAAGATTCCGATAATGGCAAGCCCTCTCAACGCATCACACTCTACCCGCGTAAGCAACGCTTCTCTACGTTCTTTCATCTGTTTTGGTACGGAATGTTCTATATATGTCTTCTTTTCCTTATTCAACATCCTAACTTTAATGATTGATTTTGTCCTTTTTAAGCGTTCCTTTATACTGCTCTAATTCCCCTCTATGCGTCCAGCAGCCACCTTGGAAGCTGTCTTCTATTTTGATATAGACTTCTGCTTCGGTAAGAGATGCTTCTCCGAAGGACGAGTAAGCTTATCGTAATCCGTTGTATTCTTTAATATTCTCGGTCTCATTTCATTGTATTGTGGACTGAGGATATTATACTCTGCATGGTAGTCTTTCGTATGAATACCTGCCAAATAGAGCAGCATGTGCGGTAGTGCATCCGTCATATAACGACGATTTTTAGCACCAATTATTTCTTTGTAAATGTCGGGATGCTTAGCAGCATACTTATAAGAGCAGAAGATCCAGAAAGGAATCTCAAACTCATAATGCGCTAAGTCGTAATCAATAGCAGCCGAGTGATTGCGACAGATGAATCCACGATTACCCTCATAGCATTCCTCTCCATGATCAGGCATATAGATAATGATAGCCTCCTTGTCCTCAAAACGACTAATAATAGCATCTACAATGGAGTCATTATATAAGACAGCATTGTCGTAATCAGCCAATACATTTCGCTGTTTTCCATCAAGGTCGGCACGTTTCTTCTCATAATCTTCTGCCTTAAAGTGGCGACGGTCGCTTGGGAAACGTTGGTTATATTTGACGTGCTGTCCGAGGAGATGGAAGATGATAAGATTATGATCGGTGTTGTGTTGTTGCTGATTTTTATCGTAATCATCGAGCAATCCTCGATCAAATCGGTATAATTGCTGATTGCGTGAATCGAACATCGCCTCTGAAAGTTCTGGATGATTAAGGAAGAATCCACCACTAAAATCATATACAGCCTGCTTTGCCTTAGGCAAGAACTGATTAGTGATAAAGGTCACATGATAGCCTGCCTTACGGAAGAGTGAAGGGAAAAGTGGGTAATCACACCACTCACCTTTCTCTCCAACAACGTGTAGAGAAAAGACGTTCTTAAACACGAAACTGGTCAGATTCCATGGTGCTACGACATCACTGAACGGTACAAGTAATCCCGACTTCTCTCGTTTAATCTGACGTGGAGTCGTCGGCATGAAATAGCCATACTGTTGTGAATGCAGCTTTCCATAGCTTTCACCGATGATAAGGACGATATTTGGCGATTTAAACGAACAACTATCCACACTCATCTTGTCTTTAGCTTCGATGAGACGGTCAACTTGTTGCGATGCTAACTCATTAGAGAAAATACTGAAAGCAAGGCGATAAACAGGCAGATAGAACTGTGCACAGTCTGACGTTGTTAGCTCATGTTCTACAGAGCCAATGGTGTCTAAAGAGAACATTTGTACCATTTCTTTCTTGTTGTGCGCAGATGATTCAATCGCCCAACCAAGAAATACGAGACAAACGCCCCCAAGGATGTGGTGACTATGGTTAATGATTTGTTTCGCCACTGTTATCTTATAGCTAATAGCTGGTGACAGTTTTACCTTCTTCAGAAATGTTGTTAGAATATGAATAAGCATAACAAGCAGTAGTAATCCTACACTTGAGAAGATAAGGTCTGACGTAAAATAACTACTGAAAAACTCGCTTGCCTCACGTTCATCAGTCTCACCAACAAGTAGGAGCATTGACGGATTCAACGTTGATTGGAACTTTACCCAACAGAAGAGGTCGGTAAGACTCGTGCAGTAAGCGATGATATACAAAAAAGCACGAATCCATCGGCGAATATTTAGAGGGAATAGTGTGAGAATGATGCAGATAACATATAGGTCGAGAAACAACTCTAACCACAGGTTACTATATACAGTAGCATCAGGGTTGTTGGTTGGCAACTCCGCATATGATACTAATATACCGATAAGGTACATGAAGAAAAAGAATGAGACGTTGTCCTTAATGGGCTGATACGCCTTATTCAGTAAACTGACAGCATACTTAATAAATTTCATGTAAACGTATATATTTGCTTGCAAAGTTAACACTATTTTAGTACAAGGCAAAGTTTAAGTACAAAATAATACGGTGTTAGCAAGTAAGTCTTGTTTCGCATGGGTTTTATAGGTTCTTCCATTAAATGTGTGGATGCTTTCCTGTATAGGTTTAAACCAACGCTCATTAGCCCACAATAGGTGTTTTTGGGGTTCTACTATTAAATGTATAAATTAAAAATAGAATAAAGAGTTACACGCTTGTAGGCTATTACTATCTCAAATTAGTTGGTCGTACAAAAGAGGATAAACAACGAGATAAAATGCAAATGGATACAATGTCATTCAGTATTCTACAAGCAACCTATTAGCACACCAATGATATTTGTAAACTATTTTCGCATGATTCAAAACCAACACATGCTCTTTTGGCTTCTTAAAGATGCCTAATTGACTTGCAAAAGGTGCCCTTTAAGACCCTTACTAACGCCCTTTTGAAGTCCAATCAAGCACCTTTTCTGATGCTACTTTATAACTAACTGTACTACTGATGGTTACAGCCTTGCTTTTTACATGTGTTTTTGTTCTTATTTATAGATCGTTTACTCGAATTTATGTAATGATTTTTCAAAGCGTTATCTATTACTTTTTAAGTATTAAAAAGAAAAAAGTTCCCTGTGTTGGAGGATGAGAAAAGAATAGATAGTAGCCAGCCCTAACTATGTTTTTGTTCCGTTAACGCTATACAAAAAGCATCCACAGATTCAACGGAAGAACTTAATTCTTACTATAGTATGGCTTCCAATTTGGGTTTAAAACAAAGGAAATAAGTATTATTCTTGGGTAACATTCGTCATTATCATACATTATGATTATCTTTACACCCAAAACTAAATACTTAGAACATGGAATATGATTTTCTATCCTTTTTTAGTATCATCTTATTTTCAATAGCATTATTGGGCTTCTTCTATCTTATCTCCAAGCTTAACCAAATAAGTAATACGCTAAACAACGTCAGTTTTGAGATTTCCACACTGAAACTTATCATTGAAAAGATGCAGCGTGAGAAACAGAAACAAGCTGAAACTGCAACAGAAACAAAGCCAAAAGAGACTCTTGAACAACCTAAGGAGCAGGTCGTAGAAACTCCGAAGGAAGTTCAGAATGAGTCCGTCAGCCCTAATCCTAACTGGTGGCAACAGCCTATAACGGACGAAACACCAACAACCGATAAGACTGAAGAAACAGAGACTATGGCTGAAAACGAACAGCCAGAGCCACAGGAAACACCAGAAACTATAGAAGTTCCTATTGCACACAATGAGGATATCAGACCTTCTACAGTAGAAATTCCTATTCAAGAGACAAAGGATAAGACTCCAGAAGTTGAGGAAGAAACCCCTGAAACCATTGAAGAACCTGTAGAAGAAGAACAGGAAGAACCTGCAATGGCTATGGAGGAAGAGGAGGAAATAGAAGAATATGCCACTTCTGAGACCAACTTTGAGAAATATATCGGTGAGAATCTCTTTGGAAAGATTGGTATTCTTATCTTTATCATTGGTATCGGTTTCTTCGTTAAATATGCTATCGACCAGAACTGGATCAATGAGACTGCACGTACGTTGATGGGCTATGCGGTCGGTGCAGGTATGTTAGTACTGGCTGAACGATTACACAAACGCTACCATACTTTCAGTTCACTGTTAGCAGGTGGTGCCTTTGGTATCTACTATTTGATTACAGCCATCGCCTTCCATTACTATGCCCTGTTCTCTCATACAATAGCATTCGTGATCTTATGCGTCACAACTATCTTCATGTCGGCAGTCTCCGTCCTATACGATAGGAAGGAATTGGCAGTCACAGCACTCGTTGGCGGCTTTATTGCACCTTTCATTATTAGTACGGACTCAAGTAGTATCATTAGCCTACAGATTTATATTACCATATTGAACATTGGTATGTTCTGCCTTGCAATGTATAAGAAATGGGCAATACTACCTATGGTTTCCTTCGCTTTCACCTATATAATATTATGGGGAACAACTGCATTAGGATCATTTTCTGATAGTGAGGCTGGCACAACTTATCCTACCCTATTTGCTTTTGCAACATTATTCTACGTCATCTTCCTATTGCCTGTTGTCTTTATTCTGCGCACACAGTATGGTGCAAATACCAGACTTGGACTATTGGGTATCATCACAGCTAATAGCTTCATGTATCTTATTTATGGCGATTTCCTCTTACAACAATTCGAGGCATCATCTGATACGACAGCTTACTTAGCTTTCTTCATAGCTGCTGTCAACCTGGCAATACACCTTTATTTGCGATTCCGCGTCGAAGGACAAGACACACTGCGCAACCTTATGTTAGGACTTGCGGTCACATTCGCCTCTATGGGTATTCCAATTCTGTTCAGCGCAGCCAATGTTCTTATGGTATGGGCAGCTGAGTCAGTACTTCTTTTGTGGCTCTTCACAAAGGAGAAAAACAGAATCTACGAGTTGGCTTCAGCAGTATTATTACTCCTAACGTTGGGAGCATTGGCATACTACAGAACAACTGACACCTTCATCCATGATACAGGAGAAAGTTTATTCTTCAATGGTGCCTTCTTTGTGACTACATTTGTAAGTATAGCCTACTATGTTGTAGCTGTCATTATGCAATTTAATAAGGAACTATTCAGTGATACGAAGCGTCTAATCGCATACACTCCATGCAATACTATAGCCTATGCGCTGGGCTTCAGCATCCTGTTCCTTGCTTTCAGAGACAACTTCTACTTCCATCTTGAGCAACCAATATCAGAGTATGCGTCTCTACTTACAGCAAACATAATGCTCTTAGGAGGAGCACTTATCCTGCGCAAACGCTTCGAAATAAGTGAAAACAAGTTGGCATACGAGATTAGCCTCTATCTTGCAGGAATCTTATTTGCTATGACTGTATGGAATGACACAGCTCCATACGGACTCTTACTGAGGTGGTTAATGGCACTTGTAACAATCGCTTATATGGCATATTGTATGCGTGGTCAACTCCTTGTTGCCTCTAACCCACGAAGCTTACATACAGAATACTCCATCATATCAACACTGATGTGGCTCACATTGACGCGTTTATTGCTGATTACTTTCAATGAAGTAAACTTCAGTACCGCCTTCTCTTTGTCGTTAGGTATTGCAGCCTTCATCTTGATGTGTATCGGTATGCGTTACCACAGTAAGGAGATTCGTATTGTTAGCTTGGCAGAATTCGGTATTGTCATTGGTAAACTCATTCTCAATGACGTATGGGCAATGCCTGCTCTCGGTAAGATTATTGTCTTCATCAGCCTTGGAGCCATTCTCCTTATCCTCTCATTCCTCTATCAGAAGCTTAAAGATGCTCTCTTCAATGAGAAGGAACAAGAACAGGAGTAAGCCTCAACATCAGACATTAACATAACAACAATCGCCCTCATCTGTCCAAACTTCATTTTTATCCTGGACTGATGAGGGCGATTGCTTTGGTATAGTATTCGTGTTTCTTACCTATTATATTAGAGAGATACACTTCTTAATAATTCAATCCAAACATCCAAAGAGGTATGATATTACCTGTACCAATCTCAATATCATCTTTTACTACATACCCCTTCTTAGCTTCAACTATCTGTTTTTGTCCCTTACTCTTTCCTCCAACTTCAAAGGTTACACCATTAATTTCAAAGTCTGAGATACGAGAAACTATAATATCATTATGTACTCTCAACTGGTTATAGAAGAAAGTTTCCCTTATATTCCCAATATTAGCTTCACTACCTGCTAAGATATAAGCTAAATTAGGGTTATCGAGATAAACCTTATCCACCTTACCTAATCCTCTTATACCACCAGTTGCATCTCGTAGTTGACTAATAATTCCAGCCTTCTCCATATATAAGAAGTAATCAGGAAGTACATTCCTGCTCACTCCCACCATTGTTGCTAAAGAATCCATAACAGGCTTAAAAGGTACACTACGAGAAACTATAGCAAGCAACTTCTTTAGCTTACGACTTGTTGAAAGCGTCATATTCGCAAACTGTGGAATATCAACCTCCATTGTAAGATTGACACTTTGGTTTAATAACATTATAAACTCAACGTCATCTCCAAATGGATAATACCCATGGCGCAAATACTCTTTAAACAAAGGTAGTGGATGTTCCAGTCCTTTGGGGAGTTCCACGCGATGATGAAGAATATCTTCTAAGCTATAAGTTGGGACAACAATGCCCTTAAACATCTCCAGATACTCTCTGAAAGAAAGCCCCTGCAAATGATAAACTGGAGCACGACGGCTAAGGTCTGCCTCTCCTTGTATTATATCAAGAACCGACGAACCGGTAAAAGCAACTTTCAAATCAACATGAGTATCATATATTTGCTTTAGTTCTTGTGCCCAACCTGAGTACTTATGAATCTCATCAATAAAGAGATATTCTCCTCCTTCTCTACTGAACTCATCAGCTAAATCAATAAGTGTATGAGATGAAAAATAGACATAATCAGCTGAAACATAAAGCATATTCTGCTCTGACTGATGCTCCTTTATATATTGTAGAAACATCGTTGTCTTACCGACACCACGTGGACCAACCAGTCCTAACATCTGTCTTCCCCAGTCTATACGATTATATAAATAACGATGAAAAGTGGTAGAGGTGTACTCTACCCTTTCCCGCATAAATTGTATTAAACTAATATCCATAGTTCTTCTTTTTGCTACAAAGATACGAAAAATGCACTAACCATAGTGCAAAATTACCAATAAATTGCACTACACGCAGTGCAATTTGTGTTAAACAATGCACTATCTACAGTGCATATCACAACGATTCCTGCACTATCCACAGTGCAATCGAAATAATACATAGCATAAAAGAAAGCTTATGAGTACTGCACTCTGGTGAGTCTGTTCCATATATTGATTAGTTATTAACCTCTTATTATCATCATTATAATAACCTTGAAGCTCCTTTCTTCTCATCTTCACCCCATGTGCGAGTACTCCGCACATGTCGTGCTGATGGCTCGCACCAATGGTGTTTGGCGTCCGCACCATTGGTGCGGAGTACTAAACACATTGCAATAACTTATCAAAATGGGTTCAACTTATTGATAGAAGCAAGCTATACTACCAAAACAAACTAACCAATATGTGGTTAAAACAGTTTCACACACAAAAGGATACTATTTCAGCAGTAGATAGTAATAAGCCACAAAGTAGTTCTTTTACAAGTTTAAAGACTTTGAAAAATACTGGTAGTACATGTTAAAAGAATAAAAAAATTAAGCCGTTAACGTAGTTCTTCATCAAAAAAAACGACTAATATAATAACATTAGTCTTTTTTATTTACCTTTGTAATAAGATAATATCAAAGAAAAAATGGCTTCTTAACATCATCTTTTAAGATGAAAAGGAGTAAAATTAAATGGCAGGAAAGTATATATTTAACACATAAAACAATAAGCACATGAAAGCAAAATTCCTACTTTTTGCAGCCTCATTCATAGCTACATCAGCTATGGCACAGGGACTGAAGTCGGGCGTAGACCGCAACAACATGGACTTCAACGTGAAGCCCGGTGAGAACTTCTATGAGTATGCTGCAGGCAATTGGTTGAAGAGCCATCCGCTTGACAAGGAGCATCCAATGAACGGTGCCTTTGTTGATTTGGAAGAATTGAACAAAAAACGCATCCGTGAAATGGTTGAGGATTATGCAAAGAAGCCACAAACGAAAGGTACAGTAGCACAGAAGATTGCTTCTATCTACAACCTTTACATGGATAGTGTACGCCGCAACCGTGATGGATATACCCCTATTAAGCCTGTATTGGCTAAGGTTAGGGCTGCTAAGAATCGTAAGGAACTCATCAAACTGATGTATGACCTCGACGTGAAAGGCTATGGCACCTTCCCTGTTGGCTTTGGTATGACAGTAGATGCAATGAACTCTGACCGTTATATCATTGGTATCTCCCAAGGTGGTATTGGTCTTGATCCTGAATATTATACAAAGCCTAACGATCAACAGAAGGCTGTTATAGCAGCATATAAGAGCTTGAACAATGATTTGTTCAAGATGACTGGCAACGATACTGCAACTGCTAAGAAGAAGATGGAGGCTGCTTTCTCTATTGAGAACCAGATTGCAAAGGTTAGCTATGACCAAGTAAAGTCACGCGACCCACAAGCTAACTATCACCCAATGACTTGGGAGCAACTCTTGAAAAACTATCCTGGTGTCGATTGGAACTATCTTTTGAAGGCTTCCGGCTATCCAAATAACGGTGGAAAGGTAGATGTTGGACAGCCAGAGCCTGTACATGAAGTTGAGAAGATACTTGCTACGGCTCCGTTAGACGCATTGAAAGCCTACATGGAACTTGCTGTTATCTCAAGTTCTGCAGGTATGTTGTCTGATAACTTCTCTGATCGTAACTTTGAATATACCAAGGTGGCATACGGTGTTCAGCAGCAACAGCCACGTTGGAAGCGTGCTTTGTCTTTCGTACAGGGTATCATGGGTGAGGCTGTAGGTAAGCTCTACGTACAGAAATACTTCCCTGAGAGCAGCAAGCAACGTATGATTACATTGGTAAAGAACCTCCAAGATGCTTTTGCACAGCGCATTGAAGAGAACACATGGATGACTGCTGCAACAAAGAAAAAGGCCATAGAAAAGTTGCAAGCATTTGATATTAAGATTGGCTATCCTGATAAATGGCAGAATATGGATAGCGTTTTCGTGATTGATGACAATAAGTCATTGATTGAAAACGTGAAAGCTGTACAGGAAGCAGCTATGAAGTACCGTATTGCTAAACGCTGGGGTAAGCCTGTTGACAAGAAGGAATGGCACATGACTCCACAGACGGTTAATGCTTACTATGACCCAACAACCAACAGTATTAACTTCCCTGCAGCTATTCTCCAGCCTCCTTTCTTCGATCCAACAGTGGATGATGCAGCTAATTATGGTGCTATCGGTGCTGTCATTGGTCATGAGATGAGCCACGGATTTGACGACCAAGGTTGTCAATTTGATAAGGATGGTAATATGAAGAACTGGTGGACAGAAGAGGATAAGAAGAACTATGACGCTCGTACAAAGGTTCTTGTAGACTGGTTCAACAAGCAGGAAGTAATCCCTGGCTTGCATGTTAACGGTGAGAAGACACTCGGTGAAAACATCGGTGACAACGGAGGTTTGAACATTGCCTTCCGTGCACTTGAAAACAGTATGAAAACAAAACCATTGAGCGATATAGATGGATTCACACCTGCACAGCGTTTCTTCCTCGCTTGGGGACGTGTTTGGGCAAGTAACGTTGCACCTCAGTTTGTTGCTTATATTGTCAATTCTGATGTTCACTCACCAAGTATCAGCCGTGTGAATGCAGCCCTTCCAATGATTGATAACTGGTATAAGGCTTTCGACATCAAAGAAGGTGACAAACTCTTCGTTCCTCAGCAGAATCGTGCACACATCTGGTAAGAGAATATTTTGATAATGTACATATCATTTGATATGCCTTATAAGCTCTATAGTGTCACTATCTATTAAGCAATGACCACGGAGTTTTATACCTAATATAAAGGGAGTGTGTCCAACAAAAAGGATCCACTCCCTTCTTACTTTTGGACGTTTCTTTTTTAAAGTTCTACCTTCTCGCATCAAAGTAGTTTTTGTTAAACAAAAATCAAAAGTCTTCCTGTCGACAAAACTAAAACCAAAATATAAGGAATAAATAACCACAAGCAACCTTTTTGAGCACAGAGAAGGATGAAAAAAGAGAAAAACAAAAATGATATTTCATAGTCATTCTTTTATCAGATTAAGCATAAAAAACGCTGATTTCACCGTAAATTAGAACTAAATATTTTACGAATAGAATAATCTTTAAGCCCTAAAAATCAGACACATTAGCCTCTATTATAGGTGTAAGAACAAAGTATTTTGTCATAATTTAACAAGTACAACGAGAAACATGATACTTTCCTTAATTCTCATATTATTGATAAGAAATAGTATTATTTATCTATTAATTCAATAAAATATTGTATATTTGCACCCAACAATAATTTTAATTGTAGATAAAATAGTAAAAAGTTTTTGCATAACAGCGCAATTTATATGCATTACTGAGCATAAAGAGTATCACAGGAACATAATAAACAGATTAAGATTCAAGATTTCAAGCAGCAGTAGGTAAGCTTACAAAACAACATTCTTTCATTAAAGACGGAAGAAGAAACAAAGACATCGTTCTGCAAGAAACAAATAGATGTACAGACAAACATAATAAGTCTTGCCTAAATTCACTTGCTAAAATGTAATAAAAAAGGAAACATACATACTGAATCTTTTCAGATTAACATAAATAAAAATAATTAGCATAAATAAAAATAACTACCAAAATCCTATTTTTAATGGGATATTTTTAGTTACCAGTGGGATTTCATCGTGAGATGAGATCCCACACCTTTTTTATATATAGTGGTATAAGATGATTCCTCTATTTTGCAAGTTCCCTCATATACCCCACCTCACTATCATCTGAAAAGCAGTTTTATAGAATCTTTATCTCCTATAACTGTAATCATTTCATTTCTTTTCAGTATCTTTGCATTCGGATAAATCATCAATTAAAAACAGAAAGAATATGAACGTAGGAGATAAAGCACCAGAGATTCTGGGAACTGACCAGGACGGAAAAGAAATTAAGTTGAGCAATTATAAAGGACAAAAGATAGTTCTTTATTTCTACCCTAAGGATTCAACATCAGGCTGCACAGCGCAGGCATGCAACCTTCGTGATAACTACAAGGAGTTAAGAGACAAGGGATATGTGATTATCGGAGCAAGTATACAGGACGAGAAGTCACACAAGAAGTTTATCGAGAAGAACGAACTTCCTTTCCCACTCATTGCCGACACCGACTTAAAACTCGTTGAGACATTCGGTGTTTATGGTGAAAAAAAGATGTATGGTCGCACCTACATGGGTACATTCCGCACTACTTTCATCATCAACGAAGATGGTATCATTGAGCGCATCCTCGGTCCAAAGCAAATTAAGACTAAGGATCACGCTGCTCAAATCCTTGCTGAAGACTAAGTCTTGCAATGTAAGGCATAGTTATAGAAAGTCGATAACACGCTCATAATAATAAGAGAACACCGATAATAAAAAATTCAAAAAAACGCTCCCTACTAAAAGAGATGTGATAAAAAAGAAACGAAACAACTATGTCTAAAGTTCAAGACGCAAGCAGTAAGAAAACGAAGACAATAAGCAAAGATAGCAAAAGTCTAAGGAATACAAAGCAACCTCACCATTCACTTCGCTCTTCACTTGGAGAGGAAGGGATGGTGAGGTCTTTTTCTAAGGATATAGAAACGAAGTCATTACGAAAAAGACTCCTTACCCTTGCTAACAAATATGAAACTTCGTCCTTTCTCAATGGCGACCCATCATGGTTTATGCACCAGGTGATTGGTAAAAGAAATCAGGAAACCATCGCTTTTATTGCTGCTTGCCTAAGTTATGGTTCTCGACAAGTTTTCCTGCCTCGCATACAATATCTGCTCGATTGCTCACGTAGCGAACCCTACGAATGGATTAAAACAGGAAGATACACACTCGACATTCCTAATGACAATCAATGCTTCTATCGCTTGTATACCAATGCTATGATGTGCGACCTCTTCCACGCACTACGAAAGATGTATGAGGAGTATGGCGACATGGAAAATTATATTCGCAGCTATGCAAATCTCCAAAAGGGAAGTAAAAAGACTGATGCAATTACCGCTATTGAAGCTATTTGTGACCATTTCTTAAAACATGAAGCAGTCGGAATCGTACCCAAAAACACGAATTCAAGCTGTAAACGTGTATGTATGTTCCTACGCTGGATGGTTCGAACCAACTCTCCAGTAGACCTTGGACTATGGTCAGATCTTATCGACCAACGTTCGCTCATCATCCCTCTTGACACCCATGTCATACAGCAGTCTCTGCAATTAGGTCTCATCACAAGCAAGACTGCTTCTATGTCGGTTGCTCGAAAACTAACCGATAAACTGTTAGAAATCTTCCCTAATGACCCACTAAAAGCTGATTTTGCTCTCTTTGGATATGGAGTGAATCAGAAATAAAGCAATTATCCTAATTTGATGACAGGCTCAAAGGATAAAGTAAGAACTCGTATTCTTTATTAGCTTTGTAATAAAAATTCAAAGACTCAGAAATTAAAGAGGCTTAATTGGATGCTAACTAAGGCTTAATTGGCTTGCAAAAGGTGCCCTTTTGAGGTCTAAGTAACGCCCTTTTGAATCCTTATCAAGCACCTTTTAAAATATACTTTCATACAACTCTGATTATAAGATAGTTACAAAAGCAGGTCAAAAGGGTGTTTTTTCTTAAATATTAGACTTCCTATATTCTCTTTTTGTAAAGTTATTTCACAAACATCAAATGCTAAAACCAGTTTTCGAAAAGGAAAGAAAGGGAGTATGAACAAGCGAAAATCGGTACTTGAAAAACAAATAAAAACAAAAATCCCGACTACGTTATAAACGCAGACGGGACCTTGTTACTACTCTCAAATTTCTAAATTACTTTCTTAATTAGGCAGTGATGTGATTATTCAAGTTAACTGCCTTTGCTACTAATGCTGCAACTACTACAGCTGATAATACTACTGAAATCATAATCTTTTTACCTTTAATGGGGAACCTTTTTCCCCTGTTCATTAATATGTTATCCTTTAATTACGAGTGCAAAGTTAGACAAAAACAAAACATCCAACAAAAGATACAAACAATAAAGTTAGGAATCTATCTTTTAATTAGCCTGCATCAAGCCGATTGATGTAAATCAAAGAAATATCACTTGCTTTTCTCAAATATTTAAACTAACTTTGCCAGCCGCAAGCAAAAACGCACAAAAAGAATGGAGAAAAACCAAGAATTACGCAATGCGTGGGACTTTGTTGAACACACTGGGATAAGTATTTTCCTCACAGGAAAGGCTGGAACTGGTAAAACAACCTTCCTTCGTACACTCAAAGAGCGCAGCAATAAACGAAACATTATTGTTGCTCCTACTGGTGTGGCTGCAATCAATGCGGGCGGTATGACGATTCATTCTTTCTTCCAGTTGCCCCTCTCGCCTTTCGTACCCAATACTAACATCAAGAATCGATTTGATTATAGCAAAGAGAAACGCAAGATCATGCGTACGCTCGATTTACTTATCATTGACGAGATTAGTATGGTACGGGCTGATGTTCTTGATGCAATTGACTCCGTTTTACGTCGTTTTCGTGAGCCACACAAGCCCTTTGGTGGTGTACAACTCCTGATGATAGGCGACTTACAACAGCTTACTCCCGTTGTAACTCCTGAAGAAGAGGAACTATTACGACAGTACTATGACACTCCTTATTTCTTTGGTTCAAAGGCATTACGCAGTATTAGCTATGTAACTATTGAGCTAACCCACGTCTATCGACAGCAAGATGAAACTTTCATCACCTTACTTAATAATATAAGAGAGGGGAAAGTGTCTGCAGATGACCTCCAACGTCTCAACGAAAGATATGACCCAACGTTCCAACCACAGGAAGGTAGTGATTATATTCGATTGACAACACATAACAGAATGGCAGAAAGCTATAACGAAGACCAACTACGTAAACTTCCCGCAAAAGCCTATACCTTTAGCGCAAAAACCGATGGTAACTTCCCTGAATACAACTATCCAACAGACTTCAACCTTACGCTGAAGACGGGTGCTCAGGTGATGTTCATACGTAATGACAACAATGGACGTTACTATAATGGGCGTATTGGACACATCACCCATGTTGATAACGAGAAAATATATGTTCTATGCCCTGGAGAGAATGAAGAATTTGAGGTTGAAGTTGAGACATGGGAGAACACTAAATACACATTAAACGAGAAAACAAAACAAATAGAAGCAGAGGTGCAGGGTACTTTTAGGCAGTATCCACTGCGTCTGGCGTGGGCTATCACGATACATAAAAGCCAAGGACTTACCTTTGAACATGCTATTATAGATGCGCAAGCATCCTTTGCTTCGGGACAGGTTTATGTTGCATTAAGTCGTTGTAAGACCTTAGAAGGTTTGGTTTTGGCATCTCCGATTGGTAATACTGCGATTATAAATGATAATCGTGTAAGTGAATATATCTCTCATCAAACAGAAGAAGCAGAAAAGAGTATCTCCGCTTTACCTGCCTTGAAAGAAGAATACCATCGCCAATTACTTATCGAATTATTCAATTTCAACGAGATTAAAACCTACGAAACGGCTCTCTTTAGGGTATTAACAGAGTTCTTCTTCAAGTTTACAAAGATAAATGCACTACATAAGATGGCGCTTACTGACTTAGAGTCGCGCATCATCCAAGTATCGATGAAATGGGAGAATCTTATCAAAAAGATGACAACCGAGCAGCTTCACGAAGAGGATTTCAAGGAGAGAATAAAGAAAGGAGCGCTCTACTTCCATAGTGAGTTGACCGAAATCTTCAGCAAAATGATAGAGTTGACCAAGGAAGTACAGACAAATAATAAAATAGGTGCTAAACGTTTTGACAACGCTTACACTGAACTTAAACAGACTTACCTGGCAAAGCATGACCTGTTGGAAAGCATAATGGAAGATGGTTTCTCTATAACTACCTACC
Organism: Prevotella melaninogenica; assembly: GCF_013267595.1. Classification (NCBI taxonomy): domain Bacteria; kingdom Pseudomonadati; phylum Bacteroidota; class Bacteroidia; order Bacteroidales; family Prevotellaceae; genus Prevotella; species Prevotella melaninogenica. The sequence goes on along the minus strand of NZ_CP054011.1, from coordinate 1,742 downwards.
TCACAGCAAAGCAAGAGGCTATTCTCAACAGTATTTCCGATGGAAACGAGAGAAAAAGAAGAAAGAGAAAAGAAGATAAAGACAAACCTAAAGAGAAAAAAGTCAGCACTTCTGAACAGACATATAACCTCTTCAAAACTGGAAAAAGTGTTGAAGAGATTACCAAAGAACGAGGATTAACAGAAGGTACAATCCAAGGACATCTCGTATCTTACATCCTAAATGGAGACATAAAGCTTGAAGAAGTGATTGATGAAAAGAAAATAAATATCATCAAACAGACAATTAAAGATGTTGGAACAGAGAGCGGAATGAACCCTATTAAGGAGTTATGCCCTTCAGATATAACCTATAATGACATACGATTAATTATGAAAACAATGGTAACTTAAAGACTAAACAACACCTTTACAATCTTATAAAAAGAGGGATTACCATGCTTTTCAAGGTAATCAAACTATCAAAAAACGTCAAAAAAGAAGACCTAATAAAATAAAACAACCTCTGAGACGTTGTCATACAACATAAAATCCCAGCATAGACCGTACTAAAAAGGAAAGAGTGAGGTTTTCTGAGATTATTTTATTATCTTTGTATTAGACAACAACACAAATATATCATGATACTAAGTTATGCAACCTCATTGGCGGCTATCATAGCTTCGGCTATATGCTTTGCCATCATTGTATTGATGTATTGGAAGTCACCAAGTGGTCCACTCACTTTTAAGCGTAGAATAATTATATTGGACTATGGGCTTCTTCTTCTATATCTTTGCTGCCATTTTTCACGTAGTATAAACGATGAAACGGAGATTTTATGCGTTCCGTCGATATTATCATTATACCTTCTCTGGGAGTCTTTCCTTATCACATGCACGACATTCAGCAATGGAAAGATTTACAAGAATAAGTATGCTCTGTTATTCTATAACCTCTTACCGCTATCACTACTTGTCCCACAGATGATATATGCAGCGAACGGGGACATTCATCATTACCAGAATTATAGTCAACTACAGGCTGATCTCCAGCAAACGATGCCAATACAAGCATTCATGCGTATTATCTTTTCGGCTGGTATCCTCTTCTGCAAGCTATTGATGATTATAGAGATTGTGACACAACTGATTAAATATAAGCATCAAATTATCGATGAAAACGGAGATCTTAGAGGTATAGCACAACGCAACAAGTTCTATTTAGGGACGGGAATACTCCTCATAATGATAACGTTAGGACAGCTTGTTCCGTCTACAATTTACCATGCCTTATTAAAGATTTGCATCATCTTTACTGTCATAGCAATCACACGTTCCCACGTGAATCTACATAAACACATTATGATTTTGGAGTCAAACAACTATAACAAAGGTAATTCTATCAAAGAAAAAATAGACAAATGGCTTCATCAGGACCCATTTCCATTGGCTGATACAGAGCTTACAATGGAGAAGACGGCAGCATCTATAGGAATACAGACCGTAGCTCTCTCCTACTATATCTATGAGTTTGCGGGTAAGACATTCCTATCTTGGCAAAGCGAATGTCGTATGATTCATTGCCGTGAGTTACTCAAAAACGATGACAAAAACATCTCAGAAATCGCATACGAATGTGGTTATAGCGACCTTGCGGCTATGAGTAAAGCCTTCAAAAAGAGGTTCGGAGTTGCTCCAACCATTTATAGGAAGAGGCTTAGCGACACTAAAAGACCTCAAAACACAGAATCGCTTGAAGATG